>JAFADX010000239.1 GCA_023424475.1 Pseudomonadota bacterium
TGGCCGCGGGCTGGGGCGAGGCGATGGACATCGGCCGCACCGGCGGCACCCGCCTGACAGATGCGCTCGCGATGACTGGCTGGGGCCTGGTTGCGACCGGGCCGGCCGCGGCGGTGCTGTGGTGGTGGGGCGCGGCCTGGTGGCCGATGGCCATCGCCGGCGCCGCCTTCGGGCCGATCTACGCCGCTGCCTGGTGGCTGGGGGATACGGGGCGCCTGCCAGCGGTCCCGCGCCTCGCGGTGGGCGCGACCGAATGGGCCGAGCTCGGCGCCGGTGCGGCGATCGGCCGCGCGCTGGCCGGCATGTGACGACCTTCCCGCCGACAGGCGGGGGCCGGGCCGCGGCAACGGCCCGAACCGCGAGGAAGGCACCCTCGCACGGCAGAACCGTCCCGCCCGCGCCGGCCGGCGCCCGGGACATTGACCGAGCGAGGTTGCCTTGGAGTTACCGACTGATCTGATCCCGGCCCGCCCGGCGGCGCCCGTCGCCGCCTATCTGGGCGGCAAGCGCCGGCTGGCGAACACCATCATCGAGCGGCTCGCGGCCATCCCGCACCGCACCTATGTTGAGCCCTTCATCGGCATGGGCGGGGTCTTCCTACGTCGGCCCTTTCGGGCACGGGCAGAGGTCATCAATGACCTGTCGAAAGATGTCTCCGGCCTGTTCCGGATCCTCCAGCGCCACTACCAGGCCTTCCTGGACATGCTGCGCTGGCAGGTTTCCTCCCGGGCGGAATTCGAGCGCCTGACCTCGGTGGACCCTGAGACCCTGACTGACCTCGAGCGCGCGGCCCGCTTCATCTACCTCCAGCGCCTGGCCTTCGGCGGCCGCATCGTGGGCCGGGCCTTCGGGGTGTCGCCGTCGAACCCGGGCCGGTTCGACATGTCGAAGATCGCGCCCTTGCTGGAGGACGCCCATGAGCGCCTGTCCGGGGTGGTGATCGAGCGGCTGAACTATGCCGAGCTGATCCCCCGCTACGACAGCCCGGAGACCCTCTTCTACCTCGACCCGCCCTACTGGGAATGCGAGCGCTACTATGGGGCCGGGGTCTTCGCGCGGGAGGACTTCGAGCGCCTGGCGGAGCTGCTGGCCGGCATCAAGGGCCGGTTCATCATGTCCCTGAACGACCGCCCTGGGGTGCGGAAGGTGTTCCGCCGCTTCGAGATCGACACGGTCAAGCTTGCCTATGGCGTGGCAGCTCGTTCCGGGCAGGCCGGCAAGACCTTCGCGGAGGTGCTGATTTCAGGTGGCGGGCGCAAATAGGTGTTGTGCCGTGTCCGATTTTCGAGCGTAAATCGGACACGGCAACGGGACTGGTCCCGAGCCGAGCAGAGGCCCAGGAGGCCAGCGACATGACCACCATCATCCTCCCCAACACGCCCGACGCCGCCCACCTCGAAGAGGTCAAGGCCGACATGCAGCGCCTCGGCGCGCCGGTCATCCGCTGCGCTTGGTACGAGGGTGGCGAGCTGATCGTCGCGCTCGAGGGTTCGCACCGCCTGGTCGCGGCGCAGGCCCTGGGCATTGTCCCGGTGCTGCACCTCCTTGGCGATGACGAGATGATCACCTGCGACGAGATCGGCTACGACGACATGGGCTGGTTTGACGGCGAGCCCGCCCGCGTCGCCGACATCCGCGAGCGCATGGGCCGGCCGAACGCGACCTACGCGGGCAGCCCCATGATCACCTTTGAGACGGTCGAGATCACGGAGGCGGCGTGACACCGCCGCGCCGCCAGGATGCGCCGCCCGTGCGGCGCATCGACCCCGATACGCTGCCGGACGACGAGTGGGACCGCCTCATGGCGCTGCCGCCCGGTGAGCTGCCGGCACCGCGGCCCGGCAACCATGTCCTTGATGCCGGTGAGGTCGTCTGGTCGGTGGACGATGCGCGGCCGACCGACCATGGCTTTGCCATCTACCTCGGCCGCCCCGTGTCGATGTCCGGACCGGGCGGCGCCGCCGTCATCATCACCCGCGATCTGGCCGAGTACCTGGAGCGGCATCGCCGCGCCCCGGACCTGATCGACCTGCCGATTTCCGCGACCACGGTTCATCGCCTCCGTCGCGCCCTCGGGCACAATTGGTATGAGGACGGCGAGCGCTGGTGGCTACAGCGATGGGATGACCTCAGCACGCTGACCACGGCGGATTTCGCCGTGCGCCACGGGGTCAAGCCCGCGGCCGTCACCTATGCCCGCCTCGCCCTGCTGGGACCGCGGCAGAGGCCCGCGCGCTGGTGGGCCGATCCGGCGACCGCGGACCTGATCCTGTCGCCGCAGCCGCGGCTGTACGTGGCTCAGATGCTCGATATCTGCGCGAGCAGCGTCGGCCGGCTGCGGACGCAGTTGCGCAGGGATCGGGGCGAGGACATGGCGCCGGCGGCGGGGCGCGCCAGGATGGCCGCCAGCAAGCGGGGCGTCCCGGCCCACCCCAATACAGCCGCAGCCCTGCGGGAGGCCGCCAGCCGCCCGAAGCCCGACGCCTGGCGCGAGGCGCACAGCGCCCGCATGCGTGTGCGGCCCCGTCCGGCCAGCTGGGCGGAGCGCGAGTGGCGGGCAGAGGAGGATGCGGTGCTGGGCACCATGCCCGACCGGGCGGCTGCCGAGCGGCTGGGGCGGACCATCGCGGCCGTCCGGTCACGCCGGCAGGTGCTGCGGCGGCCTGCCTATCGAGGGGGAGACGGGGGCTGATGAGCGGCTCAGTTGAGAGCGCGGAGCGTGAGGCTCTGACGAGTGAGGAGCTGGCCGCCTTTGCGCGGCAGCTGCATGGGCATGAGCATGGCGCTGTCCGGGCGCTGTCAGACCGCCTCGGCATCCAATACGACACCCTGCGCAAGGCGGTGTCGGGGGCACGGCGGCTCGGACCGTATCACACACGCCTGGTGCGGGAGCTGATGGCCCAGACACCGCAGCCGCCCGAGCCGGTGGACGCGGCTGTTCCGCGCGCCCCCAGCACTGATGGGCCGGGGCGGAATGGCCGTTGCCGCAAAGCATTGGCGCCGGCCTTGGCTGCCGTCCTCCATGCGGCCGAGACCGCGGGCTGGCAGCGGAGCGAGGCCCTGGAGCAGGTGCTCGGATGGGCGGCGGTGCGCCTCGCGGACAGCGGAAGCCAGGAGCACGCCCAGCGCGCTCTCAGGCGTGCTGCCGGGGAGGTGCAGCTGCTCGCTCCGCTTGACGCCTTGCACCGGCAAAAAAGCCCGCCTCAGCAGTCGTAGTTGGCCACCATGTGCGGCCGGTACGCCCAGCAGACCGAGATCCATCAGATCGGCATGGAGTTCGAGGTGGGTGCTCCACTCCCGAACGCCCGGCCATCCTGGAACATCGCCCCGACCCAGAAGGCGCCCGTGGTGCGCCGCAACCCGGAGACTGGGACGCGGCACCTCGACCTGCTGCAGTGGGGGCTCGTGCCGCGCTGGGCGAAGGACCCGAAGTCCGTCCGGCAGCCCATCAACGCCAGGTCCGAGACCATCGACACCTCGCGCATGTTCAGGGGCGCCTTCCGGGCTCGCCGCTGCCTGGTGCCGGCCGACGCCTACTACGAATGGCAGGTGACGGAGGGCGGAAAGCAGCCCTGGGCGATCGGCAGGGTGGACGGGGCTCCGCTGGCGTTCGCGGGTCTCTGGGACGGCTGGCGCGACCCCGAGGGGCAGATCCTGCGCACATTCGCCATCGTCACGACCTCGGCCAATGCGGAACTGCGGGATATCCATGACCGCATGCCGGTGGTCCTCGAGCGCGCGGACTGGCCGGCCTGGCTCGGCGAGATCGATGTCGAGGACGTTGGCCCTCTCCTGCGCCCTGCCGCCCCTGGCATCCTGCACGCCTGGCGTGTCGGCCGAGCTGTCGGCAACGTCCGCAACGACGGCGCCGGCCTGCTGGCGCCGGTGTGATGGCACGCCTGACGCCCCGCCCGGACACCCCTGCGGAGGAGGCAGCCCGCGCGGGGCATCACCTGGAGGTCCGCTGCCTGGTCTGCCGACGCCAGTCGATGATCCCGGCGGGCGTCTATGGGGAGGCGGGAGATCGCCCGCTCAACCGCCTGAGCGAGATCCTGCGCTGCAAGCAGTGCGGCACCCGGGGGCGGGCGCGCGTCTGGCTGGCCGAGAGGCGGTGACGACCCTCTTAGAGAGCCCTCAAAGGTGCGTTAGAGGGGGCCGTAAGGACGGTGGTGGGGAGCACGGTGGGGGTCCGAAACCTTGTGGCAGAGTGTCCGGAACGTTGTGGCACGCTACAGGGGGATCGGGGGAGGTTCTCCTCCCCCGACCTGCCTTCTGCCCGGAGCGCGGCCATGAGCGCCACCTACCGCATCGGCGTCGACGTCGGCGGCACCTTCACCGACGTGGTCTGCGTCGCCTCGGACGGCGTGACGACCCTCGCCAAGGCCTCCTCCACCCCCGCCGACCAGAGCGAAGGCGTCGTAGCCGGCCTCGGCGTGCTGGCGGAGCGCCTCGGCCTGCCGCTTGCCGGCCTGCTCGCGCGGACCGAGCGCGTCGTCCACGGCACCACCGTCGCGACCAATGCCCTGCTGGAACGCAAGGGCGCGAAGATCGCGATGCTGACCACCGAGGGCCACCGCGACGTGATCGAGATGCGCGAGGGCCTCAAGCCCGACCGCTACGACCTGCGCCTGCCCGCCGCGCCTGCGCTGGTGCCGCGCCGGCTGCGCCTGCCGGTGCGCGAGCGCATCCGCCCCGACGGCCAGGTCGAGGTGGCGCTCGACCGCAGCTCGCTCGACGCCGCCATCGCGACGCTGAAGGCCGAGCAGGTCGAGGCCATTGCCGTCTGCTTCCTGCATTCCTGGCGCGACGACGCGCATGAACGCGCGGCGGCCGAGGCGGTGCGCGCGGCGCTGCCCGGCGTCTTCGTCACCACCTCGGCCGAGGTGCTGCCGCAGATCAAGGAGTTCGAACGCTTCTCCACCGCCTGCGTGAATGCCTATGTCGGCCCGGTGGTGTCGCGCTACCTGGCGCGGCTGCGCGGGCGGCTCGACGGCGCGGGCTATGCCGGGCCGGTCTTCGTCATCCTTTCCCATGGCGGCGTGGCGCCGGTCGAGGAAGCCGCGCGGCTCGCGGCCGGCACCGCGCTCTCGGGCCCCGCGGGCGGCGTCGCGGCTGGCGTGGCGCTGGCCGGGCGCGGGCTCGGGCAGGACCTCATCACCTTCGATGTCGGCGGCACCTCGACCGACATCGCGCTGGTGCAGGGCGGCGAGGCCGCGCTCGGCCGCGGCCGCACCGTGGCGGGAGAGCGCATTGCGCTCGAGAGCCTCGACATCGTGACGCTCGGTGCCGGCGGCGGCTCGATCGGCCATCTCGGCGCCGGCGGCACGCTGCAGGTCGGGCCCCGCAGCGCCGGCGCGGTGCCTGGACCCGTCGCGTATGGCCAGGGCGGGAGCGAGCCCGCGGTGACCGATGCCAACCTGGTGCTCGGCTACCTCGATCCGGACAATTTCCTCGGCGGCGCGCGGAAGCTGGATCGCGCCGGCGCGCTGCGGGCCTTCGAACGCCTGGGCGGCGCGCTCGGCATCGAGGCGATGGCTGCGGCCGAGGGCGTGCATCGCCTCGCCAATGTCCGCATGGCCGACGGCATCCGCGTCGCCACCGTGCGGCGCGGCGTCGATCCGCGCGACTTCACCCTGCTCGCCTTCGGCGGCGCGGCCGGGCTGCACGCCAGCGCCGTCGCGCGCGAGCTCGCCATGCGCAAGGTCGCCGTGCCGGTCTTCGCCGCGGGCCTGTCCGCCTGGGGCATGCTGCACACCGACCTGCGCTACGAGATGGCGCGCAGCGAGCTCGGCACCGGCGGCGTGCCCGAGGACGAGGAGTTGCGCACGATCTGGGCCGGGCTGGAGAACGAGGGCCGCGCCCATGTCGCCGAATGGTTCGGCGGCACGGTCGAGACGAAGCGCGCCGCCGACATGCGCTACGGCGAGCAGGTCTTCGAGATCGCCGTCCCGCTCGATGGCGTGGCGTGGGATGCGCCAGGCCTCGCGGGCCGCGTCGCCGAGGCCTTCCACGAGCGGCACGAATCCCTCTTCACCTATGCGCTGCGGGGCGAGGAGGTGGTGCTGGTCAATGCGCGCCTGGCGGTGATCGGCCGGTTGCCGCCCATGCCGGTGCCCGAGGCGGCCGGCATGGGCGAGGACGCGCCGCCCTTCGCCCGGCGCCGTGCCCGCCTCGACGGCCGGGAGGTGGAGGTGCCGGTCTACGGCTTTGCCGCCCTGGCGAGCGGCCAGGAGGTCGCCGGCCCGGCCATCGTCGAGAGCGACACCACCACCGTCCTGCTGCTGCCCGGCGATGTCGCGCGCATGGATGGGCGCGGCTGGCTGTCGATCGCGCTGCCCGAACAGGCCTGAGCACCGGTCCGCCGCTCCACGCAGGTGGCGAAGCGGCCGGCATCGTGCCCGCCCGGGCCGCCCGTCAGGCCGCGGCAGCCAGTTCGTCGATGGCCGCTGAGAGGTTCTCGCGCGCCGGCGCCTCATAGGCGGCGCCGAGGCGGGTGCGGAAGATCGCCGGCGCCGCAAGGAAGCCTTCCAGCACGTGGCGGCGGCCCTCGCGCCATTGCGACTCGGGTATCGCCACGTATTCGCGGCGCAGGAAGGTGGTGTTGCGCGCGAAGATCGGCGGGCTCTCGGCCAGGGGACTCAGGTCGAGGTCGAGCAGGCGGCGCACCCGGCAGTCCTGGCCGGCATAGGCCATGTGGTCGGCGGTCGCGAGGATGGCCTGCCGCGCCCAGGCGGTGTCGCCCGGCACGAGCTCGGCGAGCAGCGCCGCCGAGCGCGCCTCGTTGTCCTTGGACATCGGCTCGTAGACCGCGTCATGGAACAGGATGGCGAGTGCCAGTTCGCGGTCGCCGGGATCCCCGCCATGCAGCAGGTGCCGCAGCCACAGCAGGCCGACATGCGCTGCGTCATGGTAGTTCCGGTGCGGTTCGGCATGCCGGCGGCGCAGCTCCGCCGCGGCTGCGGGCGGCAGGTCCGCGCGCGCGAGCAGCGCGCCGAAGCCCGCGCGGCATTGCCCGAGGTCGGCGGCAAGCGCGAGGGAGGTCTCGATCTGGCTGATGGTCATGCCCATGGCGGTCACCCGGCACGCCTGAGGGCGATGCGCCCGCCGGTGTCCTCGAGAAGGAGCGTATCGCGATCCGGCAGGACGAAGCGGTAGGACTCGCCGGGCAGCATGCGGATCTCGGCGCAGCCGGTCAGGCCGCAGACGCGCCGCGGGGTCCAGTCCTCGATCACGAGGCGGATCCGGGAAGCCTGACCGGCCAGGGTCCAATGCCCGGTGACGGTCGTGGCCCGCCCGTCCGGGCCGATGTCGCGGCGCGAGAAGCGGCCATCGGGCGCGAACTCGATCTCGACCGTCTGACCCCCGTCGGCCAGGCGCCAGGTTCCGGCGAGCGGGTTCGCAGCCGCGGCGAGCGGCGCGGCGAACAGGATCAGGGCGGCAAGGGCGGCGCGGCGAAAGGTCATGGCGTGCCCCGGTTTTCGGAAGCGGTGCGCCGAGCGTGACCCGCTTCGCGGCGGGTCGCGCTGAAACGCTTCAGGGCAGGGCGAAGACCCGGCCGAACGACGCCAGCCGCTCGGTCGCGATGCCCGCGGCCGCGAGCAGTCCCGCCGCGCCGACCATCGCGCCGTCCAGGACCGGGATCCCGAGCGCCTTTTCGAGAGGGGCCACGATCTTGAGGCTCGGGAGATTGCTGCTCCAGATCAGCAGTGCATCCGGGGCGGCTTCGGCGGCCAGGGCCCGGGCGGCCTCCGCGATCGCCTTCGGGTCCACCTCGGCCGCCGCGAGATAGTCCGGGCAGCCGAGGCCGCGCGTCGCGGCCGTCACGATGCCGGCGGCGGCGAAGCCGGCCACATGGGCCTGCGCTTCCGCCGCGGAACCGGGGACCAGGATGCCGATGCGCCGCGCGCCGAAGCGCCCGAGCAGTTCGGCGGCGTGCAGCGTGGTCGTGGTCGCCGGGCAACCCGCGGCCCCGGCGATCAGCGATACCAGCGCGCGATCCCGGGCGAGGCCGAGAACCCCGCCGCGCACGCCGTTCCAGGCCACCGCTGCGACGCCGGCATGGCCGAGCTGCCAGGCGGCATTCTCGTAGACGCCGCCATCGTAGGCATCCGCGGGCTGGACGCTGCCGTCGGGCGGGCAGGGTATGCGGGCGATGCAGGAATCGACCCCGGGCAGGTGCCGCAGCAGCGTCGCCATGGTGCGCTCGGCGATGCGGTTGTGGGATGGCACGATGGTGCCGATGGCGGTTCGTGTCATGGGATGCCTACCGGGTCGCCGCCGTGCCCTCGGGGGCATGGTCGAATTCGGGTACCAGCCGGCCCAGCTGCTGCAGCGCGGCCCGCGGGTTCCCGCTGCGCGCGGCGGCGGCGATCTCGTCGATGGCGCGGCCGACCAGCGCGGTGTCGGCCGTGCGCGGGGTCGCGACCAGGAGCCCGGGATAGGCGGTCGGGCGCGGCGCCTCCTTGCCGTGGAACAGTTCCTCGAACAGCTTCTCGCCGGGACGCAGGCCGGTGAAGCGGATCTCCACATCCTCGTCGGGCCGCAGGCCGGCGAGGCGGATCATGCGGCGCGCGAGGTCCACGATCTTCACCGGCTCGCCCATGTCGAGCACGAAGATGCCGCCATCGGCCAGTTCCGGGGGCATGTTCTCGGGGTCGGTGGTGCCGACCACGCTCGCCTGCAGCACCAGGCCGACCGCCTCGCGCACCGTCATGAAGTAGCGGCGCATGTCCGGATGCGTGACGGTCAGCGGCCCGCCGCGTTCCAGCTGCCGGCGGAACAGCGGGACGACGGAACCGGTCGAGCCCAGCACATTGCCGAAGCGGACGGTGATGCACCGCATGCCGTCCCTGCCGTGCCGCGCCTCCCGGTCGAAGGCCTGGCAGTACATTTCGGCAAGGCGCTTGGACGCCCCCATCACCGAGGTCGGGTTCACCGCCTTGTCGGTCGAGATGAAGACCATCGCCGTGGTGCCGACCGCGCGCGCCGCGTCGGCCACGATCCGGGTGCCGAGCGCGTTGGTGAGCAGGCCCTCGAGCGGATCGTTCTCGACCATCGGCACATGCTTCAGCGCGGCGGCGTGGAACACCAGCTCGGGACGGATATCCTCGAAGAGGCGGCGGATCCGCGCCTCGTCGCGCACATCGGCGAGCACGGCGCGGCGCGCCACCTCGGGATGCCTCTCCCGCAGCTCGAGGTCGATCTCGTAGAGCACGTATTCGCCGTGATCGAGCAGCGTCAGCGTCGTGGGGCCGAGTGCCGCCACCTGGCGCGCCAGCTCGCCGCCGATGGTGCCGCCGGCGCCCGTCACCAGCACCCGCCGCCCCTGCACCAGCCGGGCCATGCCCTCGCGGTCGAGGGGCACCTGCGGGCGGTCGAGCAGATCCTCGATGGAGACGGGGCGCAGCTCCACGCGCCGTGCCTCCTCGCCCCCCGCAGGGCCGAGGCGCGTCGGCGCCGGGGCGCGGCGCACCGGCACGCCGTGGCGGTCGGCCGCGTCCAGCACGCCTTCGAGCGACGGGCCGGCGAGGCCCGAGGCCAGCACGATGACCGACGGCAGCCGCCCGGCGGCGCGCATCGAATCCAGCACGGCCTCCGTGTCCTCGACGGTGCCGAGGATGGGGATGCCCTGCACCCGGCGGCCTGCCTGCCGCGCCCGCAGGGACAGGATGCCGATCACGCGGTAGGGCGCGCGCCGGTCATGGGCGAGGGCGCGCAGGAAGAGGTCGGTGCCCTCCGCGGCGCCGACCAGCAGCACCTTCTGCGCGTCGGGTGCGGCGTCATGGGCGTGGCGGGCGGCCTGCAGCAGGCTCGCGACCCGCGCCCCCGCCAGCAGGGCGGCGAGCGTCGCGGCATGGATGACCGGAAAGGCGGGGTTCGACGGCTTCCAGGCCCCCAGCGCCCAGGTCCCGGCGCCGAACAGCGCGGCCGCCAGGATCGCCGCCCCGACGACCGCGAGCAGGTCCCTCAGCCCCGCGAAGCGCCAATACTGCAGCGGCAGCCGCAGCGGCGCGCCGCCGGCGCCCAGGGC
>JAFADX010000249.1 GCA_023424475.1 Pseudomonadota bacterium
GGTCTGGGTCCGCTCCTGGGCCCGCGTCGAGGCGGCGGTGGTGCTCGAGCCGGAATTGCCCCTCGCCGCCGCCCGCCCGGCGCTGCTCGCGGCCGCGACCGCCTTCGCCGATTCGGCCGCGCCCTACGGGCCGGCGGAACTGCCGCTGAGCTTCGACTGGCCCGCCACCATCCGCGTGAACGGCGGGCGCGTCGGCGAGGCGCGCCTCGCCGCGCCCGCAGGCTGCGCGGAGGATGCGGTGCCGGACTGGCTCGTCGTCGGCATCGAGATCGCCTTCGCCGCCCCGGCAGGTGCGGAACAGGGCCTGTCCCCCGACACCACCACGCTGTTCGAGGAAGGCTTCAACGACACGACGCCGGCGGAACTGACAGCGGGCTGGGCGCGCCATCTGATGGCCAATCTCGCGGACTGGCAGGGGGGCGGCTTCCGGCTGCTCGCCGAACGCTATCTGGCGCGGCTCGATCCGCGGCTGGCACAGGGCGCGCGGCGCGGGCTCGACCCGGCGACGGGCGACCTTGTCGTCCACCGCGGCGCCGGGACCGAGCGGCATCCGCTCGCCGGGGTGCCGGCGGCATGACGCGGCTGCTGCGCACCATCCGCCTCGACCCTTCCGACGCGGTGGTCTTCCCGCGCGCGGCCGAGCCCGGCGAATGGGCGGTGCCCGGCGGCTTCTGCTTCTGGGACGACGACCCCGGCTCCCTCGCCGGCAAACGCCGGCAGGCCTTCCGCGCCGGCTTCCTCGGCCTCGGCTCCTTCGGCTGGTCGACGCTGGTGGAGGTCGTGGCGGCCGATGCGGCGCAGCGCGCGGCAGCGGTCGATCTGCTCGCGGCGCATCTGGTGGCCGCCTATGGCGCGCCGGACATGGCGGCGGCGCGCGCCGCGGCGGAGGAAGAGATGACCTTCGCCGAATCCCTCTGCGGCCATCCGCCGGGCACCGTCGTCGCGCTCGCCCGCAGCGCCGAGAGCGGAGAGGTCCGCGAGCGGTTCCGCACCCTGCACGAACGCCCGCGCGGACAGCGCGGCTTGGAGACGCTGCCCGTCTTCGCCACCATCAGCGTCGAGGGCGAGGAGGAGCCGGCGCAGCATCCCGATCTCGCCGACATGGCAAGGAAGCGCGTGTGAGCGAGCTGCTTTCCCCCGGCGACTTCTGGGTCGCCTCCGGCCATCACCTCTGCGACGCGGCAGCGCACGGGCGGATGGCCGCGACGCCGGACCTGTGGCGCGCCTTCCTTGCCCGGCCCGAATTGCTCCCGCCGGAGGAGGCCTGCACGGCTGAGCGGGCCCTGCATGCCGCGCTGATGGCGGACCCGGTGCAGGCAGTCGCGGCGGACCGCATCGCGGCCCTCGCCGATGCCGACGCGCAGGAGAATTTCCGTCATTTCCTGGCCTTCCGCGACCGCGTCGCGGCGGAGCCGACGCTCGAGGCGGCCTGGATCGCGCTCTATCGCGGCGGCGTCGCCGGCCTGCCGCCGATCCTGTTGCAGATGCTCACGCACCTTGTGGCGCGGGCGGCGCTGGAGGGGGAGGGCGATCCCTTCGTGCTGCGCGCGGGGGAACTGCTGTTCCGCACCCAGCGGGCCGGCATCCACCAGGGCGCGACGCTGCTCGCCGACGAGGAGGTGGTCGAGATGCGGGGCCACGACGGCGGCTTCGGCGCGCTCGGCCAGCTGCTCGTGGAAGCCGGAGCGCCGCCGCGCGAGGTGGATCTCGACGTGCTGAACGACGTGAATGGGACGGCCTATCGCGCGCGCTCGGATGCCCACGACTTTGCCCTCGACATCGCCGAGGGGCGCGAGGGCAGCCGCGGCATCGCGCGGATGCTGGAACGTTTCATCGCCCATGTCTTCGGCGAGGAGGTCGCGATCCGCGCCGTGCCGGTGATCGAGGACCGCGCCTGGACCTGGCATGTCGGCCTCGATGCCGAGGCGACGGCGATCGCCAACGACCTCTGGCACGGGAAGAAGGTGCGCCAGGAGCGGCTTGCGCGCATTCTCTGGCTCGGCGTCCTGGAATTCCGCGACCCCACCCGCGTTCTGCCGCGCGTGGCGGGTCGCCCGGTCTACCTGGCGCTGGCGATGGATGCGGCGAACCGGATGCGGATGAAGCCGCAGAACCTGGTCTCCGGCCTGCCGCTGATCGCGAAGGAGGAGGCGGCATGACCCTCGAGGTCCCCGGCACCATCCGGATCCCGGTCGGGGTGGTGGTGGAGCGGCGCCCCGGCGCGACGCCCTGGGCGGAGTACGCCTGGCAGGCGCGCGAGGTGCTGGAGGACGCGCCCGAGGTGCCGGCCTGGACGGTGCTGCGGGAGGATGGCGGGCGTACCTTCTTCTTCGCTGGGACCGCCGAGGTGGCGCTGCACCCGACCGACACCGAGAACTACGTCCACAACCTGCAGCAGGATCCCCCGCGGGCCTGGGTGCTGCTGCGCCCGGTGGCCGAGCCGCCCGGCTTCGTCCTGCAGGCGGTGACGGTCGATGCCGGGGAGGCGCAGCTCTACGCCGAATCCGCGACCGACCTTCTCGAGGCGCTGCCGATGCCGCCGGGCCTGCGCCTGCTGCTCGAACGCTTCGTCGCCGAGCACCACAAGGAGCGCGCTTTCCACAAGCGCAAGCGGGACCGCGCGGATGCCGAGGCGCTCGGCCGCCGCTCCCGGGTGGAAGAGCCGTGAGCGGCGAGGGTTTCCTGTCGCGCTGGTCGCGCCGCAAGCGCGCGGCGGAGGCCGGGCGGCCGGCCGAGGAGCCGCCCGCCGCCGCCCCGGCGGAGGCA
>JAFADX010000252.1 GCA_023424475.1 Pseudomonadota bacterium
CCTCAGCGGCGACGAGCGCGTCGCGCGCGTCGAGCACCGCGCGCTGCGCCTCCTCGAGCCCCTCGGCGCGGCGGCGCAGGCTTTCCTGCACGCGGGCACCCGCGGCATCCAGCGCATCCAGGGCCGCCTTGCCATCCGCGATCTGCAGCAGGCGGAGCCGCGCCAGGTCGCGCATGGCCGCGGCTTCCTCCGCCCGCAGGCCGTCCCGCCTGGCGGCGAGCCGGTCGGCCTCCATCTGCGCGGCCGAGGCTTCCCGCTGCGCCTCGGCGAGGCGCGCATCCATCTCCTGCAGGACGGCGGCACCGTTCACCATGACAGGATCGCCCCTCCGGTGGTGGGCACGGTCCAGCGGGTGTCCAGCGTGCCTGCCGCCTTCTCCCCGATCACCGGGCGCGCGATGACGCCGTCGTCGAGCTTGTCGCGGCGCACCCGCTCGAATTCCTCCTCGCTGACGCGCTGGCCCCAGCGCGAGGTCCGCGCGGTGCGGCCGTCCTCCTCGCTGGTGACCGGGACTTCCACCGGGCGGCCGTTGCGGTCCACCGCTTCGACGACCAGGTAGTAGTTCCGCGCGCGCGGATTGGCCGCGGGCACGCGCCAGACGCCGGAGGGCTCGCCCGGCCGGCTCACGATGCGCACCGTGTAGGCGGCGGCGAGGCGGTCCGCGAGCTCGATCAGGGCCGCGCGGCGTGCCCGCGCATCGGCCACGTGCCCGGCGCGCGCCGCGGCCTCGCCCTCGGCCAGCAGGCGGGCGGCTTCCTCGCGCGGCGCGGCTTCCTGCGTTCCGGCGAGGACGCGGTCGTATTCCGCCCGCAGGGCGCGCGGCAGCTCGACCTGCAGTTCCTGCACGATGGCGGCGGCCTCGCGCTGACGCGGCGCCACGACCGTGAAGTGATAGGCACCCCATCCGATGAGCAGCGCGCCGAGCCCTGCCAGCGCGAACCTGCCCCAGCGTCCGCGCGTCACCCAGGCGGTGGCGAGGCTGCGCCGCCAGCCCTGGCCTTTCGGCACATAGGCGAAGCGCTGTTCCTCCAGCGCCGCGATGCCCTGGTCGAGGACGCTGTCCGAGACCTCGATGCCCTGCGACTTGTAGATCTCGCGGAGCCGGTCGCGCAGGCGGGCCTGGCGTTCCTCGCCGGACAGCTCGCGCTCGACCAGCCGTTCGGCGTGGCGGATCGTGTCCACCACGTCCATGGCGAGCATGGTCTCGTCGAGCGCGGGCACGCCCGCGCCGGGCTCAGGCATGCGTCGCCGCGACCGCCGTGGCGCGCTGCGCGAGCTTCGCCATGCGCTGCTTCGCGTCCTCCACCGAGCGGCGGATCTCCTCGCTGTTCTGCGTCGCGGCGGTGCGCATCTCGTCGATGATCTCGATCGAGCGTTCCTGGTAGTTCACCACGGAGTCCACCAGCTTCTTCACCGCATCGGCCTGGATGGTCGGGCCGTAGCCGGCGCGCAGCGCGGCCTCCTGCACCTTGCCGCCGATCTCGGCGAGCACTTCCAGCGACTGGTTCACGCCGGCCTTCATGTTCTCCAGCGTGCGGGTGCTCTCGTGCAGCCCGTGCATGCCCGTGAAGGAGGCGGTGAGCGCGGTCAGCACCGCCTCGTTGGTCGAGAAGAAGGAGACCGACTGCTGGTAGACGCGCTCCTTCGCCGTCGTGATCTGCACGAGCCGCGCCATGATCACTTCGGAGGTGTTGTAGGAAACGGTCAGGTTGTCCGCGAGGTCCTTGGCGATCTGGTACTTCGCGTCCTCGGACTGCAGATGCCGCAGGGCCTCGTCGCGGGCCAGCTCGAGCTTCGCACGCTCGGCCGGCTCGAGGTCGGTGGCGGCCTCGGCCGCCTTCACCGCGGCGTCGGTCGAGGCCTTGGCGGCGTTGAGGCGGCCCTCGGCCGCCTTCAGCACCTCGAGCGCCAGCACCTCGGCCTGCTTCAGCGCGCCGCGGAAGTCGCGATAGGCTTCCAGGATCGCGTGCTCGCGGTCGATGTTCTCCTTGGTGTCCCTGGAGACCTCGAGGTAGGTGTCGCGGATCTTGTTGAAGCGCGACGCGATGTCTCCGCGGCTGACCTTCTGCCAGATGTTGGACAGGCGCTCCATGGTGGAGATCTTCCCGTCCTCCATCTGCGCCACCATGCCGCGCGCATCGTCGCGGATGGAGTTGAAGGCCTCGGTGATCGTCTCGTAGCGTTGGCCGACCTCCATCGCCTTGATCTGTTCGCGCACCACCTCGTTGAAGTTGGTGGCCTGGTTGAGCACGCGGGCGATCAGCGTGACGCGGTCGGCATCGACCTCCATGATCTTAGAGAGCAGGCCGGTGATCGGCGTTTCCTCGGCATTGGTGCTCGGCACCGGGAGGCCGAGGTCGCGCAACGCGCCCATCGCCTTGTCGAGGTAGCGCATGGGCTGCACGGTGACGGCGGTCTCGCTCATCCTGTCCGGTCTCCTGGCAAGGGTCGCGCAGTCATAGCGCGCCGGAGGGGCCGGAACCAGGGAGTCATCTCACATCCGGTCTATCCTGGCGTTCCCGTGAAGGGGTCGGGGCCGGCCCGGCC
>JAFADX010000273.1 GCA_023424475.1 Pseudomonadota bacterium
ATGCCGCCCCCGCCGGCGGCGCGGGCGGCGCGCAGGTCCTCGACCAGGGCGTCGAAGGCGGCCTCGCCGGGCGTGCCGCTGCCGTCCCAGCCGGACAGGGCGGCGATGGTGCGCGGCAGCACCGGGCGGACCTCGTCGTCCGAGATGCCGCGCCAGAGAAAGGCGCCGATCGGGGCGACGAAGACGACGAGAAGGAACAGCAGCAGCGGCGCCGTCAGCAGCGCGGCGCCGAGGCGCGTGCCCGCCTTCATGCGGGCCGCCCCCGGGTGCCGGGCTTGCGGTCGCGGGTTCCGGAACGGCGGGTCTTGCGGATGGCGCGGGGTCCTGAGCGGTGGAGCGGATGCCTGGACAGAAGAACCCCCGCGCCCGCCCGGGCGCAAGGGTGCGCGGGCGCACCGGATTCGGACAGCGTTTCCTCGGGCCGGGGCGCGGCCCCCTGGCTAGGTTGGCGGCCGCGGCCCGGCATGGGGGCAGGGGCCGCCTGGCCAGGCCGGATGCTCGCGACCTATGGCCAGCCGGCGACGGTGATCAACACCTACGACGGCAGGTGATGCCGGGTGGGCGGAAGCCCGCCCCTGCCGCGAGGTTCAGCGCGACACCCAGGTGTTGAAGCGCTGCGTGAGCGAGTCGAGGTTGTCGAGCCAGAACCGGTCGTTCAGGTGCAGCGCGGAGGCGATGTTCTGCGGCGCGGTCGGCAGGTTCGGCAGCAGCGACGCGGGCAGGTGGTCGTTGGCGCCCTTCGCGGTCACGCCGTAGGGGATCTTCTGCGGCAGGCCGGCCTGCACCGTCGGCGTGCCGACGAACTTCAGGAACTCCAGCGCCTTCGCGATGTTCGGGCTGCCCTTCATGATCACCCAGGAATCCAGGGTGAAGATGTTGTTCTTCCAGACGATCGCGAAGTTCCGGCCGTCCGAGGCATTCGCCGCGGCGATGCGGCCATTGTAGGCGACGGTCAGCGCCACTTCGCCCGCGGCGAGCCACTGCGGCGGCTGGGAACCGCGCTCGAACCAGGCGAGGTCGGCCTTCACGCTGTCGAGCTTGCGGAAGGCGCGGTCCACGCCGGCGGGGGTGCCGAGGGTCTGGTAGACCTGTTCCGGCGGCACGCCGTCGCCCATCAGCGCGATCTCGAGCGTCGTCTTCGGTCCCTTGCGGAGGCCGCGCTTGCCCGGGAACTTCCGGGTGTCGAAGAAATCGGCCCAGCCTTCCGGGCCCTGGGAGATGCGCGAACGGTCGTAGGCGAGGATGAAGGAGTAGAGGATCGCGCCCACGCCGAAGTCGTGCACGGCTTCGGGGATATAGGCGTCGCGGCCGCCGATCGCGCCCCAGTCCAGCTTCTCGAAGAGGCCTTCGTCGGCGCCGATCAGCAGTTCCTCGCTCTCGACCTGCACGACGTCCCAGGTATTGGCGCCGGAGGCGATGCGCGAGCGCAGCACGCCGATGCCGCCGTCCCAGGTTTCCTCGAGCAGGCGGGTGTGGGTCTGCTGCTGGAAGGGGCGGAAATAGACCTCCCGCTGCGCGTCCTGATAGGCGCCGCCCCAGGAGACGACGGTGAGGTCCCGTCCCTGCGCCCGGGCGGCGGCGGGCAGCGCGGCGGCGGCGAGCGCGCCCTTGAGGATCGTGCGGCGGTCCATCTTGCGTCTCCTTCAGTCCCCGACGGACGGCAGACTAGACCATGTTTCGATCGGGCGGCACCGGCCCGGAAAATGCTCCGGGCCATGTTTCGCGGCGCCGGCACATGGCCTGGAGCCGTTCCCGTTCGCCCTGGCTCACGGCAACGTCTCCAGCCCTTTGTTTGTGCGAGCATCTTCACCGTTCAGGTGAGGCCACCTGATCGGGATCTGCTCTGGAGCCGTTCCCGTTCGCCCTGGCTCACGGCAACGTCTCCAGCCCTTTGCTTTTGCGAGCATCTTCACCCGATCAGGTGATGCCACCTGATCGGGATCTGCTCTGGAGCCGTTCCCGTTCGCCCTGGCTCACGGCAACGTCTCCAGCCCTTTGTTTGTGCGAGCATCTTCACCGTTCAGGTGAGGCCACCTGATCGGGATCTGCTCTGGAGCCGCGGCGTCAGGTCGCGGAAGGCGAAGGCTGCGCCCTCGGGCCAGGCGATCGCGGCGGGGCCGCCGGGTTCGGGCAGCGTGCCGAGGCCGGTGGGGCGCTTCGCCAGGATCTCCCCGCCATCGCCGACCGACATGCGCAGGCGGACATGGTCGCCGAGGAAGATCGCCTCGACCAGCGTCGCGGGCATGGCGCCCTCGCCGAGGTCCGTGGCGGTGACGGCGGCGACCGCGACGCGCTCGGGGCGCACGGCGACGAGGCAGGATTCGCCGGGGCCGCCGCAGTCGACGGCGAGCGCCGCGACCGTCGGGCCGCAGGCGAGGCGGACCGAGACCTCCTCATCCTCGCGGGAGACGACCGCGCCGCGCAGCAGGTTGTTCTCGCCCACGAAGCCGGCGACGAAGGCATCCGACGGACGGTCGTAGAGCGTCCTGGGGTCGGCGACCTGGCGGATGCGGCCGCCCTCGAAGACCGCGATGCGGTCCGACAGCGTCAGGGCCTCGGCCTGGTCGTGGGTGACGTACATCATCGTCACGCCGAGGCGCTGGTGGATGTGGCGGATCTCGAGCTGCATCTCCTCGCGCAGCGCCTTGTCGAGCGCGCCCAGGGGTTCGTCGAGCAGCACGATGGGGGGTTCGAAGACCATGGCGCGGGCGAGGGCCACGCGCTGCTGCTGGCCGCCCGAGAGCTGCGCCGGGCGGCGTTCGCCGAAGGCGCCGAGGCGGACCATGTCGAGCGCCTTCGCGACCCGCTCGTCCCGCTCGGCGCGGGAGAGGCCGCGGACGGAGAGCGGGAAGGCGACGTTCTCGGCCACCGTCATGTGCGGGAACAGGGCGTAGGACTGGAACACGACGCCGATGCCGCGGCGGTGCGGGGCGGTCCGCGCGATGTCGCGGCCCTCGAGCAGGATGCGCCCGGCCGTCGGCAGCTCGAAGCCGGCGAGCATCATCAGGGTGGTGGTCTTGCCCGAGCCCGAGGGGCCGAGCAGCGTCATCAGCTCGCCGCGGGCGATGTCGAGGTCGAGGGACTGCACGGCGAGGGCGCCGCCGGCGCCATAGGACTTGCGGACAGCCTCGAAGCGGACGAGCGGATCGGCCATGGCGATACCTCCGGGCGGAGCGGGGCGCTTGTCAATGTCCTGCCCGGCCGGTAACGCCGCCCCAGCCATCGAGGAGAGGACACCATGAGCGAGACTGCCGAGCCCAGCCTGATCGCCAAGAAGGAAGGGGTGGCCGGCACGCTGCTCATGAACCGGCCGAAGGCGCTGAACGCCCTGACGCTCGGGATGATCCGCGAATTCGCCGAGGCGATCGACGCCTGGAGGAACGATGCCGCGGTGCGGCTGGTGGTGCTGGAAGGCGCCGGCGGCCGGGCCTTCTGCGCGGGCGGCGACGTGCGGGCGGTGCGCGCCGCCGCCCTCGCCGGGGACCGCGCCGCGGTCGAGGCCTTCTTTTCCGAGGAATACGCGGTCAACACCGGCATCGCGACCTTCCCCAAGCCCTGGGTCAGCCTGATCGACGGGGTCTGCATGGGGGGCGGCATCGGCGTCGCCGCGCACAAGGGGCCGCAGGTGGTCACCGAGCACGCGCTGGTGGCGATGCCGGAAACGGCGATCGCGCTGTTCCCGGATGTCGGGACGTCCTACCTGCTGCCGCGGCTGCCGGGGGCGGTCGGGACCTGGCTGGCGCTGACGGGTGCGCGGCTGACCGGGGCGGATGCGGTCCATGCCGGGCTCGCGACGCATTTCGTGCCGCGGGAGAAGCTGCAGGACCTGCGCGCCGCGCTGGTGGCGGACGGCGTGGGTGCGGTGGACCGCTTCGCGGCCACGCCGCCCGAGGCGTCCTTCGCGCCGCATCGCGAGGCGATCGACCGCTGCTTCGGCAAGGCGGACATGCCCGGGATCCTCGCCGCGCTGGACGCGGAGGGTACGGAATGGGCGACGGGGCAAGCGAAGATCCTGCGGCGCATGTCGCCGACCTCGCTCTGCGTGTCGCTCGAACTGCTGCAGCGGGGCGCGAAGCAGGACCTGGCGGGGTGCCTGGCGGCGGAGCTCGCGCTGACCCGCGTGGTGGTGAACGAGCACCCCGACTTCGTCGAAGGCGTGCGATCCGTGCTGGTGGACAAGGACGGGGCGCCGAAGTGGCAGCCGGCGCGGATCGAGGATGTGGATCCGGCCGCGATCGGGCGGATGTTCGGGGGAAGGTGAACCTTTCCCTCGCCCCTCCTGCCGACCGGGGGCGCGGGCGGACGACCGTTCCCCCGCCATTGTCCGGCTGCGAGGCCTGCGCCCCTGCCGCCATCCGCGTCGCCGGGACCGCCAGTTCGGTCCCGTCGGTATCCTGGTCGGCCGGTGCCCCCGCCGCCTTGATGCCTCCGCGTCCGGCGGCGGCGCCACGGAGCCGGGCGGCCTGACCGCGGCGGGCCCCGGGTGCAGTCGGAGCCCCCGGGGCGGCGTTACTCCGCCGCCTCCGCTCCCGCCATCTGCCAGCCCACGAGCCGCGCATAGACGCCGTTCCGCGCGAGGAGATCCGAGTGGCATCCGGTTTCCACGACGCGGCCGCCCTGCATCACCAGGATCACATCGGCGTCGCGGATGGTGGAGAGCCGATGGGCGATCACCAGCACCGTGCGGTCGCGCATCAGCGTGTCGAGCGCCGCGCGCACCTGCGCCTCGCTGATGGCGTCGAGATGCGAGGTCGCCTCGTCGAGCACCAGCACCGGCGCGTCCTTGAGGAAGGCGCGGGCGATGGCGATGCGCTGGCGCTGGCCGCCGGAAAGCTGCACGCCGCGCTCGCCCACCCGCGTCGCGAGTCCTTCCGGCAGGCCCGCGACGAAATCGGCCAGTGCGGCCCGCGAGATCGCCCGATCCAGCGCGGCGGCATCGGCTTCCGGTCGCGCGAGGCGGATATTCGCCTCCAGTGTGTCGTTGAAGAGGTAGGTATCCTGCGCCACCAGCGCGACGCGCCGCCGCAGCCCGTCCAGCCTCAGCCGGCGCAGGTCGGTGCCGTCGAGCGTGACGCGGCCCTGCTGCGGGTCCCAGATGCGCAGCAACAGGCTGGCCACGGTTGATTTCCCGGCGCCGGAGGGGCCGACCAGCGCCACTGTCCGGCCCGCCGGCACGGCGACGTCGATGCCGTCCAGCGCCGGCCGGCCGCGGCCGGGATAGGTGAAGGTCACGTCCTCGAAGCCGATGGCCGAACCGCCGGCGGGCGAAGTGGGCTCGAGATCGCCGTCGGCGACGGCCGGCACCTCGCGTTCCACCACCCGCAGCCGGCGCGTGGAGGCGATGGTGTCGGCGAGCTGCCGGCCGACCTGGGCGATCTCCGACACCGGCAGGAAGGCGGCGACCGAAAGCAGCGTCAGCAGCGGCAGCAGCGCGGGATCGAGCATGCCGCGGGACGCCAGCATCGCGCCCGTCGCCGCCACCGCGATGCCGCCGAGACCGGTCGCGATTTCCAGCAGCGCGGCCGCGCGCGACTGGTCGTCGATCAGCGCGAGCCGCCGGTCCTGATACGCCGCCACCAGCGCGGCGAAGCCCGCCTTGCGCGCGGGTACGGCGCGGAAGGCAAGCAGGTCGGCCAGCCCCTGGATGGTCTCGGTGACATGCGCGCCGAGCGCGCCGAGCGCCGCGCGCGCCTGCGCCCCCATCCGGTCGATGCGCGCCCGGCCGAGCAGCGGCTGCAATGCCGCATAGAGCAGGAAGGGCAGCAGCGCGACGGCCAGCGGCCAGGCCACCAGCGCGAGCACCAGCAGCACGGTCGAGGGCACCAGCAGCGCCACCGCCGCGGGCGCGACGGTATGGGCGTAGAAATATTCGACCGTCTCGACGTCGGTGGTGGCGAGCGTCACCAGGTCCCCCGCCCGCCGCCGCTGGAGATAGGCCGGGCCGAGCGCGTCCAGCCGCTCGAACAGCGCGATCCGCATTTCCGCGAGCAGGCGATAGGCCATGTCGTGCGCCAGCCAGGATTCCAGCCAATGCGCGGCACCCGCCAGCGGCGCGGCGACCAGCAGCGCGACGGCGAGGCCGAAGGTCGGCTCGCCCGCCTTCACCGCGGCGACCAGCAAGGCGCCCAGCACGCCGACGCCGATGAAGGTCGCGACGCGCAGGATGCCGAGCGCGACGGTCAGCGCGAGCTTGCCACGCCAGGGCAGGATGTAGCGGAGCAGGCTCGCCAGCGTCTCGCGCCAGCCGACCGCGGCGGCCTCCGCCGCCAGGTCGCGCGGGGCGGGGCCGGGCGCTTCCTCCGCTGCGGCGCCGTCCGGCGCGGCGGCGAGGACGCGTTCCGGCGCGATGCCGCCGCGTTCGGCGGCCTGGTCGCCCATCAGGCGGCGATAGGTGCCGCCGAGGCGCATCAGCTCGGCATGCGTGCCGCTTTCGACCACCCGCCCGTGATCGAGCACCAGGATGCGGTCGGACCCGATCACGCTGGACAGGCGATGCGCCAGGATCAGCGTGGTGCGGCCCTGCATCAGCCGGTCGAGCGCCTGCTGGATCACCGCCTCGTTCTCGGCATCGACGGCGGAGAGCGCCTCGTCCAGCACCAGGATCGGCGCGTCGCGCAGCAGGGCGCGGGCGATGGCGATGCGCTGGCGCTGGCCGCCCGAGAGATGCACGCCGCGCTCCCCGACCGCGGCCCCGTAGCCGCCGGGCAGGGCCATGATGAAGTCGTGGGCGTTGGCGGCGCGGCAGGCGGCCTCGAGTTCCTCCTGCGTCGCCTGTGGGCGGCCGAGGCGCAGGTTCTCGGCGACCGTGCCGTGGAACAGCGTGCTGTCCTGCGCGACGATGGCGATCTGCGCGGCGATGGATGCGGGGTCGAGGCCACGCAGCTCCTGCCCGCCGATGCGGATGCTGCCGGATTGCGGATCGTGCTGCCGCAGCAGCAGCCGCAGGATGGAGGATTTGCCCGCGCCGCTCGGACCGACGATGCCGACGCGCTCGCCCGCGGCGATGGTGAAGTCGAGCCCGTCATGCGCCGCGCGCCGCCCACCGGGATAGGCGAAGCGCACCCCCGCGAAGTCGATCGACGGCGCCACCCCGGCATCGAGCCGCAGCGCCGCGCCGCCGGGTTCGATCTCCGGCCGCGCGTCGAGCAGTTGCCGGATGCCGAAGGCGGCCGACTGCCCGACCATGCCCTGGTGCAGCACCGATCGCAGGTCGCGCAGCGGGCGGAAGATCTCGGTGCCGGCCATCAGGACGATGAGCAGTGCCTCCATGCTCATCTCGCCGGTCGCGACGCGCTGCGCGCCGAGGATCAGCGCCGCCGCGGCGCCCAGCCCCATGCCGAAATCGGTGATGCCGCGCGTCAGCACGCCGAGCGCCAGCACCCAGAAGGTGCTCTGGTAGAGCGCGCGCGCCTTGGCGGCGAGCTGCGCGCCGTAGGACCGGCTCTGCCCGAAGGCCTGCAGGGTGGGCAGGCCCTGCACGGCGTCGAGGAATTCCCCGCCGAAGGCCTTGAAGGCCTTTTGCCGCGCCAGCGCGGCGCGCCGGTCCCAGCGATGCACCAGCGCGGGCAGGACCAGCGTGACCAGCGCCGCGGTCAGCAGCACCAGCGCCACCGGCACGTCCCAGAAGGCGATGAAGGCGAAGATGGCGACGGGCGCGCAGACGGCGATGGCGAGCTGCGGCAGGTATTGCCCGAAGAAGGTCTGCAACTGCTCGACGCCATCGACCATGGAGAGCATGACGCCGCCGCTGCGCTCACCGGCGAACCAGGCGGGGCCGAGGGCCGCGATGCGGTCGAACAGCATGGTCCGCAGCCGGGTCTGCACGGCGGCGGCGGTGCGGCCGGCCTGCGCGATGCGGAGGTGGTCGAGCCAGCCGCGCAGCAGGATCGCGCCCACCGCGG
>JAFADX010000325.1 GCA_023424475.1 Pseudomonadota bacterium
GCGCCGGCTTGCTGCGCGGCAGCCCACCCGGGGCGGGCGCCGCCAGGGCCGCGCCTGCCGCCATGGTGACGACGCGGTTGGTGCAGATGTCGACGTTGCGGCGGACGACCTCCTGCCCGCCCTGCAGCACCAGACGCAGGTCGAAGGCGCAGCCTGCGCTGCCCGAGGGGCGCAGCGCGAAGGCGCGGCCCGGCGGCAGGGCGCCACGATTGAGCAGGTTGCTGCCCCAGTCCGTCCGGCCGTGGCGGACCGCGTTCAGCGCGATGGCGGGCTGCGGCGTGCGGTTGACGACGCGGAAGGGCTCGCCCTGCGCGAAGGCCGGCTGTGCGAGCAGGCAGCAGACCAGCAGGGCGAGCACGGGGGCGAGGCGCATGGCCCGGGTCATGTCGGAGGCGCGACGGTCGGAGTCAATCGTCCGGCAGTCAGCGCGGCGCCGCGTTGACCGTCGGCAGCAAGCGGTCCCGGCCGCCCACCTGCGGCAGCGCACCCATGCGCGGCGCCGCCGGGGGCCCGCCCGTCATCTCGATGTTGCGCCGGCTGCAGACATCGGCCCCGCGCAGCACCAGTTCCTCGCCGCCCTGAAGGACCAGGCGGATGTCGAAGAGGCAGCCGCTGCCTTCGCCCGTGCGCAGCGCGAGGAAGGCCCCGGGCGGCAGCGGCCCGCGGGAGAGCAGGTTGGCGCTCCAGGGCTGGCCGCTGCGGGAGACATAGAGTTCCGTCGCCGGCACCGAACTGCGGTTGGTCACGCGGAACGGCTCGTTCTGGGCGCGCGCCCCCGGGGCCACAGCCAGCAGGGCGAGAACGGGCAGGCATGCGGCGGTGCGGATCATTGCCATGGCATGTCGGCAGTTCGCATTCCGAAGTCAATCGCGGTGCTCTTGACCTTCCCATTATGGGAATCCCCACATGGGCGGTCGAGAGGTCGATCATGCCCGAAGCGCCCGTGTCCGAACCCCGCATCCTGCTGCCTGTCGAGGGCATGACCTGCGCTGCCTGCGCCCTGCGCGTGCGCCGTGCCCTGGCATCGGTGCCGGGCGTGGCCGGGGCGGAGGTCAACCCCGCCTCCGGCCAGGCCGAGGTGCGCGGCAACGCCCCGGCCGGCGATCTGGCCGCCGCAGTCGCGCGGGCGGGCTACCGGGTGCCGGAGGTGACCTTCGACCTCTCGGTCGGCGGCATGACCTGCGCCTCCTGCGTGAAGCGGGTGGAGCGCGCGCTGGCGCGCGTGCCCGGCGTGCTCGACGTCTCGGTCAACCTCGCAACCGAGCGCGCGCACCTGCGGGCCGTGGCGGGGACGGAGGAGGCCGCGCTCGCCGCCGCGCTCACCGACGCCGGCTACCGCCTCGTCTCGGCCGCCGAGGTGGCGGGGACGGACCCCGGCACCGGGCGGGAACGGCGGGACCTGGTCCTGGCAGGGCTGCTCAGCGCACCCTTCCTGCTCGGCATGATCGGCATGGCCGCGGGCTTCGACTGGATGCCCGGCGCCTGGTGGCAGGCGGCCCTGGCGACGCCGGTGGTGTTCTGGCTCGGCGCGCGCTTCTGGCGCGCGGGCTGGGCGGCGGCACGCGCCGGCACCGGCAACATGGACCAGCTGGTCGCGATCGGCACCGGAGCGGCCTGGGGGCTGTCGATGTGGCTGCTGCTGCGCCACGGCCCCGGCCATGTGCATCACCTCTATTTCGAGGCCGCCGCCGTCGTCGTCTTCTTCGTGCTGCTGGGGAAATGGCTCGAGGCGCGGGCGAAGCGCGCGACGGGGGCGGCGATCCGCGCCTTGCTGAACCTCGCGCCGCGCACCGCCCGCCGGATCGAGAACGGGACGGAGCGCGAGGTGCCAGCCGCCGCGCTGACGGTCGGCGATGTGGTCGTGGTGCGGCCCGGCGAGCGGATCCCGGCGGACGGCATGGTGCGGGACGGCCGGGCCGGCGTCGACGAGAGCGCATTGACCGGCGAGAGCCGCGCCGTCGAGAAGGAACCGGGTGCGCAGGTCGCCACCGGCACCATCGCGCTGGACGGGAGGCTGGTGATCGAGGTCCGCGCGGTGGGCGGGGAGACGATGCTCGCCCGCGTCGCGGCGCTGGTGGCCGCGGCGCAGGCGTCCCGTGCGCCGGTGCAGAAGTTGGTGGATCGCGTGAGCGCGGTCTTCGTGCCGATCGTGCTCGCCGTCGCGGCCGCCACTCTCGCCGGCTGGCTCCTGGCCGGCGCGGGACCGGAGCGGGCGATCGTCACCGCCGTCTCGGTGCTGGTCATCGCCTGCCCCTGCGCGCTCGGCCTCGCCACGCCGGCGGCGATCATGGCGGGAACGGGGGCGGCGGCGCGGGCGGGCATCCTGGTGCGTGACGTGGAGGCCATCGAGCACGCGCAGGGCGTCACGCTGGTCGCCTTCGACAAGACAGGCACGCTGACGGAGGGCCGGCCGCGGCTCGCCGCGCTCCATCCGGCCGAGGGCGTCGGCAAGGCGGAGGCGCTGCGGCTCGCCGGCGCGCTGCAGGCGGGCAGCGAGCATCCGCTCGCC
>JAFADX010000328.1 GCA_023424475.1 Pseudomonadota bacterium
GGCTTCCTGGGTCGATTCCGCCACCTGCGCCCGCAGGGCATCGAGGCGCGGGCCTTCCGGCTCGGGCGTCAGCCGCGCGCCGGCCGCCGGCACGTCGGGCCGGTTGCGCTCGAAGATCAGTTCGTCCTGGTTCGGCACGCGCAGCCCGCCCGGATCGTCCGGGCGCACCTTGAACGGCCGCGGGTCCGGCTCGATCAGCGGAACGGTCCGCGGGCCGCCGCTGCGCGAGATCCCCCAGCCGATCGCGGCGCCCACCACCAGCACGGCGGTGATGCCGCCGCCGATGGCGAGCATCCGCCAGGGCGGCCCGTTGTCGGCGGGCCTCACCCGATAGGACGGCACGGGAACGTCTGTCATGCCCAACTCCCCCTGGGCCTGGGCCAGCCCGTCAGCGCATCTCCTCGACCGGCGTCACCCCCATGACGCCGAGGCCGGACCGGATCACCGTCGCGGTCGCCGCGACGAGGGCCAGCCGGGCCCGGGTCGCTTCGGGTTCCTCCGCCCGGATGAACCGGAGCGTCGAATCGTCGCGACCCCGGTTCCACAGTACATGAAAATCCCCGGCCAAGTCTTGGAGAAAGAAGGCGATGCGGTGCGGCTCACGCGCTATTGCAGCCGCTTCCACCGTCCGCGGCCAGGTCGCGAGCCGGCGGATCAACGCCACCTCCGCCGGGTCGGCCAGGGCATCGAGCGGCGCCTTGGCCAGTTCGCCCGCGGCGGGATCGCCCGCCTGGCGCAGCACCGAGCGGCACCGGGCATGGGCGTACTGGACATAGAAGACCGGATTGTCCCGAGTCTGCTCAACGACCTTGTCGAGGTCGAATTCCATCTGCGCGTCCGACTTGCGCGTCAGCATGGTGAAGCGCACCGCGTCGCGGCCGACCTCCTCGATCAGGTCGCGCAGCGTGACGTAGGTGCCGGCGCGCTTGGACATGCGCACGGGCTCGCCCCCCTTCATGATGTGCACGATCTGGCACAGCACGATCTCGAGCGGCACCTTCCCGTCCGTCAGCGCGCGGACCGCGGCCTGCATCCGGTTGACGTAGCCGCCATGGTCGGCGCCCCAGACATCGATCAGCAGCCCGTAGCCGCGGCCGATCTTGTCGGCATGGCAGGCGATGTCGTTGGCGAAATAGGTGTTCGATCCGTCGGACTTGCGCAGCGGCCGGTCCACGTCGTCGCCGAAGCCGGTGGCGCGGAACAGGGTCTGCGGGCGCGGCTCCCAGTCCTCTGGCGCCTTGCCCTTGGGGGGCTCGAGGACGCCTTCGTAGATCAGGCCCCTGTCCTCGAGCAGCTTCACCGCGCCCTCGACCGCGCCGGACTCGACCAGCGAGCGCTCGGAGAGGAACACCTCCTGGTTGACGCCGAGCAGCGCGAGATCCTCGCGGATCTCGGCCATCATCATCGCGACGGCGGTCTCCCGCGCAGTGTCGAGCCAGGCGGACTTCACCAGCCAGCCGCGCTCGAGCGCGGGGCCGTAGGCGGAAAGCGTCTCCTCCTCCGGCAGCGCATCGGCCTTGATGCGCTGGGCGGCGAGGCTGTCGCCGAAGCGCGCAGCCAGGGCCTCGCCCACCGCGACCAGGTAGTCGCCGCGATACTGCAGCGTCACGCCGAAGCGGCGCTCGGTCTGCTCCGCGTTCCACTCCTCGGCGTCGAGGGTGATGGCCCGCAGGTAGCGCCAATACGCCGCCCAGCCGAGGGCGGCGACCTGGTTGCCGGCGTCGTTGACGTAGTATTCCTTCGTCACCTCCCAGCCGGCCTTGGCCATCAGGTTGGCAAGGGCATCGCCCACCACCGCCCCGCGGCAATGCCCGACATGCATCGGGCCGGTGGGGTTGGCCGAGACGTATTCGACATTCACCCGTGCGCCCCCGCCGAGCCGGGAATCGCCATAGGCCTTCCCCGCCAGGAGCACCGCACCGACCTGGGCGCGGAGGAAATCCTCCTTCAGCCGCAGGTTCACGAAGCCGGGGCCGGCTGGCGCCGCCTCGGTCACCATGGGCAGGGCGAGCAGGCGCTCGGCAAGGGCGGCGGCGAGCTTCGGCGGCGGCATGCGGGCCGGCTTGGCGGCGACCAGCGCCGCGTTGGTGGCCATGTCGCCATGGGCAGGGTCGCGCGGCGGCTCCATCTGGACGCGGGCGAGCGCGTCCTCCGGCAGGTCGGGGACGAGGGCGCGCAGCGCGGCGATCGCCTCGGCGCGGAGCGCGGCGAAAATGTCTTGGGTGGCCATGAGGGCGATGCTCTAGGCCATTCCGCGCGGCAGGGAAACGGCGAGCGGCCGCCCCGCCGGCCGGAACCCGCCGCCGGTCCCGGATCGTCCGGATGGTGGAACCCGGCTGCCCGGCGCCGCTTCGGCGCCCGGAGGCCGTGCCGCAGGCGCATCTCCCCGCGGGAAGGGCACCGCGCGACCACCCTGGACGCTTACGGACGACGCGCCGCAACTCCCTCCATAACGGATGGACCTCGTTCCGCCGCCCGGGCAGCGCCCTTGGCCGCTTCGCCCTACCCCGGCACGTCCGGGTCGGTCAGCCGCCGGTGCTCCTCCAGCGCGTAGCGGTCGGTCATGCCGGCGATGTAGTCGCAGACCACGCGGGCGCAGTGCGGCGAACCGGCATCGCCCGCCCGCCCGCGCCACATCGGCGGCAGCATCTGCGGCCCGCCATGCAGCAGGCTGAACAGCACCTGCACCACGCGCTTCGACTTCGCCATGGTCCGGTTGACGCGCCAGTGCCGGTACATGCGGGTGAACAGGAAGTCCCGCACGACGTTGTTCGCCTCGACCATGGCGTCGGAGAAGGCGACCACCGGGCGCGGCGCGCGACGGATGTCGTCCACCGTCGCGGGCGAGAGGGCGGCGATGCGGCGGCGCGATTCCGCCATCACGTCCACCACCATCATGTTGATCACGCGGCGGATCGCCTCCGGCGCCAGCCGGTCGTCCACCATGCCGGGCGAGGCCGCGCGTGCCGCCGCCAGGGCCTCGCCGATCATCGGCAGCGCGGCCACTTCAT
Organism: Pseudomonadota bacterium; assembly: GCA_023424475.1. Lineage (GTDB taxonomy): Bacteria > Pseudomonadota > Alphaproteobacteria > Acetobacterales > Acetobacteraceae > Neoroseomonas. The sequence continues at coordinate 3,012 of JAFADX010000328.1, forward strand.
CGAGCGTGAAGAGGCGCGCCCGCAGCCCGTCGTCGAGGTCGTGATTGTTGTAGGCGATGTCGTCGGCCAGCGCGGCGACCTGTGCCTCTGCGCTCGCATGGGTGTCGAGGTCGAGCGGATGCCGCGCATCGTAGTCGGCGATGTAGGGCGCCGGCCGGCGCAGCGGCCCGTTGTGCTTGGCAAGGCCCTCGAGCGTCTCCCAGGTCAGGTTCAGCCCGTCGAAGCCGGCGTAGCGCGCCTCGAGCAATGTCACGGCCTTGAGCGACTGGGCGTTGTGGTCGAAGCCGCCATAGGGCTTCATCGCGCTGTTCAGCGCATCCTCCCCCGCATGGCCGAAGGGCGGGTGGCCGAGGTCGTGCGCGAGCGCGAGGGCTTCCGCGAGGTCTTCGTCCAGCGCCAGGAGCCGCGCGATGGAGCGCGCGATCTGCGCCACCTCGATGGAATGGGTCAGCCGGGTCCGGAAATGGTCGCCCTCGTGATAGACGAAGACCTGCGTCTTGTACTGCAGCCGCCGGAACGCCGTGGCATGGATGATGCGGTCGCGATCCCGCTGGAAGGGCGACCGCGCATCGCCGCCCGCCTCGGGATGAAGCCGGCCGCGCGAGGTCTCCGGCCGTACGGCATAGGGCGCAAGGCTCATGAGCAGGGGCCGTAGCACCGCCGCGCGATCCCGGGCAACCGCCGCCGCGTTGGAAGCCGGCGCCGGCCGCCCTATGTTCCGGGGCTGAGGAGTGACGAGACCATGCCCGACGGCACCAGCACCGCCCCCGAGTTCCGCGTGACCGAGCGCGCCCGCGCCCAGATCGGCGAGATCGCATCGCGCGAGGGCCGCCCTTCCGCGGGCCTGCGCCTCGCCGTCGAGGCCGGCGGGTGCTCGGGCTTCCAGTACCGGTTCGGGCTGGAGGACGAGCCCGCCGAGGAGGACCTGGTGGTGGGCGAAGGCCCCGGCCGGGTCTTCGTCGATCCGGTGTCGCTGGACCTGCTCGCCGGGGCCGAGCTCGACTGGGCCGATGAACTGATCGGGGCGCATTTCGCGATCCGCAACCCGCAGGCGGTCTCGGCCTGCGGCTGTGGCACCTCCTTCTCGGTAGGCTGAGACAGCCGGGCAGCGCGGCGGAGAGGGTATCGGGCGGCAGCGCCCTCCCCTACGATGCCGGCATGAAGCTCGCGACCTTCAACGTGAACTCGATCCGCCAGCGCGCGGGCCATGTCGCGCGCTTCCTCGAACGCGCGCAGCCGGACCTGGTGTTCCTCCAGGAGACGCGCTGCACGGCCGAGCAGATGCCCGCGGAGGGCTTCGCGGCGCTGGGCTACCGGACGCACGCCGTGGGCCAGGCCGGCGGGCGCAATGGCGTCGCGGTGATCGGCCGCGTGCCCTTCGAGGTGGTGGCCGAGCACCTGCCCGGCGACCCGGAGGACAGCCAGGCCCGCTACATCGAGGTGCGCGCGGAGGGCCTCAACGCCGCCGGCATCTACCTGCCGAACGGCAATTCCGGCGGCGAGGCCGGCTTCGCCTTCAAGCTCCGCTGGATGGAACGGCTGCGGGCGGTCACCGCCGAGCGGCTCGACACCTTCACGCCCTTCGCCGTGCTCGGCGACTTCAATGTCTGCCCGACCGAGGCGGACCTCGCCAAGGGCGCGCTGCCGCCGACGGATGCGCTGGTGCGTCCTGAAAGCCGGGCGCGGTTCCGTGCCCTGCTGCATCTCGGGATGACCGACGCGCTGCGCGCGCTGCATCCGGACCAGACGCTGTTCACCTACTGGGACTACGGGGCCGCCTTCGAGACCAATCGCGGCCTGCGCATCGACCATGTTCTGCTCAGCCCGGAACTGGCGGAACGGCTCGCCGCCTGCGAGGTGGACACGATGCCGCGCAGCGAGATGCAGCCCTCCGACCACACCCCGGTCATCGCGACGCTGCGCTGATACCGAGCGCATGAAGGGCACAAAGGCGAAGCCTTTGTGCACGTGGTCTGAGCCTTACCAGCGCCGCCGGTAGTAGGGCCGGCCCCAGTAGCCGGGGCCCCAATAGCCGCGCGGACCCCAGTAGAAGCCGAGGCCGATCGACGGCGTGACCACCACGGGCGGCGCCACGGGCGGCGCGTAGTAGACCGGCGGCGCCGGCGCCGCGTAGCCGTAGGCCGGCGGCGCATAGGGCACGGCCGGCGCCGGCGGCGGGACATAGACGCCGGCCGGCGCCGCGGGCGGCAGCGGCCCGAGCGACCCGTCGGGATAGACGGCGCAGCCCCCCAGCAGCGTGGCCAGGCCGAGGCAGGGCAGGATCCGGGACATTCTCGTGAACCTTGTCGTCGTCAATAGGTGCGCCAGTAGCCGCCCCAGCAGCGCCCCGCGGGATTGCAGCGACGCGGGACCCAGGCACGCCGGGGCCGCGGGGCAACATAGACCGCCGGCGGCGGGCGGGGCGCCACATAGACGGGCGGTGGAGCCACATAGACCGGGCGGTGCGGCGGCGGCGCATAGGCGACCAGCTCGGGATAGGCGACACAGCCCGCAAGGCCGGCGCCGGCGACGACGGACAGCAGGATTCGGCGTAGCGGCATGGTCCTTCTCCGGATGCGCCGCTTCAACGCATCGGCGCACCGGTGGTTTCTGCGCCTGCGTGATGGCAGGCGCGTGGCATACGAAGTGTAACGCTACTGGTCGGCGTAGCAGTGCGTCTCGGCCGCCGCGCCGGGATTGGTGACGGCGCCGAGATGGGCCGGGCCGACGAGTTGCGCGTATTTCCACAGCGCGCCCGCATTGTAGTCGTGCCCGCGCGGCTTCCAGGTGGCGCGGCGGCGGGCGATCTCCTCCTCCGGCACCATCATGTCGATCGTGCCCTTCTCGGCGTCGATCACGATCCGGTCGCCGTCCCGCAGCAGCGCGATCGGCCCGCCGACCGCGGCTTCCGGCCCGACATGGCCGATGCAGAAGCCGCGCGTCGCACCCGAAAACCGGCCATCGGTGATCAGCGCGACCCTGTCGCCCATGCCCTGGCCGTAGATCGCGCTGGTGGTCGAGAGCATCTCGCGCATCCCCGGCCCGCCCTTCGGGCCCTCGTAGCGCACGATGATGACGTCTCCGGGCCTGTAGGCGCGGGCCTCGACGGCGGCGAAGGCGTCCTCCTCGCAGTCGAAGCAGAGCGCCGTGCCTTCGAAGCGCAGGTTGTGCATCCCCGCGATCTTCACGATCGCCCCGTCCGGGGCGAGGTTGCCGTGCAGCGCCACCACGCCGCCGATCGGGGAGATCGGGTCGGTGGTGGGGCGAACGACATCCTGGTCCTTCGGGACGATCACCTCGCGGTGGTTCTCGGCGAGCGTCCTGCCGGTGACCGTCATGCAGTCCCCGCGCACATGGCCGCCATCGAGCAGCGCCCTGATGATGACCGGCACGCCGCCGATGCGGTGGACGTCGGCCGCGACGTAGCGCCCGCCCGGCTTCAGGTCCGCGATATGCGGCGTCCTGCGCATGATCTCGGCGACGTCCTGCAGGGTGAAGCGGATGCCGGCCTCGTGCGCCATGGCCGGCAGGTGCAGGGCGGCGTTGGTCGAGCCCCCGGTGGCGCCGACGATCGCCGCGGCATTGTGCAGGGCGTCGAGCGTGACGATGTCGCGCGGGCGGAGGTTGCGGCGGATGAGTTCCACCACCGCCTTGCCCGAGGCCAGAGCATAGGCGTCGCGTTCCTCGAAGGGTGCCGGGGCGCCGGCCGAAAAGGGCAGCGCCAGGCCGATCATCTCGCTGACGCAGGCCATGGTGTTGGCGGTGAACTGCCCGCCGCAGGCCCCCGCACCAGGGCAGGCATGGCGCTCGAGGTCGTCGAGCTCGGCGTCCGACATGTTGCCCGCCGCGTGCTGGCCGACGGCCTCGAAGATGTCGAGCACGGTCACGTCGCGCCCATGGAACCTCCCGGGCATGATCGAGCCGCCATACATGAAGACCGCCGGCACGTTCAGCCGCAGCATCGCCATCATCACCCCCGGCAGCGACTTGTCGCAGCCCGCGATGCCGACCAGCGCGTCGTAGCAATGCCCGCGCATGGTGAGCTCGATGGAATCCGCGATGGCCTCGCGGCTCGCGAGCGAGGACTTCATCGACTGGTGCCCCATGGCGATGCCGTCGGTCACCGTGATGGTGGTGAACTCGCGCGGCGTCGCCCCGCCTTCCTTCACGCCCGTCTTGGCCGCCTGCGCCTGGCGGGAGAGCGCGATGTTGCAGGGCGCGGCCTCATTCCAGCAGGAGGCGACGCCGACCAGCGGCCGGTCGATCTCCTCCCGCGTCAGGCCCATGGCGTAGAGATAGGAGCGGTGCGGCGCGCGCTCCGGCCCCTGGGTGGTGTGGCGGCTCGGCAGGCGGGACTTGTCCCAGGGGGTCGTGGACATGGGCGGGTTCCTCGCTTCCCGGGCCCGAGGGCCCTTCGTGGCCTGTCTATCCCGGCGCGGATGCGCGCCCGGCGTCAAGCCTCGGCGGGGGCCATGGCCAGCGCCTCGGCGAGCAGGGCGAAGGAGCGCAACCGCGCAGCCGGGTCGTGGATCTGCGCGGTGACCATGATCTCGTCCGCGCCGGTGCGCGCCGCGAGTTCGGCGATGCCCTGCCGCACCGTCCCGGGCGCACCGACCACCGAGCAGGACAGCGAATGGTCGAGCACGGCGCGCTCGTGCCGGTCCAGCCGCGTCTCGAACCCCTCGGCGGGCGCGGGCAGCCGGCCGGGCCGGCCGCGGCGCAGGTTCAGGAAAGCCTGCTGGAGGGAGGAGAAGAGAAGGCGCGCCTCCTCCTCCTCCGGCGCCACGAAGGCGTTCACGCCGATCATGACCCGCGGCGCGGCGAGCCGTTCGGATGGACGGAAGCGTTCGCGATAGACGGCGATGGCGTCCATCATCATCGCCGGCGCGAAATGCGAGGCGAAGGCGTAGGGCAGGCCCAGATAGGCGGCGAGCTGCGCGCCGAAGGTGCTCGACCCGAGGATCCAGACCTCGACCTCCTCGCCCGCGCCGGGGACGGCGCGCAGCGCCTGGTCCGGTTCCGCCGGGCGGAAGTATTCCATCAGCTCCATGACATCCTGCGGGAAAGCGTCCGCATCGCCCGCGAGGTTCCGCCGCAGGGCCCGCGCCGCGACCTGGTCCGTGCCCGGCGCCCGGCCGAGGCCGAGATCGACCCGCCCCGGATGCAGCGCCGCCAGGGTGCCGAACTGCTCGGCGACCACCAGCGGGGCGTGATTGGGCAGCATGATGCCCCCCGCGCCGATGCGGATGCGCCGCGTGCCGTGCGCGACATGCGCCAGCGCGACCGCCGTTGCGGCGCTCGCGATGCCCGGCATGTTGTGGTGCTCCGCCATCCAGAAGCGCCGGTAGCCGAGCGCGTCCGCATGCAGGGCGAGGTCGCGGGAGTTGCGCAGCGCCTGGCCGGCGTCGCCGCCTTCCGGGATCGGGGACAGGTCGAGGACCGAGAGCGGGATCATGCCTCGCATATGGGCCGACCGGGCCGGGCCGTCAGCCCTTGAGG
>JAFADX010000373.1 GCA_023424475.1 Pseudomonadota bacterium
GCGTTGGACAGAAGGCGCGAACATGGCGCACGAGCCCCGCGACACACCGGCCGTGACAGGCGCGCCGGTCGCGGAAGGCACGCTGCCCAACGCCTGGGGCGGCGATGCCGCGCGCGCCCTGACCGCCCTGCTGCGCAGCGCGCAGATGGCCGGCGCCCTGCAGGCCGCGCTCGCCCTCGCCGTCGAGCACGCCATTACGCGCAAGCAGTTCGGCCGCCCCATCGGGCGCTTCCAGGCGGTGCAGCAGCAGCTCGCGGTCTTCGCCGCCGAGAGTTCCGCCGCCTCGGTCGCCGCGGCGACGGCCGCGCGCGCGGCCGATGCGCGCGGGCTCGCCGACGCTGGCTTCGAGATCGGCTGCGCGAAGGTCACCGCCGGGGAAGCCGCGGCCAAGGGCGCGGCCATCGCGCACCAGGTGCTCGCCGCCATGGGCATCACCGAGGAGCACGCGCTGCACCACTTCACCCGCCGCCTCTGGGCCTGGCGGGACGAAGGCGGCTCGGAGCGCCTGTGGTCCGCGCGCATCGGGGCGATGGTGCAGGCCGCGCCCGGACCGCTCTGGTCCTTCCTCACCTCCCGCGATCAGGAACCCGCTGCATGACCGACTTCCTCAGGATCGAGCGCGACGGCCACGTCGTCACGCTCACGCTGAACCGGCCGGAGAAGCGCAACGCCATCTCCACCGCCGCGGAATGCTCCGAGGTCGCCGATGCCTGCCGGGCGCTGAACCGCGACGACAGCGTGCGCGTGGTGATCGTGACCGGCGCCGGTTCCGCCTTCTGCGCCGGCGGCGACCTCAAGGGCATGCGCGACAAGACCGGCATCACCGGCGGCAATTCCGGCGCCGAGATCCGCGAATCCTACCGTCGCGGCATCCAGACGATCCCGCTCGCGCTCTACGAGATGGACATCCCGACCATCGCCGCGATCAACGGCCCGGCGATCGGCGCGGGGCTCGACCTCGCCTGCATGTGCGACATCCGCATCGCGAGCGAATCCGCCCGCTTCGCGGAATCCTTCGTGAAGGTCGGCATCGTGCCGGGCGACGGCGGCGCCTACCTGCTGCCGAAGGTGGTGGGCATGTCGAAGGCGCTCGAGATGTCGCTGACGGGCGATGCCATCCTGCCGCCGGAGGCGCTGGCCTGCGGCCTCGTCTCGAAGGTCGTCTCACCGGACCGGTTGCTGCCGGCGGCGAAGGAGATGGCCGGCCGCATCGCGGTCAACCCGCCCCAGGCGGTGCGCCTGACCAAGCGCCTGCTGCGGGAAAGCCAGCACATGCGCCTGTCCACGCTGCTCGAGATGTCGGCGGCCTACCAGGCACTCGCGCACGGCACGCGCGACCATCGCGAGGCGGTGGATTCCATGCTGGAGAAGCGCGCCCCGCATTTCGAGGGGCGCTGACGCCCGTCAGGCCGGGTCGAGGCGAAGGATCCGCCCTTCGTCCTCGTCCGTCAGCAGGTAGAGCCGGCCGTCCGGCCCGACCACCTGATGGCGGAAGCGCGTCCGGTTCCACAGCAGCCGCTCCTCGCCGGTGATGCGGTCCCCGTCGGTCGTCAGGCGCACCAGGCCGGGCGTGCTCTGCGCCGCGGCGAAGAGGCTCCCGCGCCAGCCCGGGAAGGCGGCGCCGTCATAGAAGGCGATGCCCGAGGGGCTGACCGAGGGCACCCAGACATGGATCGGGTCTTCCATGCCGGGCGCGGAGGTTTCGCGCGAAATGCGCGGCCCCCAGTATTCGCGGCCGTGGCTGACCACCGGCCAGCCATAGTTCGCGCCGCGGCGGATCACGTTGATCTCGTCCCCGCCGCGCGGGCCGAACTCGGCTTCCCAGAGGCTGCCGGTCCAGGGATTCATCGCCAGCCCCTGCGGGTTGCGGTGGCCATAGGACCAGATCTCGGGCCGCGCGCCGGCACGGCCGACGAAGGGATTGTCGGGCGGCGCGCGGCCGTCGCGCGTCAGGCGCAGCACCTTGCCCGCAAGGTCGTCGAGCCGCTGCGCGCGGGCGCGTTCGTTGCGTTCCCCCGTCGAGAGGAAGATGTGCCCCTCGGGACCGAAGGCGATGCGGCAGCCATAGTGCAGGCGCCCGGAGGCCTGCGGCGGCCCGGCGTCGATCACGCGCCGCAGGGCGGTGAGCGCATCCGCCGCCGGCGACAGCCGCGCGACAACGAGGCGTGTCAGCGAGCCGCCCTCGACCGCCGCCGAGTGGCACAGGAAGACCTCCCGCGTGCGCGCGAAATCGGGCGCGAGCGCGATGTCGAGCAGGCCCCCCTGCCCGTTCGCATCCACCCGCGGGACGCCGGCGATCGGCGGGGAGACGCGCCCATCCGTGCCGATCCGCCGCAGCCGCCCGGGGCGTTCGGTCACGAGCATCGTCCCGTCGGGCAGGAAGGCCGCGCCCCAGGGGCGTTCCAGGCCGGCGGCGAAGACGCCGACGCGGAAGGTCGCGCGCTCGGAGGCGACGATCTGCCCCTGCGCCGCGACGGGCGCGGCGAGGAGCGCGAGGGCAAGGAGGGAACGGCGCAGCATCCGCCCGAGGTGGCCCCGCCATGCCGGCAGCGCAACCGCCCCGGCTTCACCCGTCCGCCATCCCGGTGCAGGCTGCCGGGCAGAGGAGACACCCATGCAGGACAACACCCGCTTCGATGGCCGCGTCGCCATCGTCACCGGCGCCGGCTCGCGCGATCCGGGCACCGGCACCACGACGGTCGGCAATGGCCGCGCCATCGCCACGCTGCTCGCACGGCGCGGCGCGCGCGTGCTGCTGCTGGACGTTGCGCAGGAATGGCTCAAGGCGACGGAGGAGATGATCCGCGCCGAGGGCGGCACCTGCGCCAGCCAGGTCTGCGACGTCGCGAAGCCCGAGGACTGCGAGAAGGCGGTCGCGGAAGCCGTGCGGCTCTGGGGCCGCCTCGACATCCTGGTCAACAACGTCGGCATCAGCGGACCGCCGGGCGATGCGACCGTGCTCGACCTCGACGCCTGGGACCACGGCATGGTGGTCAACGTGAAGTCGGTGGTGCTGATGGCGCGCTGCGCGGTCCCAGAGATGCGCAGGCAGGGCGGCGGCGCTATCGTCAACCTCGCCTCCATCGCCGGGCTGCAGGGCGGGCATCCGGGGCTGCTCTATGCCACCACCAAGGGCGCCATCGTGCAGATGACGCGCGCCATGGCCGCGCATCACGGCGGCGACCTGATCCGCGTGAACGCGATCGCGCCGGGCTATGTCTACACGCCGATGGTGGCCTCGCGCGGCATGTCGGACGAACTGCGCCAGCATCGCGCGACGGCGGGGCTGCTGAAGGTCGAGGGCACCGCCTGGGACGTGGCGGAGGCGGCCTGCTTCCTCGCCTCCCCCGCCGCGCGCTGGATCACCGGCGTCACCCTGCCGGTGGATGCGGGCCGCTCGGCCGGCAATGTCGGCGCCACGCCGAAGCCGAGCGGCCTGTCGAGTTGAGGCCCGCTACGCCCCCCGCGCGGGACGGAGGCGTTGCAGCGCCAGCAGGACCACCGCGGCCGCCAGGCCGATCAGATGCGGATAGGGCACCAGGTCGGCCGCGAAATGCTCGATCAGCGCCGGGAAGATCATGAGCAGGCCCGCGGCCGCGAAGCCCACGCGCTCCCATCCCGCGAGCAGCCGGCGCGCATAGCCCTGCGCCGCGCAGGACAGTGCGGCGAGCCCCGCCGCCGCCAGCAGGAACTGCCAGAGGATGTCCCCCCAGGTCATGCTGTCGGTCAGGTTGAGCAGCAGGCCCACGCCCTCGGGGTCGGTGACGAAGACGAAGGGCAGCAGGAAGGCCGGCATCGTGTACTTCCAGGCCTGCAGCGTGGTCCTGTAGGGACCCGCGCCGGTGATCGCCGCCGCCGCGAAGGGCGAAAGCGCCGTCGGCGGCGAGACCTCGCTGAGCACCGCATAGTAGAAGACGAACATGTGCGCCGCGTAGTCGGGTACGCCGAGCTTGGTCAGCGCCGGCGCGGCGACCACCGCGCAGATGATGTAGGAGGCCGTCACCGGCACCGCGAGGCCGATGATCCAGACGATCAGCGCGGTGTAGAGCGCGGTGACGACGACCGACCCGCCCGCGGCCTGGATCGCGATGTCGCTGAACTTCAGCCCGAGCCCTGTCAGGGTGATGACGCCGACGATGATGCCGGCCGAGGCGCAGGTCGCCGCGATGCCGACCGCCTGGATCGCACCGCCGGCCAGCGCCTCGATCAGGCGCCGCGGCCAGAGCGCCTGCTCGGGCCGCAGGAAGGACAGCAGGATCGCGACCCCCATGGCGTAGAGCACGGCGAGCGTCGCCGAGTAGCCCATCACCATGAAGACGACGATCGCGATCAGCGAGGAGAAGTGGAAGCCGTACTTGCGCAGCAGGACGGGGATCGGCTCGACCTCGATGCCCTCGCCCGGATCCACCCCGCCGCTCACGGCGCGGATGCGCGCCTGGTCGAGTTCCACCATGAAGAGCAGCGAGGCATAGTAGAGCAGCGTCGGGATGATCGCCATCTTCAGCACGTCGAGATAGCCGATCTTGAGGTATTCGGCGATCAGGAAGGCCGCGGCCCCGAGCACGGGCGGCGAGATGATGGCGCCGAGGCCACCGGCGGCGAGCAGCCCGCCCGCATCGTCCGGCCTGTAGCCGACGCGCTTCATCATCGGCCAGGCGACGGTGCCGAGCGTGACCGTCGTCGCGACGCCGGAGCCCGAGGGCCCGCCGAGCAGGAAGGAGGAGAGCACCACCGTCCGCCCCGCGCTCGCCGCCTTGCCGCCGGTCGCGGCGAAGGAGAAGTCCACGAAGAATTTTCCGGCGCCGCTCGCCTGGAGGATGGCGCCGTAGATGGTGAAGAGGATGATCAGCGTCGCCGAGACGTCCACCGCCGTGCCGAAGATGCCGTCCAGCCCGATCGCGATATGCGGCACCAGGCGTTCGGAATCATAGCCCTGATGCTGCCAGGGCGCCGGCAAATGGTCGCCGTAGAAGCCGTAGAGCAGGAAGGCGATCGCCACGACCGGCATGACCGGGCCGGTGGTCCGCCGCGTCGCCTCGAGCACCAGCGCGATCAGCATCCAGCCGACGGCGATGTCCATCGGCTCGGGGAAGATGACGCGGTCCTGGAGCGCGTCGCCGCCCGCGATCAGGTACCAGATGACATAGGCCCCGGCCGCGGCGAGCACGATGTCCCAGGGCATCAGCCGGTTGCGGAAGCGCCGCAGCACCGGGAAGAGCACGAAGCCCAGCACCAGGGCGAAGCCGACATGGACGAAGCGCAGCGTCGTCGTCGGCACGATGTCCCAGGCCGCCCAGAGGTGGAACAGCGACATCGCGAGCGCGAGCATGGTGGCGCCGTAGCCGATCCAGCCGGAGAAGCGGTTCTGTGCGCCTTCCTCTTCCTCGATCAGCGCCTCGACGCGGGCGGCGGTGGCTTCGTCAAGGGATCCGGCTTCCACCTCGGGCGGAAGGTGATGGGTCGTGCTCACGCGGCATGCTCCGGCAGGGCTGCATCAGGAAGGCGCGGGAGCGGCCCTGCCGGGGCGCTCCCGCACGGGTCGTGTCAGAGGGTCGCGCCCCGGGCCTTCCAGAAGGCCTCGGCCGCCGGGTGCCAGGGCACGCCGGCCGCCGCCGTCTTCTGGCCGGCGAGGGTGAAGTCGCGCGCGGCGGAATGCACCCGGGCCCAGTCCTCCCGGTGGCCCCACATCACCCGCATGATCTGGCTGACGAGCTCGGCCGGCGTATCGTCCCGCACCGCGACGATGTTGCCGACGGACATCTGCTTGTTCGGCGTGGTCTGGCCCGGATAGGTGCCGGCCGGAATGACCTCGGCGAAATAGACCGGGCCGTACTTCTCGACGATCTTCGGGATGTACTGGTCGTGGTCGACCATCACGAGCTGCACGCCCGGCGTGGCGCCAAGGTCGGTGATCGCGCTGGTCGGCACGCCCGAGACGAAGAAGTAGGCGTCGAGCTTGCCGTCCTTGATCGCGTTCGTGCTCTCGGCTGGCGAGAGGCGCTCGCGGGCGCGGAAGTCCTTGTCGCGGTCGAGGCCGACGGCCTCGATCAGGCGGAGGGCCATGACCTCGGTCGCCGAGCCGGGCGCGCCGGTCGAGACGCGCTTGCCCTTGAGGTCTTCCATGGTGCGGATGCCCGTCGAGGCGACGGTCACCACCTGCATGCGGTTGGTATAGAGCACCGCGATCGCGCGCGCCGCCACCGGGCGCCCGCGGAAGCGGTCTCGGCCGTTCAGCGCGTCGACCGCGGCATCGACCTGCGTGATGACCATGCCGACGCGATGCGCGCCGAGCAGTTGCAGGTTGGCGACGGAGCCGCCGGTCACCTCGACCGTCGCGCTCATGCCGGGGATGTCGCGGGAGAGGTAGTTCGCGAGCGCCCCGCCGAGGGGATAGTAGACGCCTCCGGTCGTTCCGGTGGCGATGGCCAGTTGCTGCGCCGCCTGGGCGCGGGCCAGGCCCGGCAGGGCCAGCGCGCCGGCGCCGGCGGCGAAGATGCTGCGTCGTGAGATCCCAGACATTACAGTTCCTCCATTGTTCTCGGGGTCCAGAAACCGTGATAGCCGCCCCGGGCGCGGCTTTGAAGCCCGGCCCGTTGATCTGGCGCAATGCAGGCGTTGGAATCGACATGCATCCTGTCCACATCGATACTGGAGGTACCTCATGAGCGGCCCCCTCGCCCGAGACCTGATGACGCCCGACGTCGTGACCGTGCCGCCGGAGACGCCGGTGATCGCCATGGCGCGGCTGCTGGCCGATCGCGGCATTTCCGCCGTGCCCGTGGTGAATGCCGAGGGCAAGGTGCTCGGCGTCGTCACCGAAGCCGACCTCATCCGCCGCCTCGCCGGGGAGGAGGACAGGCCAACCTCCTGGTTCGGCTCGCTCTTCACCGATCCGGCAAGCCAGGCCGAACGCTACGCGCGCACCCACGGCGTGACGGCGACGGACCTGATGACCGAGGCGGTCGTGAGCGTCGCGCCCGACACGCCCGCCGCGCAGATCGCGCACCTGATGGAGGAGAGGAACATCCGCCGGGTCGTCGTGCTCGACGGCGGCAAGCTGAAGGGCATCGTCAGCCGCGCCGACCTGTTGCGCGCCCTCGTCGCGCCGCCGCACGAGGAGGCCGAGGTCTCCGACGAGCGGCTGCGCCGCGCGGTGATGGCGGCCATGAAGAAGGAGCCTTGGACCGACACATTCTACACGATGGTCGAGGTCAAGGACGGCACGGTGACCTTCCACGGCTTCCGCCGCAGCGATGCCGTGCAGAAGGCGCTGCGCGTGCTGGCGGAGAACATCCCCGGCGTGAAGGCCGTGGTGGACGACACCCAGCCGATGCCGGTCTTCATCTACGGCGCGGCCTGAGGGCCGGCCGCGGCGCCGCGGCCTTCGCCGTCCCGGTCCTGCCCGGGCACGGCGATCCGCCGCGGCGCGAGCATCGCGAGGCCGCCATCCGCCGCGGGGCGGAAGGCATGCAGCCAGAAGTGGCGCTCGCCGTCGTCCAGCGCGCCCATCACGGGCGACGGGGCGGAGAGGATCCGCAATCCCCCGCAGCACCCCATCCAGTCGAAATGCCGGTGCCCGTGCAGGACGACGATGCGCGGGGCGAGGCGGCGGAGCCGCTGCAGCACCCAGTGACCATTGACCAGCGCCGTGCCGATGCGGTCGGCGAGCGGCGCGCCGGGGCGCGGATATTCCACCAGGTGATGGTGCAGCGCGACGAGCCAGCGCGCCGCCGGCCAGGCGGCCATCGCGCCCTCCGCCGCCCGCAACTGGCCCATCGCCACGATGCCGAGCGCGTTGGTGAAGGAGAAATGCGCCTCCGCGTTCGAGTTCAGCAGGATGACGCCGAGCCCGTCCGGCTCGGTCGGTGGCAGCACCATCGGAAAGGCATCCGCCCAGATCGCGGCAAGCCCGGCAGAGAGGCGCAGGCCGCCGGCATCGGCAAAGGCTGCGATCGCCTCGCGATGCGGCTCCAAGGCGGCGGCGAGGCTGCCGGCGAGCCGGCTGCGGCTTTCATCGAAGACCCGCACGCGCTCGCCCTGCAACGCCGCGATGGCCGACAGCGTCCGC
>JAFADX010000052.1 GCA_023424475.1 Pseudomonadota bacterium
CGCGCGGGCGGAGGTGCACGAGGCGCTCGCCGCGGCCGCCGCGCCGGGCACCATCACCCTGTTCCGCGGCCCGGAGGCGCTGCGCCGGTCGGTGGCGGTGATCCCCGAGGAGCCGGCGCCACTTGCTGCCCTCTGCCGCCGCGTGAAGGACGCGCTCGATCCGGCCGGCATCCTCAACCCGGGACGGATGCGCGCGGGCGCATGACCCGGAACCGCCGCGACGCCGCGATCCTTGCCCTCTCCCTGCTGGCGGCCTGGCCGGCCGGGGCGCAGGGGGGCGGCGACCACGCCGACATCACCGCCGTCACGGTCGAGGGCGCCACGGTCGCCGAATGCGACGCGCGCACGGCGCGCGTGGCTAGCCAGTCGCGCGCCCTCTCGCTCGCCACCTCGCCGCCCTACGACATCGCACCGGGGATCAGGACCTTCTACGACCACGTCCTGCGGCTCGACGCGAATGGCGAGCTGTCCTCCACCGCGCAGCTCAGCACCGTCTATGTGCTCGGCTACACGGGCAGCGGGGAACGGATCCTGCGGACGGTCTCGCCCTTCGTGCGCGTCGAGGTCGCCCGCCCGCCCGGCACGCCGGCCGACGCGCCGTCGCGCATCTCGGTCTCCTGGCTCTGGCTGCAGCGGCTGGCCCATGCGGCCGATCCGGCGAACCGTCCGATCGAGCGCCCCTTCCTGCATCGCTTCGACTTCGTGGGGGAACTGGTGCCCACCTACGGCACCTGGGGCACCGCCGTCGCGCCGTGCCGGGTCGGGACCGATGGCAAGTGGTTCGGTGCTGTGACAGTCTGGACCTACCTGCCGCCCTAGAGCAGATCCCGATCAGGTGGCCTCACCTGATCGGGTGAAGATGCTCGCGGAAACAAAGGGCTGGAGACGTTGCCGTGAGCCAGGGCGAACGGGAGCGGCTCCAGAGCAGATCCCGATCAGGTGGCCTCACCTGATCGGGTGAAGATGCTCGCAGAAGCAAAGGGCTGGAGACGTTGCCGTGAGCCAGGGCGAACGGGAGCGGCTCTGGGGTGGTGGCCATCGGCCCCGGGCCGGGCGGCAGGAGCAACCACGGGGCATGGCGCCACGTTGACGGGGGCATGGAACGCGGCGGCAGGCCCGGCCGGAGGTGAGGCGTGACGGTCGAGCAGGGCCTGTTCCTTGCCGTCCTCGGCACGGCGATGGTGCTGTTCCTCTGGGGGCGGTGGCGCCATGACATGGTGGCGATGGGCGCCCTGCTGGCCTGCGTCGGGCTGGGCCTGGTGCCGGCGAACGATGCTTTCCGGGGCTTCGGGCATCCGGCCGTCATCACCGTCGCCGCGATCCTGGTGCTCAGCAGCGGGCTGCAATCCTCGGGCGCTGTCGAGGCGGCGGCCCGCTACGTCCTGCCTGCCGCGAAGGCCGGGGCAGGTCCCGGGCGCGCCTGGGCCTCGGCCATGGCGCTGGTCGGCTTCGCCACCCTGCTCTCGGCCGTGATGAACAATGTCGGCGCCCTGGCGCTGGTCATGCCGCTTGCCATCCGGCACGCGGCGCGCAGCGGGCTCGCACCGGGGCAGGTGCTGATGCCGCTGGCCTTCGGGTCGATCCTGGGCGGCATGACGACGCTGATCGGCACGCCGCCGAACCTCATCGTCTCCGGCTTCCGCGCTGTGGAACGCGGCGCGGGCTTCGCGATGTTCGACTTCACGCCGGTCGGCTTCAGCGTGGCGCTGGCGGGGCTTGCCTTCATCGGCGCCTTCGCACGGTGGCTGGTCCCGATCCGCCGCGCAGCCGACCTGCAGAGCTTCGAGACCGCGGCCTACCTGACCGAGGCACTGGTCGGGAAGGAGGGCGCCGCCGTCGGCCTGACCCTGCGCGAGGTCGAGCAGCGACTCGATGCGGCGGACGCCCAGGTGATCGGCCTGGTGCGCAACGAGGTCCGCATCACCGCCCCGAGCCCGTGGCGCAGGGTCAAGGCCGGCGACATCCTGGTCATCGAGGCCGAGCCGCAGGCGCTTGCCGCGGTGCTGACGGCCCTCGGCCTGACCCTGGCGGAAGACGTGCGCCAGAAGCCCGGGGCCGAGGCGGAAGTCCCGAAGCGCGAATCCGGGACGACCAGGACCGACGGCGAGATCGCGCTCATCGAAGTCGTGGTCCTGCCCGGGGCGGAGCTGCTCGGGCACACCGCCGCGAGCCTGCAGCTGCGCCGGCGCCACGGGATCAACCTGCTGGCCGTCTCGCGGGAGGGGCGGCGGTCGATGGCACGGCTGCGCAGCCTGCAGATCGCGGCGGGCGACGTGCTGCTGATGCAGGGTGCGCCGCAGGACATCGCCGCCTTCGTCTCCCAGGCCGGCTGCGTGCCGCTTGCCGAGCGGCCGCTGGTCATCCCGGACCGGCGGCGGGCGGTCCTGGCCGCGGCGATCCTGGGCGCCGCGGTGGTGCTCGGCGGGCTCGGCGTGATGCCCACCGCCGTGGCCTTCGCCGGTGGCGTGCTGGCGGCGATGCTGACGGGCGTCGTGCCGCCGCGACGTGCCTATGCGGCCGTGGACTGGCCGGTCATCGTGCTGCTCGGCGCGTTGATGCCGGTCGCCGAGGCGATGGCGAGCACGGGCACCGCGGACCTGCTGGCGCGGGTGCTGCTCGAGCGCCTCGCCGGGGGGCATGTGGTCGTGGCGCTGGGCCTGGTGATGGCGGTGACCATGACGCTGTCGGACTTCATGAACAACGCGGCCACGGCCGCGGTGATGTGCCCGATCGCGATGAGGGTCGCCGCGGGGCTCGATGCCAGCGTCGACGCCTTCCTGATGGCGGTGGCGATCTCGGCTTCCTGTGCCTTCCTTACGCCCATCGGGCACCAGAACAATACGCTCATCCTCGGGCCGGGCGGCTTTCGATTCGGGGACTACTGGCGGCTGGGCCTGCCGATGGAGGTCGTGGTGATGGCGGTCGCCCTGCCGCTGCTGGTGCTGGTCTGGGGCGGCTGAGGCGCGTCAGCCCGCTTCCCGTGCCGCGAACGGTCCCGGCCTTCGGCTTCGAGCTGCGCGCCTGGCCTCGATCCGGCGCTGCACGGCATCCCGGTCGGGCCGGCTGCAGCGGTAGCGCCGGCAGCCCCGGTTCCACTCCTGCACGGCCTCGTCGAAGGCCGCGATCCGGGCCTGCTTGGCGCCGCGGCGCATGTCGGGGCGGGCGGCCTCGATGCGGATGCCGTTGAACATGCACCACCGCAGCTCGGCGCGGCGCAGGGCGCGGTCGCAGGCGTGGGGATGGCGGCCGGGCCTCCGCGAGGTCCTCCTCGCAGGCGGCCAGGGCAAGGCCGAGGGACCGCCGAACCTTCCGCGCCGGAGCGTCATGGACCTTCCCCTCCCGCCCGCTTCGGGGACGAGCATGCCGGAAGCCTCCCGCTTCGGGCAGGGTTGTCTCCTCCGCCTCTTGCCGCCACCTTCCCGGCCCTTCGGATGAGGAGACGGCAGGCATGGCGGCGCGCAAACACAGGATCGCGGTGATCCCCGGCGACGGCATCGGCAAGGAAACCACGCCCGAGGGCCTGCGCGTGCTCGACGCGGCGGCGCGGCGCTTCGGCTTCGACCTCGAGCTGACCCACTATGACTGGTCCTGCGAGACCTACGCCCAGACCGGCAAGATGATGCCGGATGACGGCATGGACCGGCTGCGCGACAGCGATTCGATCTTCCTCGGCGCGGTCGGCTGGCCGGGGGTGCCGGACCATGTCTCGCTCTGGGGCCTGCTGATCCCGATCCGACGCGGCTTCGACCAGTACGTCAACCTGCGGCCCTGCAAGCTGCTGCCGGGCTCGAAGTCCCCCCTCGCCAACCGCGGCCCGGAGGACATCGACTTCTATGTGGTGCGCGAGAATACCGAGGGCGAATACAGTTCGGTCGGCGGGCGGATGTTCCCCGGCACCGACCGCGAATTCGTCTCCCAGCAGTCGATCATGACCCGCATCGGCTGCGACCGCGTGATCAGGTACGCCTTCGAACTCGCGATGACGCGCAAGCGGAAGAAGGTGACCTCGGCCACCAAGTCGAACGGCATCACCTTCACCATGCCCTACTGGGACGAGCGCTTCGCCGAGATGGCGAAGCACTACCCGCAGGTCACGACGGACCAGTTCCACATCGACATCCTCTGCGCGCATTTCGTGCAGCACCCGGACTGGTTCGACGTGGTGGTGGGCTCGAACCTCTTCGGCGACATCCTCTCGGATCTCGGGCCGGCGGTGGCGGGCTCGATCGGCATCGCGGCCTCGGCCAACATCAATCCGGAGAAGGCCTTCCCGAGCATGTTCGAGCCGGTGCACGGTTCGGCGCCGGACATTGCGGGCAAGTGGATCGCCAACCCGATCGGCCAGATCTGGTCCGGGGCGATGATGCTCGAGCATCTCGGGGAAAAGGAGGCGGCGGACTGCATCGTCGCGACCATCGAGAAGCTGCTGGCCGAAGGCGGCCCGCGCACCCGGGACATGGGTGGCCAGGCCGGGACCGTGGACGTGGGCAAGGCGATCGCGGAGGCCGTCGCGGCCGGCTGAAGGCGCTCCGCCGCCATGATCCAGGTCATGGCGGCGCCGCGTCCTGCGCGGTGATCCTGGCCCGCCACCGCGAGGGGGAGGCGTCATGCGCCGGATCGCGATCATCCAGGGCCATCCCGACCCCGCGGGTGGGCATTTCTGCGGCGCGCTCGCCGCGGCGTATGAGGACGGCGCCCGGGCCGCGGGGCACGAGATCCGCCGCATCGAGGTCGCGCGGCTGGACTTTCCCCTGCTGCGCAGCCAGGCGGAGTTCGAGCACGGCAGCCCGCCCGCGGCCATCGCGGGGGCGCAGGAGACGCTCCGCTGGGCGGATCACTGGGTCCTGGTCTGGCCGCTCTGGCTCGGCACCATGCCGGCGCTGCTCAAGGCTTTCCTCGAGCAGGTCGGCAGGCCGGGCTTCGCCTTCCGCTATGGCGGCCGTGTGCCGGAAAAGCTGTTGCGGGGGCGGTCGGCGCGGATCGTCGTGACCATGGGCATGCCGGCGCCGGTCTTCCGCTGGTGGTTCGGGGCGCATGGGCTGCGGGCGCTGGAGCGCAACATACTCGCCTTCATCGGGATCGGACCGATCCGCGAGACGCTGATCGGCGGCATCGGGGCGGTGGATGCCGCGAAGGCGGGCCGCTGGCTCGACCGCATGCGGTCCCTCGGCGGCGCCGGTGAATGAGCAGTCCATCACTTGAACGGCCATTCAGATATGGCTACCCTACTCTGACTTTGCGAATGATTCGCAACTGACCTTTCGGAGGGCTCGCCCATGGGCCGCGACTTCAGTCATATCGCGCGCCGGTGCGAACGCGCGGTGGTGACGGCCTACCGGGAACTGCGCGAGCAGGGCGCCGGGGACTTCAGCGCCTTCGGTGCCTGCACGGCGCTGTACCGGATCCATCACCCGGAATCCTCGGTGAACGAGGCGCGGCGCCTCGTGGCAGAGTGGATCGATCATCACATCGTGCGCGGCGACACCGGCCCGACCGATGGCTGCCTTTGCGACTGAGGGTTCCCTGCGCGCAGGTGGATGCCTGCCAGGAGAGGGCGCGGGCCGGTGCCGTCTGATCGAAAGGAGCTCTAGCCCGTTGCTTCTGCGAGCATCTCCACCCGATCGGTGATTCCACCTGATCGGGATCTGCTCCAGCCTCTCGCGACGCGCCAACCGATCGTCCGGGCCATCGAAGGAGCCGCGATCGCCATCGGGCCCACGACGGCGCCGATGGCAGGGCATGCCGTCACGGGCTTTCTCGGCACCTCCTTCGCCCGCCGGTCTTCCGCCAAGGACGCGGTTCCGCCTCGCACGTCGCCCTCGCCGCCGCATGCCGTGCCCCGCCATCACCGGGCCGGGGACGGATCGGAACGTTCGCGCACCACGCTCCCCTTCGTCCTGCCGCGGGAGGCGGAACAGGCGCGCCGTGGCATGGCGCCGGTTCCCCCGCCGCGACGTGCGGCAAGGGCCGTTTTGCGTGCGGCCGATCGGGTTCCGCGCTGGCGCGTCAGCCGCCGAAGGGATCGATGAAGGCCCAGTCGGTGGCCAGCACCGCCTGCCAGCAGGTGTTCTTGCCGTGCGCGCCGGTGATGCTCATGGCCGGCAGGTTCACCGCCATGCCGATATGGCCGCCGGCGGCGCCGTGGATGCTCACCGGATCGTTCCTCGCCCGGCCGTCCGGGCCCATGCCGCGGATGCGGAAGTTCACGCCGACGGTGTCGTCGGCGCTTTTCGCGCGGATCGTGCGGATCATCATCTGCGGCTTGAAGATGTTGATCCGCGCCGCCTTGACCACGTGCTTCATTGCGGGCGCGTTGAAGGTCACGAAGGGGACCTCCTCCCACACGCCGCAGACCTGGGAGAGGCCGCCGCCGAGGGAATGCCCGCAGACCGAGACGCGCTGCGTGCCGGTGGCCAGGGCCTTGGCCATCCTCACCAGCTTGCGCGCCGCCGAGGCCTGGTTCGGCAGGAGCCGCAGGCCGATCCGCGCATCGTCCAGCAGGTCGGCGACGAGCTTGCCCTTCTGCTTGGGGTTGGTGCCGCAGATGCCGACGACGATGTCGTTGCCCTTGGTCCAGATGCCGCCCTGGAAGGCGTCGCTGAAGGTGCCGGTCTTCCAGTGCTGGACAGTCCAGTCGTCCACCATGTGGCCCGAGGGATCCTCGTAGTACTGGTTCGGGCCGGTGAAGTAGGCGGCGTAGGCGATCTTCGCGTAGTCGAGGCAGTTGGCCATCTGGGCATCTTCTCCGTTGCGGGCGTGTCGCGACGGATGCGATGGCCTGCCGCGGGGCAGGATCGCGGACGGTCGTGCCGCTGTCGAGGGCCGGGACCGCGCCGGGTGCGCTGTTCACGCCCCCGACGCCGGCGGATCACGCCGCCGGCTTGGCCCAGGCGATGGCGGCGCGCGCCAGGGCGTCGATCGTGTCCGCGACCGGGAAGGGCAGGGCCGGCCCCGCGCCGATGCCGAGCGGAATTTCGGTGCAGCCGAGCACCACGGCGCGCGCCCCGCGTTCGACCAGGCGGCGGGCGATCTCGGCGAGCGGCGCATAGGCCTCCGCGACGTGGTTCGCCTTCACGAGGTCGATGGCCGGCATGACGATGCGCTCCATCTCCTCGGGCGTGGGAACTAGGCTCTCGTACCCCCGCGCGGCGAGGCGGTCCTGGTAGAGCCGCATCGCGAGCGTGCCGGTGGTCGCCATCAGGCCGACCGCGCCCGCGGGTACGCGCTGGCGCAGCAGCTCGTCCGCCGCGGCATGGACGATGTGCAGGATCGGCAGGCGCGTGGCGGCCTGCATCCCCTCGAACCAGCCATGGGCGGTGTTGCAGGGGATGACGATGGCGCCGCAGCCCGCGGCCTCGAGCCCGCGGATGCCGCGCAGCAGCCAGGGCAGCGGATCCTCGCCGCCGGAAAGGCGCGCCGCGCTGCGATCCGGCACGCGCGGGTCGGACCAGAGGATGGCGGGGATGTGTTCCTGGTCCCGCGTCGCGGGCGTCAGCAGCGTGAGCCGCTGCATGAAGGTCGCGCCGGCGAGCGGCCCCATGCCGCCGAGAACGCCAAGGATCCGCGCGTCGCCCATCACCCGAATATCCCGTCCCAGGTCAGCTTCACGCCGGTCACCGCCAGCAGCGCATAGAGCATCCGGTAGAAGAGCACGTCCGGCACGCGCTTCTGCAGCCAGATGCCGAGGTAGACGCCGACCGGCGCGAGCGGCAGCAGCACCGCGCTGGTCGCGAGGTTCCCGGCCGAGAGATTGCCGAGGAAGAAGTAGGGAATGAGCTTCACGTAGTTCATCACCCCGAAGAAGACGACCGTCGTCGCCGCCATCACCTGCCGGTCGAGCCGGCGCGGGTAGAGGTAGATCGCGAGCGGCGGCGAGCCCGCATGGGCGATGGTCGAGGTGAACCCCGAGGCAGCGGCGCAGATGCCGCCCTTGAGCGGATCGTGCGGGGCCGGCGGCGGCACCGAGCGCCGGGTCGCGAGCCACAGCGCGCGCGCCAGGAACAGCAGGGTGGTCAGCCCGACCATGGCGAGGATCGCGCGGTTCGACAGGAAGCCGAACGCGAAGCTGCCGGCGAGGATGCCGGCCAGCGCGCCGGGCACGAGCACCCGCATCTCCCGCGTGTCCCACTGGCCCCACCACGCCTTCACGCCCGAAACGTCCATCGCGCACAGCAACGGCAGCGCGATGCCGGCGGCGACCGGCGCCGGCACGCTCAGCGCCATCAGCGGCACCAGCAGGTTGCCAGCGCCGGAGGCGAAGCCGCCCTTGCTGATGCCTGTCAGGAGCACGGCAGGTATGGCCAGCAGGTAGAAGGTGGGGTCGGTGACGAAGGCCAAGGCGGGGTGACGCTGGAAGGGTCAGCGTGTATGCCACGTTACAACCCTCCCGCCCATCCCGGACACCTGGTACCCATGGAACACCTGCACGATCCCCTGTGGCTTCTGGCGCTGGCCGCCGCGATGGGGGCGACGGGGCTCGCCTCCGGCACCCTCGCCGGGCTGCTCGGTGTCGGCGGCGGGATCGTCATCGTGCCGCTGCTGTTCAACGTCTTCCCGCTCTTCGGCATACCGGAGAGCATCCAGATGAAGGTGGCGGTCGCGACCTCGCTGGCGACGATCATCCCGACGTCGATCCAATCGGCGCGCAAGCACTACCAGAGGGGGGCGATGGATGTCGGGCTGCTGCGCTCCATCTTGCCGTCGATGCTGGCCGGCGTGGCGCTCGGCACCTTCCTCGCCGTCTATGTGAAGGGGGAGGGGCTCACGGCCGTCTTCGCGATCGTGGCGCTGATGGTCGCGCTGAACATGGGCTTCACGGGCGTCGAGTTCAAAATCACCGACACCGTGCCGGAAGGCCCGCCGCGCCAGGCGATGGGCCTCGGCATCGGGGCGGTCAGCGCCATGATGGGGATCGGCGGCGGCACGCTCGGCGTGCCGATCCTGTCCATGTGCGGCGCGCCGATCCGCGCCGCGGTGGCGACCGCCTCGGCCTTCGGGCTGATCATCTCGATCCCGGCGACGATCGGCTTCGTCTGGGGCGGCTGGGGGGATCCGCTGCTGCCGCCCTATTCGGTGGGCTACGTGAACCTGATCGGCTTCGCGCTGATCGCGCCGACCTCGATCCTGGCGACACCCTGGGGCGTGCACCTCGCGCACACCATCCCGCCGCTATGGCTGAAGCGGGCCTTCGCGGTGTTCCTCGCGATCACCAGCCTGCGCATGTTCTGGAAGCTCTTCACCTGAGCCTGGCCCGCCGGACCACCACGGCGAACAAGGCCAGCAGCACCAGCGGCGCCGTCGGCACGCCAAGGTGCGAGGCGA
This sequence comes from Pseudomonadota bacterium, assembly GCA_023424475.1. GTDB lineage: Bacteria > Pseudomonadota > Alphaproteobacteria > Acetobacterales > Acetobacteraceae > Neoroseomonas. Next base: position 9,322 of record JAFADX010000052.1, read on the forward strand.
CGATGCGCGAGAGGATCGGCAGGACGTAGGCAACCGCCAGGACCAGCTTTTCCCACGGCAGGAAGGCGCCGTCCTCCCGCGCCCGGGCGAAGACCCAGGCCATCGGCACCGCCAGCACCGCAAGGTCGTAGTCGAGCACGAAGGGGCTCGCGAGCGGCGCCGCGGCGGCCAGCAGCGCCCCCGTCGCCGGGCCGGAGGCGCGGCGGGCGGCCAGCCC
>JAFADX010000121.1 GCA_023424475.1 Pseudomonadota bacterium
CTGCCGCACCCAGGCCGAGCGTCACCAGCGCCGCGGCCCGCACCGCGCGGGAGCGGCGGCGCGGCGGCGCGGGGACATGGCCGTCGCGTGGCATCAGCGCGGCTCCGGGGCCGGCGCGGAATTCGGCGGGCGCATCACGTGAGCCGCCTCAGCCCGACATGACCGCATTGTTCAGGATCCCCGTGCCGATCTGCATGAAGGCGATGAAGATCGCGGCGCCTCCGATCTCATTGGCATCGATCTCATATTTGAAGCGGCCCGCGAGCAGCGTGGTCAGCACGAGATGGGCGAGCAACTGCACCGCCACCGCCACGATGCACCAGATGACCTGGTCGAGCGGGCTGGCCGCCGTGCGCGCCACGGCGGCGATCGGCAGCACCATGCCGATCGCCTTGCCGCCGTAGGCGAGGCCGCAGGGCAGGTTGCCTTCGCGCAGCAGCGCCAGTTCCGAATACGGCGTGATGAACGAGACGATGACGAGCCCCGCCACCCAGAACACCACGCCGAGCGAGAAGGCGATCAGGAAGCTCAGGAAGGTCGAGGGGAAGTAGGCGAGGATCTCGGCAGGCGTCATCCGGGGCGTTCCTTCTTCGCGCGTCAGCCGCGCAGGATGTGAGGCACGAAGCGGGCCGCCGGGCCGGTGACGGGCCCGCGCGATTCGCGGAAGGAAAGGCCGGCCGGCTGGCCGCCGACCATCCAGACCGAGGCGGCGCAATGCACCTCCCCGCGTGCGGAGGGGAATACCGGCAGCGGGCACCAGGCCTGGTAGAGAAGGGGGCCGACCTCGTCCTCCGGCACCTCGCCGACCGCCTGGTCCGGAAGATAGACATGCTCGCCGTCCCAGCCGCGGCGGGGCTTGGCGACCATGCTTCCCTGCGGCGGCCGGTCGAGGAAGGTCGGCAGCAGGTTCGCCGTGTTGGGGAACATGTGCCAGAGCAGCGCCATCATCGTCTTGTCGGCGAGCAGCCGGACCCAGGCCCCGGGGAAGATGCGCGTGCGGGACTGGGGGAGGACCTCGACGTTCGGCTCGTCCTCCATCCAGTCCCAGGGGTAGATCTTGATCATCGCCTCGAGCGGCTCGTCGCGGTCGTCGGTGAAGCGGAGCGCGTCGAGATCCCAGCCGATCTGCCCGATCGGGCAGATGCGCGCGGCACGGTTCGATTCCGCGGCGATCTCGGCGAGGTATTCGGCATCGAAGCGTTCGGTGGTGTCGGCGAGACGGCCGTTCGCGTCCGTCTCCCCGCCGCAGGCGATGGCGAAGCGGGAGGACAGGCCGATCTGCGGGATGTGCTCGACGAGCTTCTCGTAGAGCAGGTTCTCCTGTGAATCCCCCTTGCGGCCCGAGGATGACCGCCAGGATTCGAACCATTCCCATTGCACGAAGGAGGCCTCGGCCAGGCCGAAGGGCGAATCGGCCTCGTAGTCCAGCAGCATCGGCGTGCCGTCGGGCGCGAAGGAGAAGTCCATACGCCCGTAGAGCGGAGCGTCCTTGGCGCGCCAGGACTGTCCGATACAGGTCTGCATCGCCGGGTTGCGGATGCCGAAATAGGCATAGTCGCCGCTGGCGACGAGTTCCTCTATGGCCTTGTAGCAGCGTTGCTGCACGCCGGTCGCGGCGTTGAGCAGCGCCTCCGAGGTCGCGCTGTCGATGACATAGGCGGCATCCGTCACCCACCACGGATCGCCGTCGGGGTTCGGGCCGTCGAGCGTCAGTTCGCGCAACCTGTTGAGGAACAGCGAAGGCGTCTCGACGGGCTCGCGCCTGAAGGGCGGATAGGGCATGGCCGGCGCCACTACAGGATCACGTGGGGCACGAAGCGGTCCTCGAAGGTCGTCACCCGGTCGTCGCCCTCCCGTATGCCGAGCCCGGCCGGCTCGTCGCCGATCATCCACACACCCATGACGGGATAGGCGAGGCCGTTCGGCGTCGCATGGCCCGGCAAGGGTGACCATTGTTGCCAGATCGTAGGGGATGGGGGCAAACCTTCCGCGACCTCGGTGGATTCGTCCGCCCCGGTCCCCTCGACCTGCATTCCGTAGCCCTCCAGCCCGAGCGCCGGCTTGCCGATGGCCGGTCCGTCTATGTCCGCCCGGTCGAGCGACGCGGGCAGGAGCAGAGGATGGCCCGGGAACATCTCCCACAACGTGACGAGGATCGCCTTGCTCGCATGCAGCATGCGGCGCGCGGGTTCGATCCAGCGCGTGCGGCCGAGCGGCAGCAGCCGCCCGCCTTCCTCGATGTCCAGCCAGTCCCAGGGGTAGAGCTTGAAGCAGGCCTCGAGCGGCACGCCCTCAGGCGTCACGAAGCCGGCTTCCTCCTGCCAGGAGATGTCGTCGACCGGCAGGAAGGCGGCCTCGTGGCCGGCGGCGCGGGCGGTGGCCATGAGGTAGGCGACCTGGGCGATCTCGTCCTCGCGGTCACGCTCGGCGGAGAAGTGGATCAGGCGCGGCAGGTCCATCTGCGGCCAGCGCGCGACGAGGGCATCGTCGATCGCGTTCCACTGGTCGGTGCCGGGGCGGGTGTCGGGGCCGGGCGGTGTTTCCTCGAACCAGGCGAGCTGGACGGTCGCGGCTTCCAGCAGCGCGGCCGGCGTCTCGGCGTTGAATTCGAAGAGCTTCACCGATCCGTCCGGGCCAAGGCGGAAGTCGAAGCGGCCATAGAGGGACGGCTCGGCGAGGCGATGCGATTCCTCGACCAGGGCGGTGAGGCGCGGGGTGAAGCCGAAGGCGTGGTAGTCGCCGCGCGCGACGACGCGCCCGACCGCGGCGGCGATCATTCCGTTCAGTTCGCGCGCGGCGGCTTCCATCGTCGCGACCGCTTCGGGCGTGAGCGCATAGCAGGCGTCGCGCGCCCAGTACTCGCGCTCCTCCGGGGAGTGGAAGCAGAAGCCGAGGGCTTCGCTGCGCCGGGGGAAGGCATCGTCCCGCCGCAGGGTGTGGCGGGCGATGGGGGGCGGGGAGAGGGTCATGGGCCGCCTGCACTATAGCCGGGCAGGGCGATGAACCGCTGATCGCGACGGCTGAAAGAGGGATGCCCCAAAGAGGTTGAACAGCGACATTGCGCACAACCTCCGCGAGAGGCCGCGGTCATGTATGATGAGCGAAACGGTTGGCTGCACGGTGAAGGAGATCGACGATGTCTCAGACCATGGCCCCTGTCCTGAACAACAACGCCAATCCGTCCAAACCGCTTCCGGACGGCGTGGACGCGCTGGTGACGTGGATCAAGAACTGGCTTGCCGGGCCGCCCTTCAACAAGGACGTACGGGGCGTCCCGATAGCGCTCGCGAACGGGCTTGGCAGCGGGCAGAAGACGGGCAGCGGCCAGCAGCCGGGTGTTTATGTCAAGTTGACAGATGTGAAGGGCATATTTTGGAAGGGGGTACTTCAGAAGAGCGGAAACAATCTGGATAACTTGCCTGGATGCGTCATACTGAACACAACAACACCGAATTCCGGAAGCACCATTTGGCTTGGACTGTTGTTTCACGAATATGGGCACGCCGCCCTTGGCGCGGATGAGATGTATGCATGGACGGTAGAGCTGCTTTCTCTCCAGGCGTATCTTGCGGCGCAGAACACCAACCAAGCACTGGCGCAGACACTAAGGGCATTCGTCAAGGCGCGGCGAGGAGAGCATTGCTACGAACGATTCATGAACGGGTATGAGGATCAGGCAAGGAACGCCTATGCGGCGCTTGCCGGCGAAGCGTTGTAGCCGCCTTCATGGCAGAAGGGCGGGGCGGTCTCGGCCGTCCTGAGCCAAGGCCGCCCAGAGTGTGGGCTCTGAGCCGAGGTGGCAGGAAGGTTCCGGTATTTCGGGATCAATGGCGGATGGGGTGGGATTCGAACCCACGGTGGGCATGAACCCACGCCGGTTTTCAAGACCGGTGCCTTAAGCCGCTCGGCCACCCATCCCGGCAGGCGCCGGGGATCACTCCCCGGCCAGGCGCGCGGCCATCATGGGTGCGCCGAGGCGCATCATGCCGTGCACGTCCGAGGCCTTGTCGAGGTTCAGGACGGCATCGGCGAGCTGCTTCGCGCGCTCGGCGCCCAGCACCGCATCGGCCAGGCCGTGGAACTTCGCGCGCAGCTCGTCCTCGGTGAGGAAGTTGCCCGGCTCGCCCTTGGGCACGTTGATCTTCTTCACGAAGGTCTGCCCGCGGGCCTTCACCGTCAGCTTGCCCGACATGAATTCGGGGAAGTCGGCCTCCACCTCGGCATCCTCGACGGGCAGGATCTTCTTCATCAGGCCGCGCAGGTCGGAATCCTGCAGCCAGGCATAGGAATCCCAGCCGAAATGGCCGCGCGCCAGCGCGCAGGCCACCACGAAGGGGCCGGAGAACTGCCCGTCCACGATGTTCTGCGGGTTCTGCTTGTACTGCGTCGGCGCGCCGACCAGCAGCATGCCCTTGTTGGGCAGGCCCATGGTGACGCTCTCGATCTCCTCGGTCTTCAGGCCCAGTTCCGCGCGCAGGGCCAGCGCCGCGTCCACATTGGCATGGCCGTAGCGGCAGGAGGGATAGGGCTTCACCGCCGTCTCCATCAGCTCCCACGCCGTGCCGAGATCCTGCAGCGCGCGCTCGGGCTTCGGGTTCGGGGCATAGGCGCGCAGGAAGCCGGCGCGGCCCTCCAGCGCCTCGCCGGCGCCGCGGAAGCCCTCACGCGCCAGGCAGGCGGCGGTCAGCCCGTTCAGCGCCGACCAGCCGACCTGGAAGCGCTTCGTCCAGGCGCCGTTCGCGAGGAACTGCAGCGAGCCCGCCGCCTGCGACAACGCGATGCCGAAGGCGCTTTCCACCTGCTCGGCCGAGAGGCCGAAGACCCGCGCCGCCGCCGCCGCGCCGCCGAAGGCGCCGCAGGTCGCGGTCGGGTGGTAGCCGCGCTCGTAATGGTCGCCGCCCGGCAGGGAGAGCGCGAGCCGGCAGGTCACCTCGTAGCCCGCCACGATCGCGGCCAGCACCGTCTTGCCGTCCGCGCCGACCATCTCGGCGGCGGCCAGCGCGGCCGGGATCACCGGCGCGCCCGGATGCAGCGTGCCGGCGGCATGGGTATCGTCGAAGTCGAGCGAATGGGCCGCGGTGCCATTGACCAGCGCCGCGCCGGCCGGGGTATAGCGAGCCGAATCGCCGAACACCGCCGCCGAGCCGGCCGCCAGGCCGAGCGAGCGCACCGCGGCCAGGAGCGGCGCCGTGCTCTCGGCATCGTGACGCCCGCGCAGCATGTTGCCGACCAAGTCGAGAACCAGGAAGCGGGTGCGTTCCTGAACCTCGGCGGGCAGCGTTTCGTAACGGATCGCGGCGGTGAAGGCGGCAAGTTCGCGCGTGACGGCAGCCATGGCGTTGTCCTCCGGTGACGCCGCGGAGATTAGGCGCCCCGACCGTGGCGGCCAAGGCACGCACACTTCGTTTGCTTCGGGTGGCCGGGCATGGCACCTCCTTCAGCATGATCACGCGCCGAATCCTGCTGACGGCGGCGCCGCTCGCCGGCTGTGCCGCCTCCGCGACACCCTCGGCCCCGCCGGCTGCTGCGGCCGCGACGCCGGCCGTGCCGCCGATCGAGCCCGTGTCGAGCGTGCCCTTCGACCGCTTCATCGAGGGCGTGAAGACGGAAGGGCGGCGCCGGGGCATCTCCCAGGCGACGCTGGCCGCCGCCTTCGACGGGGTGCGGCCGAACCAGCGCGTGATCCAGCTCGACCGGCGCCAGGCGGAAGGCGGGATGTCCTGGGAGGAATACCGCGACCGCATCATGGTCTCCCCGACGCGGGTGCAGAACGGGCGGCGGAACTATGCCGAGAACGCCGAGCTGCTGCGCCGGATCGAGGCGCGCTTCAACGTCTCGCCCAGGATCATCGTCGCGATCTGGGGGGTGGAGACGAACTTCGGCGGCAATACCGGCGGCTTCAAGGTGGTCGAGGCGCTCACGACCCTGGCCTGGGAGGGGCGCCGCGCCTCCTATTTCCGCAACGAGCTCTTCGCCGCGCTCAAGATCCTCGACGAAGGCCATATCGGCACGGGCCGGATGACCGGCTCCTGGGCCGGCGCGATGGGCCAGCCGCAGTTCATGCCAAGCAATTTCGAGCGCCTGGCGGTGGACTTCGACGGCGACGGCCGGCGCGACATCTGGGACAGCAGGGCCGATGCGCTCGCTTCCATCGCGCATTATTTCCAGGTGAACGGCTGGCGCGCGGGGGAGCCGTGGGGCCGCGCCGTGCGGCCGCCGGCCGGCTTCAGCCCGTCGGGCGCCGATACCCAGACGCGCCGGCCGATGCGCGACTTCGCGCGGATGGGCTTCCGCGACGCGGACGGCAGCCCGTTGCCGACCCACGGGCCCGAGGCCCACATCGTGCTGCCGAGCCGGGGCAACGGCCAGGTGTTCCTGGGCCACCACAACCTTCGCGTCATCCGTCGCTACAACTCGCCGGTGAACTATGGCCTCGCCGTGGGGCTGCTCTCGGACCGGGTGGGGTGAGGGCGCTCGTCCTCCTTGCGGGGATCGTCCTGGCGGGCTGCTCGCAAACCAGCTCGCGCTATGTGGTGGGCGGGGCCTATCGGATGGGCGGGGTATGGTCCTACCCGCGGGAGGACTTCTCGCTGGTCGAGACCGGGCTTGCCGTTCGCCAGGCCGGGCCCGGATGGAACGCCACCACGGCGAACGGCGAAACCTGGAGCGGCTCCCGCGCGCTCGCCGCGCACCGGACGCTGCAGTTGCCGGCCGTCGTTACCGTCACGAACCTCGGGAACGGGCGTTCCCTGACGCTGCGGGTCAATGACCGCGGGCCGGCCCATCCGGGCCGCGTGATCGGCCTGTCGGACCGGGCGGCCGACCTGCTGGGCGTGCCGGCGGGCGGCACGGCGCAGGTGCGCGTCGCGGTGGACGGGGAACGCAGCCGTGCCGTGGCGGATGCCGCACCCGGCGGGCGGGAGGCGTTGCACGTCGCCATCGAGACGGCGCCGCGCGCCGCGGTATCGGCCGAAAGCCTGGCGCCGCCGCCCGGTGCTCGTGGAACGAGCGAGGCCCGCCCCGTCGCCGCCGGCACCGCAGCGGCCGCAGCGCCGGAGACGCAGCGCGCGCGCGACGTTCCGCTGCCGGAGACGGTCACCCAGGGGCCGCCGCAGCCAGGGCGGCTCTATGTCGAGCTTGCCACCCTCTCGCGGCCCGAAGCGGCCCAGCTGCTCGTCGCGCGGGTGCCGGGCGCGCGGATCGAGACCATCGGTCCCCGACGCGACCGCCAGTATCGCGTCCGCCTCGGACCGTTTCCCGATGTAACGGGTGCCGACAGGGCGCTTGAGCGCACCCTGGCCGCGGGCGTATCCGGGGCGCGCATCCTGGTGGACTGACATGGCCGCCGATTCGATGGAGGTTGCGGACATGACCCATCGCCGGACACTTCTCCTGGGCTCCATCGGCGCGACGCTCGCCACGCCGGCCGTGGCGCAACGTGCCCGTCAGGGGCGGCAGGCGGCGCCGCGGCCCGAAGCCTCGCCCGCTGATACCCCGCTCGGCCCGCTCGACGTGATGGCGCGCGAGGCACTGGTGATCGACTTCGCGACCGGGGCGACCCTGCTCGAGAAGAACGCCGACGAGCGCATGCCGCCCTCCTCCATGTCGAAGCTGATGACGATGTACGTCGTCTTCGAGATGCTGAAGTCGGGCCGCCTGCGCCTCGACCAGACCCTGCCGGTCAGCGAGAAGGCCTGGCGGATGGGCGGGTCCAAGATGTTCGTCGAACTGGGCTCGCAGGTCCGCGTCGAGGACCTGATCCACGGCGTCATCGTGCAGTCCGGCAACGATGCCTGCATCGTGCTGGCCGAGGGCATCAGCGGCAGCGAAACCCAGTTCGCCGAGCTGCTGAACGAAACGGCCCGCCGCATCGGGCTGCAGAACAGCACCTTCCGCAATGCGACCGGCTGGCCCGATCCGGAACACCGTATGACCTGCCGCGACCTCGCGATCCTGACGCGGCGGATCATCCTGGATTTTCCCGACTACTACGAATTCTTCAACATGCGGACCTTCCGCTACAACAACATCAGCCAGGACAACCGGAACCCGCTGCTGTCGCGCGTCGCCGGCGCCGACGGCCTCAAGACGGGTCATACCGAGGCTGCCGGATATGGCCTGGTCGGCAGCGCCAAGCGCGGCGACCGTCGCGTGATCCTGGTGCTGAACGGCCTGCCGAGCATGCGTGCCCGCGTCGAGGAGGGCGAGCGCCTCATGGAATGGGCCTTCCGCGAATTCGAAGCGGTGGTGCTCTTCCGCGCCCAGGACACGATCGAGGAGGTGCCGGTCTATCTGGGCGAGCGGTCCAAGGTGCCGATGGTCGGAGGGCGCGACCTGGTGCTGACCCTGCCGCGGCAGTGGCGGACCCGTCTCCAGGTGAGGCTCCGCTACCAGCAGCCGCTCACCGCGCCGGTCGCGCGAGGCCAGCAGATCGGCGAGATGTTGGTAGGCGGGGAGGGCGTGCCCGAGCTGCGCGTGCCCCTGCTCGCCGGGGCGGATGTCGAGAAGCTCGGCATCGTGTCGCGCATCCCGGCGGTGGTGAGCCACATGGTGTTCGGGATGGGGGGCTGACGCCAGGCTTCCCGCCACGGCGATCCTGCTGTCATGAGCCTGCGCGGTCGTTTCATCACTTTCGAAGGCGGGGAGGGGGCGGGCAAGTCCACCCAGGCCCGGCGCCTGGCCGAAGCCCTGGCGGCCACCGGGCTGGCGGTGCTGCGCACGCGCGAGCCGGGCGGAACCCCGGGCGCCGAGCGCATCCGCGACCTGTTGCTGGGCCACGGCCCGTGGGAGCCCGTGGCCGAGGCGATGCTGCATTTCGCCGCGCGGCGCGAGCACCTCACGCGCACGATCCTGCCCTTCATCGCGGCGGGGGGCTGGGTGGTCTGCGACCGCTTCGCCGATTCGACGCTCGCCTATCAGGGCGCGCAGGGGCTGCCGCGGGAGGTCTGGGCACGGCTGGCCGAGATCGCGCTCGAAGGCGCGGCACCCGACCTGACGCTGGTGCTGGACCTGCCGGCGGCTTCCGGCATGGCGCGCGCAGCCGCACGCAGTGGCGCCGATCGTTACGAGCGGATGGGAGAGGCATTCCATCGGCGCGTGCGGGAATCCTTTCTGGCCATCGCGGCGGCCGAGCCGGGGCGCTGCGTGGTGATCGACGCGGGGGCGGGGATGGATGCGGTGACGGCGGCGATCAGGCGGGCGGTGGGCGAGCGCCTGGGGGTGGGATTGTGACCGGAGGGGCGCCCGTGACCGATCCGCGAGCCACCCCCGACCTGGTCGGCCACGAGGACGCGGCCCGCACCCTGGAAGCTGCCGCCCGGTCCGGCCGCCTGCACCACGCCTGGCTGTTCTGCGGCCCGCCCGGCATCGGCAAGGCGACGCTCGCCTGGCGTTTCGCCCGCTGGCTGCTTGCCGGCATGCCTGAATCGGTGCCGCCGCTGCAGGTCGATCCGGCCAGTGCGGTGTTCCGCCGCGTCGCCGCCGATACCCATGCCGACTGCTTCACGCTGGAGCCGAATACCGGCGAGCGCGGCACCAAGCGCGTCCTGCGCGTGGAGGATGCCCGCGAGGCCGTCCGCTTCCTGACCCAGACGGCGGCGGAGGGCGGCTGGCGCGTGGTGGTGCTCGACGAGGCCGAACGGGCCGACCAGCCGGCGGTGCAGAACACCCTGCTCAAGACGCTCGAGGAGCCGCCGCCGCGGACCGTGCTGCTGCTGGTCTGCTCGGCGCCGCAGCGCCTGCTGCCGACGATCCGCAGCCGCTGCCGGCGGCTCGACCTGAACCCGTTGCCGGCGCCCGCGATGGAGGCGCTGCTCGCGCACCTGCTGCCGGACACGGCGGCGGCCGACCGGGCGCGCCTCGCGGCGCTGGCGCAGGGCTCGCCGGGGCGGGCGCTGGCGTTGGCGGAGGCCGGCGGCCTCGAACTCCAGGCGCTGGTGGAACGGAGCCTCGGCGCGCTGGCCAAGGGCGGGCCCATGCGGGACCACGCGCTGGCCGACCGGCTGGCCATGGACCGAACGGGCGGGGCCTTCGGAATCTACATGGGGCTGCTGCGCGGGGCGATCGCCGGGGCGCTGCGCGACGGCGCGAGAGGGCACGCGGCGCCGCCCTGGCTGGCCCGCCATCCGCTTGCCGTCTGGGCGTCCCTGTGGGATAGGCTCGGCGCCCTCGCGGACGATACCGAGCGGTTGAACCTCGACCGCAAGCAGGCTGTGCTGACGGGCCTTTCCTGGCTCGCGCGACCCTGAGCGGAGCGCCCCGGAGCGTTTTCAGGCCGGCCGGTCGCGCCCGGCGGACCGGAAGGCGCGACCATTGGAAGTTGAGCCGGATCCGAAGACCCCATGGCGAAGCCACCGATCTACTACACGACGCCGATCTACTACGTGAACGACAAGCCTCATATCGGGCATGCCTATACCTCGCTCGCAACCGACGTGCTGGCGCGGTTCAAGCGGCTGGACGGGCATGAGGTCTTCTTCCTGACCGGCACCGACGAGCACGGGCAGAAGGTCGAGAAGGCGGCGAAGGATGCCGGCGAGGATCCGCAGGCCTTCACCGACCGCGTCAGCCGGGCCTTCCGGGACCTCACGGTCACGATGGGCTTTTCCAACGACGACTTCATCCGCACGACGGAACCGCGCCACAAGGCGGCCTGCGTCGCGCTGTGGAAGGTGCTCGCCGAGCGCGGGGAGATCTACCTCGGCGACTACGAGGGCTGGTATGCCGTTCGCGACGAAGCCTTCTACGGCCCGGACGAGCTGACCGAGCGCGACGGCGTGAAATACGCGCCGTCGGGCGCGCCGGTGGAGTGGGTGAGGGAGCCGTCCTACTTCTTCCGCCTGTCGAAGTGGCTGCCGGAACTGCTGCGCCGCTACGACCTGCCGCCGGGCGACCCCGAGCGCATCGACATCGAGCCCGAGAGCCGGCGGAACGAGGTGCGTGCCTTCATCCAGCAAGGGCTGAAGGACTTCGCCGACCGGCCGGAGAAGCTGGACCTCTCGGTCTCCCGAACCTCCTTCACCTGGGGTGTGAAGGTCCCGGGGGACGAGGCGCATGTCATGTATGTCTGGCTGGATGCGCTGACCAACTACATCACTGCCGCGGGCTACCCGGACAAGGGCCATCCGCGCTGGAAGTTCTGGCCGGCGGACATCCACTTCGTCGGCAAGGACATCGTCCGCTTCCACACCATCTACTGGCCGGCCTTCCTGATTGCGGCCGGGGAGAAGCCGCCGCGGCGCGTCTTCGCCCATGGCTGGTGGACCAACGAGGGGCAGAAGATCTCGAAGTCGCTGGGCAACGTGATCGACCCTGTGGCGCTGGTCGAGGAATACGGGCTCGACCCGGTGCGCTACTTCCTGCTGCGGGAAGTGCCCTTCGGCCAGGATGGAGACTTCGCCCGCAAGGCGCTGATCAACCGGCTGAACGGGGAACTGGCCGATGCGCTCGGCAACCTCGCGAACCGGACGCTGTCGCTGATCCAGCGGAACTGCGAGGGGAAGCTCCCGGCCGATGCGGTGCGGGCGGAGGAGGATGGCGAACTCTTCGCCGGCCTCGACGCGCTGGCCGATGCGGTCCGCAGGTGCCTGGACCAGCAGCAATTCCATGTCGCGCTGGAGACCATCTTCGCGAGCGTGCGCGAGGCCAATGCCTATGTCACCAGGCAGGCCCCCTGGGCGCTGAAGAAGACGGACGTCGTGCGCATGGCCGCGGTGCTGCGCCACCTGCATACGGCGCTGCGGACCTATGCGACCCTGCTGCAGCCCTTCATGCCCGGAAGCATGTCCAGCCTGCTGGACCAGCTCGCGGTGCCGGCCGGGGCGCGGGACATCGCCGCGCTGGCCACGCCGCTGCCGGACGGTACGCCGCTGCCGCCGCCGGCGCCGCTGTTCCGCAAGATCGAGACGCCGGCCTGACGCCATGCTGGTCGATAGCCATTGCCACCTCGACTACTACGTCGAGACCGAGATCGAGCAGGTCGTCGCCCGCGCGAAGGAAGCGGGCGTCGGCAGGATGGTGACCATCGGCGTCCGGATGTCCCAGGCCGGCAAGGTCAGGGAACTGGCCGAGCGTTTCCCCGAGGTCTGGGGGACCGTCGGCATCCATCCGCACAACGCTGCCGAGGGAGCGTTGCCCACGCCCGAGGAGATCGCCGCCGCGGCGGATCATCCGCGCATCGTCGGCATCGGGGAAAGCGGACTCGACTATTTCTACGACAAGGCTCCGCGCGAGGTGCAGGCGGAGAATTTCCGCCGGAACATCCGGGCGGCGCGACTGGCCGGCCTGCCGCTGGCCATCCATGCCCGCGAGGCGGACGAGGACATCCTCGCCATCCTGCGGGAGGAGAGGGAGCAGGGCGGGCCTTTCGATTTTCTGCTGCACTGCTTCAGCAGTGGGCGGAAACTGGCTGAAAAATCCGTGGAAATGGGCGCCTATGTGTCCTTCTCGGGCATCCTGACCTTCCCGAAGAGCCAGGAGATCCGCGACATCGCCCGCGACCTGCCGGCCGACCGGCTGCTGGTCGAGACGGATGCGCCCTACCTCGCCCCGGTGCCCTTCCGCGGCAAGCGCTGCGAACCGGCGATGGTCGCGCAGACGGCGAAGGTGCTGGCCGAGGTCCGGGGCCTGACGATGAAGGAGGTCGAGGACCTGACGACGGCGAATTTCCATCGTCTGTTCAAGAAGGCCGTCTAGATCCTTGTTGAGGATCACGATTCTCGGGTGCGGCGGTTCCGGGGGCGTTCCCCAGATCGGCGGCGAGGACGGCAGCGGCTGGTGGGGCGCCTGCGACCCCGCCAATCCGCTGAACCGGCGCACCCGTTCCTCCATCGTGATCGAGGGCCATGGCGGGGGGCGGCTGCTGGTGGATACCGGGCCCGACCTGCGCAGCCAGTTGCTGGCCTGCCGGATCCCCTCGGTGGATGCGATCCTCTACACTCACGACCATGCCGACCACGTGATGGGCTTGGACGAGGTCCGGATCCTCAACCGGCTGGCCGGCCGGCCGCTGCAGGCCTTCGGGATGGAGCGCACGCTGTCCGTCCTGGCCCGGCGCTTCGACTACGCCTTCCTGCCTTCGACCGGGCCGATGTTCTTCCGGCCGGCGGTCGAGCCGGTGCGGGTCACGGCGGGGGAAGCGGTGGTCATCGCGGGCCATCGGGTCCGGACCTTCCGGCAGGACCACCTCGTGATGGACACGCTGGGGCTCCGGATCGGCGGCTTCGCCTATTCGACCGACCTGGTCGAACTGCCCGAGGAGAGCCTCGCCGGACTTCACGGCCTGGATACCTGGGTGGTGGGATGCTTCCAGCGGCGGCCCCACAAGGTGCATGCCAACCTGGACCAGGTGCTGGAATGGGTGGCGCGGCTCCGCCCCAGGCGCACGGTTCTGACCCATATGAGCCCGGACATGGACCACGGCTGGCTCCGGGCGAACCTGCCCCCGGGGGTGGAGCCCGGCCATGACGGGATGGTCCTGGAGGTCGCCTGACCGCCCGGGACGGGAAGGATTGGAGGCGGGGCTTTCGCCGGTGCGGTCCATGCCCCACATTCCCCGACGATGACGGCGGGCTGATTCGGCGCCGCCGGGACGAAAGGACGAACCATGCTGCGGGATCGTGACCCGGTCGAAGTCTACAACAACACCCTCGTGCCGATGGTCATCGAGCAGACCGCGCGCGGCGAGCGGGCATTCGACATCTATTCGCGCCTTCTCAAGGAGCGGATCATCTTTCTCACCGGCCCGGTCTTCGACCAGGTTTCTTCGCTGATCTGCGCCCAGCTGCTGTTCCTGGAGAGCGAGAACCCGACCAAGGACATCGCCTTCTACATCAATTCTCCGGGCGGCGTGGTTTCGGCCGGCCTCGCGATGTACGATACCATGCAGTACATCCGCTCCCCGGTCTCCACCGTCTGCATCGGGCAGGCGGCCTCGATGGGCTCGCTGCTGCTCTGCGCGGGGACCAAGGGCAAGCGCTTCGCGCTGCCGAACAGCCGGATCATGGTCCACCAGCCCTCCGGCGGCGCCCAGGGCCAGGCGGCGGACATCGAGATCCAGGCCCGCGAGATCCTCAAGCTGCGCCAGCGGCTGAACGAGATCTACGTGCGCCATACCGGCCAGCCGATCGAGGCGATCGAGAAGAAGCTCGACCGCGACAGCTACATGTCGGCCGAGGAGGCCAGGGATTTCGGCCTGGTCGACCAGGTGGTCGAGGAGCGGCCGGTCCCGGCCTCGGAGGCGACGAAGACGTGACGCCGAAGCCGCACCCCGGCCCCTGCGGGCAGGGGCCGGCCGGCTTTCGCTTTTCCCTCGGGCTCCCGGGGGCTACATTCCTGTTGCAGTTCCCCGCACTTCCGGGGAACACGGAGACCGCATGAGCAAGTCCGGCGATTCCAAGAACACCCTCTACTGCTCGTTCTGCGGGAAGTCGCAGCACGAGGTCCGGAAGCTCATCGCCGGGCCGACGGTGTTCATCTGCGACGAATGCGTCGAGCTCTGCATGGACATCATCCGCGAGGAGCACAAGACGCACCTCGTGAAGTCGCGTGACGGGGTGCCGACGCCGAAGGAGATCTGCAAGGTCCTCGACGACTACGTGATCGGGCAGGACCATGCGAAGAAGGTGCTCTCGGTCGCGGTCCACAACCACTACAAGCGCCTCGCGCATGGCGGGAAGAACCCCGACATCGAGATCGCCAAGTCGAACATCATGCTGGTGGGGCCGACGGGCTCGGGCAAGACGCTGCTGGCGCAGACGCTGGCCCGCATCCTCGATGTGCCCTTCACCATGGCGGATGCGACGACGCTGACCGAGGCTGGCTATGTCGGCGAGGATGTCGAGAACATCATCCTCAAGCTGCTGCAGGCCGCCGACTACAACGTGGAGCGCGCCCAGCGCGGCATCGTCTACATCGACGAGGTCGACAAGATTTCCCGCAAGTCGGACAACCCCTCGATCACGCGCGACGTGTCGGGCGAGGGCGTCCAGCAGGCGCTGCTGAAGATCATGGAGGGGACGGTGGCCTCCGTGCCGCCGCAGGGCGGGCGGAAGCATCCGCAGCAGGAATTCCTCCAGGTCGATACCTCCAACATCCTGTTCATCTGCGGCGGGGCCTTCGCCGGGCTCGAGAAGATCATCGGCGCGCGCGGCAAGGGCTCGGGTATCGGCTTCGGCGCCGAGGTGCGCGACCCCGATGAGCGCCGCACCGGCCAGATCCTGCGCGAGGTGGAGCCCGAGGACCTGCTGAAGTTCGGCCTGATCCCGGAGTTCATCGGCCGCCTGCCGGTCGTCGCGACGCTCGACGACCTCGACGAGCATGCGTTGATCGAGATCCTGACCAAGCCGAAGAATGCCCTGGTCAAACAGTATGGCCGGCTGTTCGAGATGGAGGGGGCGAAGCTCACCTTCACCGACGACGCGCTGAAGGCGGTCGCCACCCGGGCGATCCAGCGCAAGACCGGCGCCCGCGGGCTGCGCTCCATCATGGAGGCCATCCTGCTCAGCACGATGTTCGATCTTCCCGGCCTCGAATCGGTCGAGGAGGTCGTGGTGAACCGAGAGGTCGCGGAAGGCCGGGCCCAACCGCTCTTCATCTACGGCGAACGCCCGGCCGAGCAGACCTCTGCCTGATTCGATCGGGGCGTGCAACGGCGCCCTGTCAAGATCTTGAGTGGGTGCCCCAGGCGGCCAACATCCCCGGTATGCCGTGGCGCCCCGCCCGTGCCGCCTTTGGGCGGGCCGGGTGCCGACTGTCCCCAGTGAGGTCACATGACGGATACCATCCGCGGCGAACTCCTCCCGGTGCTCCCCCTCAGGGACATCGTGGTGTTCCCGCACATGATCGTTCCCCTCTTCGTCGGCCGTGAGAAATCCGTCCGGGCGCTGGAGGCGGTGATGAAGGACGACAAGCAGATCCTGCTCGTCGCCCAGAAGAACGCGGCCCAGGACGACCCGGGCACGGACGACCTCTACCAGGTCGGCACCGTCTCCACGGTGCTGCAGCTGCTGAAGCTGCCCGACGGCACCGTGAAGGTGCTGGTCGAGGGCGGCCGCCGTGCGAAGATCGCCGCCTTCAAGGAGACCGCGAACTACTTCGAGGCCTTCGCCGAGCCGGTCGAGGAGACGACCGCCGAGCCGCGCGAGGCCGAGGCGCTGGCGCGCACCGTGGTTTCGCAGTTCGAGCAGTACATCAAGCTCAACAAGAAGATCGCCCCCGAGGTGCTGGTCTCGATCAACCAGATCGAGGAGCCGGCGAAGCTCGCGGACACGGTCGCCTCGCATCTGGGGCTGAAGATTCCCGAGAAGCAGGAACTGCTGGAGACGCCGTCCGTGACGGCGCGGCTCGAGCGTGTCTTCGCCCACATGGAGGGCGAGATCGGCGTGCTGCAGGTGGAGAAGCGCATCCGCAACCGCGTGAAGCGGCAGATGGAGAAGACGCAGCGCGAGTACTACCTGAACGAGCAGCTCAAGGCGATCCAGAAGGAGCTGGGCGAGGGCGAGGACGGCAAGGACGAGGCCGCCGAGCTCGAGGCCAAGATCAAGGCCACCAAGCTGTCGAAGGAAGCGCGCGAGAAGGCCATGCAGGAGCTGAAGAAGCTCCGCACCATGAGCCCGATGAGCGCCGAGGCGACGGTGGTGCGCAACTACCTCGACTGGATGCTCTCCATTCCCTGGAAGAAGCGCTCCAAGGTCCGCAACGATATCCTCGAGGCGGAGACGGTGCTCGATGCCGACCATTTCGGCCTGGAGAAGGTCAAGGAGCGGATCATCGAATACCTGGCGGTGCAGTCGCGCTCGCCCAAGATCCGCGGGCCGATCCTGTGCCTCGTGGGCCCGCCAGGCGTGGGCAAGACCTCGCTCGGCAAGTCCATCGCCAAGGCGACGGGGCGCAACTTCGTGCGCATGTCCCTGGGTGGCGTGCGGGACGAGGCCGAGATCCGCGGACACCGCCGGACCTATATCGGCTCCATGCCCGGCAAGGTGATCCAGGGCATGAAGAAGGCGAAGACGTCCAACCCGCTCTTCCTGCTCGACGAGATCGACAAGCTCGGCGCCGACTGGCGCGGGGACCCGTCCTCCGCGCTGCTGGAGGTGCTGGACCCGGAGCAGAACTCGACCTTCGCGGACCACTACCTCGAGGTGGATTACGACCTGTCGGACGTGATGTTCGTGACGACGGCGAACTCGCTCCGCATGCCGCAGCCGCTGCTCGATCGCATGGAGATCATCCGCATCCCCGGCTACACCGAGGATGAGAAGGTCGAGATCGCCAAGCGCCACCTGATGAAGAAGGTGAGCGAGGCGAATGGCCTGAAGGATGGCGAGTGGTCGCTCTCCGACACCGCGGTCCGCGACCTGATCCGCTACTACACGCGCGAGGCCGGCGTCCGGAGCCTCGAGCGCGAGATCGCGGGCCTGGCGCGCAAGGCGGTCAAGGAGATCGTCTCCAAGCAGTCGAAGAAGGTCGCGATCACCCACAAGAACCTCGAGAAGTTCGCCGGCGTGCGGAAGTTCCGCTATGGCGAGGCCGAGGCCGAAGACATGGTGGGCGTCGTGACCGGCCTCGCCTGGACCGAGGTGGGCGGCGAGATCCTGACGATCGAAAGCGTCATGGTCCCGGGCAAGGGCGTGGTGAAGACCACGGGCAAGCTCGGCGACGTGATGCAGGAGAGCGTCTCGGCCGCGATGTCCTATGTCCGCAGCCGCTCGACCTCCTTCGGCATCAAGCCGACGGTCTTCGAGAAGCGGGACATCCACGTGCACGTGCCCGAAGGGGCAACCCCGAAGGATGGGCCGTCGGCCGGCATCGCGATGGCGACGTCCATCGTCTCGGTGCTCACCGGCATCCCTGTGCGGCGGGACATCGCCATGACGGGCGAGATCACGCTGCGCGGCCGGGTGCTGCCGATCGGTGGGCTGAAGGAGAAGCTGCTGGCCGCGCTGCGCGCGGGCATCAAGACCGTCTTCATCCCGAAGGAGAACGAGAAGGACCTGGCGGAGATCCCTGACAACGTGAAGAGGGGGCTGGAACTCATCCCCGTCTCCCATGTGGATGAGGTGATCTCCCGGGCGCTGGTGAAGAAGCCGGAGCCGATCACCTGGGCGGAGCCCGAGGAGACCCCCGCGCCCCGCGGGGCCGAGTCGGGCAAGGTCGAGTCGGCCCTGCCGCACTGACGGCTGCGACCGCTCCTGAGGGGCCCGGAACCCCGGCGAAGCGCGGCTTCGCCGGGGTTTTCTGTGGAAAACCCAGGGAAGCGTTGCCCTTTTGCCGCAGAGGGCGCCGGAAACCCCGGTTTTCCGCCGCGAATCGGATGCGTTGTCGTTGACGGTGCGGAAAAGCGGCACCTACTCTCCGCCCGATCCGGCCGGCGGTTTGTCGGCCCGGCATCCTCGCACCAACGGAGGGGGATACCCAGGTGAACAAGCAGGACCTCATCACCGCCGTCGCCGAGGCGACCGATCTGCCGAAGGCGAAGGCGGGCGACGTCGTGGACGCCGTGTTCGAGGCGGTCCAGAAGGCGCTCAAGAAGAAGCAGGAAGTCCGCCTGGTCGGCTTCGGCACCTTCTCGACCTCCAAGCGCAAGGCCGGCAAGGGCCGCAACCCGCGCACGGGCGAGGAGATCAAGATCCCCGCCTCGACGACGGTGCGCTTCAAGGCCGGCAAGGGCCTCAAGGACGCCGTGAACTGATCCCGTCCGCAAGGATGGAAGGTGAGGGGCCGGCCCGCGAGGGCCGGCCTTTCGCGTCTTCGGGCCCCGGCCTATAGGGCCTGCAGCAGGGGCACTTAGCTCAGTGGTAGAGCGCCTGTCTTACACACAGGATGTCGGCGGTTCGAACCCGTCAGTGCCCATTCTGTCCCGACCCCGCGAGGTCGGGACAGAATTCCTCCGGAGCGATGGAGAAGCGACCCGCGACGCACTGCGTCGCGGCGCGTCCCACCATCCGCGAAATCTCCTCCTGCACCACCGGCACGCGGCCTTCGCCACGATCTTCATCCTCCTGCGGAATCTCCGCATTCCCCCGCTTGACTATCCCTCCGCGCGGCCGTATCCCCCGCCACCTGTCGCGGGCACGCGGGTGTAGCTCAGTTGGTTAGAGCGCCGGCCTGTCACGCCGGAGGTCGCGGGTTCGAGCCCCGTCACTCGCGCCACGCGACGGAATACGAAGCCAAAGCGGCGCTCCCGGATCCCTCCTGGAGCGCCGCTTTCGTTTTCTGCACCAGGGTCGCGATTCAGGTTGAATTCACCCCGCCGGCCCCTATGGCGAAGCGCAGCAAGCGGGGCTAATGTCCGCCCACGCTGCGCTGCGGCATCACGCCGGGCGCCGCGCTGTCATGCCCGGAACCGGGCAGGGGAGAACCGAGGCGCACATGACCCAGCCCTTGCTGGCCGAATATTTCCCGATCCTCGTCTTCCTTGGCATCGCAGGCGGCATCGCCATCGCGATGGTCGGCGGGGCCTTCCTGGCGGCGCGACAGAAACCATATGCGGAGAAGCTTTCCGCCTACGAATGCGGCTTCGCGCCCTTCGAGGACACGCGCCACCGCTTCGACGTGCGGTTCTACCTGGTCGCCATCCTCTTCATCATCTTCGATCTCGAGGTGGCGTTCCTGTTCCCCTGGGCGATCGCGCTCGGGGACATCGGCTGGCTTGGCTTCGGCTCGATGATGGGCTTCCTCTTCGTGCTGACGGTCGGCTTCATCTACGAGTGGCGCAAGGGCGCCCTGGACTGGGAGTGAGCGCGGCATGAGCGGCGCCGGCAACAACGACCTCACCTGGAACAGCCAGGCCCTGCCGCCGGGTGCGGCGCAGGACGCGGTGATCAACGCCGTGACCGACGAAATCCAGGACAAGGGCTTCGTCGTCGCGAACATCGACAAGGTGGTGAACTGGGCGCGGACCGGTTCGCTCTGGCCGATGACCTTCGGCCTCGCCTGCTGCGCGGTGCCGATGATCCACGCCTACATGGCGCGCTACGACCTCGACCGCTTCGGCATCATTCCGCGCGGGTCGCCGCGGCAGTCGGACGTGATGATCGTCGCCGGCACCCTGACCAACAAGATGGCCCCCGCCCTGCGCAAGGTCTACGACCAGATGTCGGAGCCGCGCTGGGTCATCTCGATGGGCAGCTGCGCCAATGGCGGCGGCTACTACCACTATTCCTACAGCGTGGTGCGCGGCTGCGACCGCATCGTGCCGGTGGATGTCTATGTGCCGGGCTGCCCGCCGACGGCCGAGGCGCTGGTCTACGGCATCCTGCAGTTGCAGAAGAAGATCCGGCGGACGGGGACCATCCTGCGTGGCTGAGAACGAGATCGCGGCGGCCGAGCCGGCCGCGCCCGAGAATCCGCTGCGCGTGCTGGGCATGGCGATTGCCGCCGCGTCCGGCGGCGCGGTGACCGAGGTCGGGCTCGAGCGCGGCGGCGCCGAGCTGACGCTGCGCGTGCAGCGCGACTCGTTGCCCGCGCTGATGCTGATGCTGCGCGACGACCCGCGCTTCGCCTTCGAGCAGTGCATGGACATCTGCGGTGTCGATTGGCCGGACCGGGCCGAGCGCTTCGAAGTCGTCTACAACCTGCTGAGCCTGTCCCTGAACCAGCGGGTCCGCGTGATCGTGACGTCGGATGGGATGGCGACGATCCCGTCGGTCGCCGGCATCTGGCCGACCGCGACGTGGTTCGAGCGCGAGGCCTGGGACATGTACGGGCTGGTCTTCGAAGGGCAGACGGACCTGCGCCGAATCCTCACGGACTATGGGTTCGAGGGGCATCCGCTGCGCAAGGACTTCCCGCTCACCGGCTTCGTCGAGCTTCGCTACGACGAGGAGCTGAAGCGCGTTGTCTATGGCCCGGTGAAGCTGAAGCAGGAATACCGCAGCTTCGACTACCTCAGCCCCTGGGAAGGCATGACCACGCTTCCCGGCGACGAGAAGGTGCACCTGAACCGTCTGGAGGGCCCGAAATGAGCAGCCAGGCGATCCTGCCCGCCGGCCCGGTCACCGAGACCGTCACGCGGACGCTCGAGGCCGACAGCCATACCATCAACTTCGGGCCGCAGCATCCGGCCGCGCATGGCGTGCTGCGCCTCGTGCTCGAGATGAAGGGCGAGGTGGTGGAGCGCGCCGATCCGCACATCGGTCTGCTGCACCGCGGCACCGAGAAGCTGATCGAGCACAAGACCTACATCCAGGCGTTGCCCTATTTCGACCGCCTGGACTACGTCGCGCCGATGAGCATGGAGCACACCTTCGCGATCGCGACGGAACGCCTCCTGGGCATCGAGGTGCCGGAGCGGGGGCAGTACATCCGCGTCCTCTTCGCCGAGCTGTCGCGGCTGCTGAACCACCTGCTCAACATCACGACCTATGCGCTCGACTGCGGCGCCATCACGCCGGCGCTCTGGGGCTTCGAACAGCGCGAGACGCTGCTGGAGTTCTACGAGAGCGTCTCGGGCAGCCACTACCACGCGAACTACTTCCGGCCCGGCGGCGTGGCGAAAGACCTCCCGGCGGGCCTCGAGGGAAGGATCAAGGACTGGGCCGGCAAGTTCCCCGCCTTCATCGACGACCTCGAGCGGCTGCTGAGCGAGAACCGGATCTTCAAGCAGCGCACGGTCGACATCGGGGTGATGACGGCGGAGCAGGCGATCGAATGGGGCTTCTCGGGGCCGTGCCTGCGTGCCTCGGGCTGCGCGTGGGACCTGCGCAAGTCGCAGCCCTACGACGTGTACGACCGCATGGAGTTCGACGTGCCGGTGGGCACGCGCGGCGACTGCTATGACCGCTACCTCGTGCGGATGATCGAGATGCGGGAGAGCCTGAAGATCGTGAACCAGTGCCTGGCGCAGATGAAGCCCGGGCCGGTGAAGGTCCAGGACAACAAGATCGCGCCGCCGAATCGGGGCGAGATGAAGCGCTCGATGGAGGCGCTCATCCATCACTTCAAGCTCTACACCGAAGGCTATCACGTGCCGCAGGGCGCGACCTACACGGTGACGGAGGCGCCGAAGGGCGAGTTCGGCGTCTACCTCGTGGCGGATGGGACCAACCGTCCCTATCGCTGCAAGATCCGCTCGCCGGCCTTCGCGCATCTCCAGGCGATGGAGGTGCTGTCCAAGGGGCACATGCTGGCCGACGCCGTGGCGATCATCGGTTCGCTCGACGTGGTGTTCGGGGAGATCGACCGGTGAGCACGCATCACGATTCTGCTTCCGGCGTGCATTCGCACGACGAACCGGCGAGCTTCGCCTTCGACGCGGAAAGCGAGGCGCAGATCGCCGGGATCATCGCCCGCTATCCGGAAGGGAAGCAGGCGAGCGCGGTGATCCCTCTGCTCTACATCGTGCAGAAGCAGATGAAGCGGCAGACGGACAGCGGCTGGGTGCCGCGGGCGGGCATGGACGCGGTGGCCGAGCGGCTCTCCATGCCGCCGGTCCGCGTCTACGAGGTCGCGACCTTCTATTTCATGTTCAACACGAAGCCGATCGGCAAGTACCACCTGCAGGTGTGCGGCACGACGCCCTGCTGGCTGCGCGGATCGGACGAGGTGTTGCGCGCCTGCCAGGACGCTGCCGGCGTGAAGCACTACGGCGAGACCAGCGAGGACGGGCTGTTCACCATGACCGAGGTCGAGTGCCTCGGCGCCTGCGTGAATGCACCGATCCTGTGCGTGGACGACGATTTCTACGAGGACCTCGACTACGAGCGCACCGTCGCGCTGATCGAGGCGCTGAAGCGCGGCGAACGGCCGAAGCCGGGCAGCACCATCGGCCGGCTGAACAGCGCGCCCGAAGGCGGGCCTCAGGTGCTCACCGAGGTGCCGGGGGCAGGAGAGTAGGCATGGCTCTGGCCGACAAGGACCGCATCTTCACCAACCTCTACGGCGCGCAGCCCTGGAACCTGCAGGCGGCGCGCAAGCGGGGGAACTGGGACGGCACGGCGGGGATCATCGCCAAGGGCCGCGACTGGATCGTCGAGGAGGTCAAGAATTCGGGCCTGCGCGGGCGCGGCGGCGCCGGCTTCCCGACCGGCATGAAGTGGTCCTTCATGCCGAAGCAGTCCGACGGCCGCCCCTCCTACCTCGTCGTGAACTGCGACGAGTCCGAGCCCGGCACCTGCAAGGACCGCGACATCGTCCGCCACGACCCGCACACGCTGATCGAAGGCTGCCTGCTCGCGGCCTTCGGCATGGGCGCGCATGCGGCCTACATCTACATCCGCGGCGAGTTCTACAACGAGGGCGTGGTGCTCCAGGCCGCGATCGACGAGGCCTATGAAGCAGGGCTGCTCGGCAAGAATGCGGCCGGATCGGGCTGGGATTTCGACCTCTACCTGCACCGCGGCGCCGGCGCCTACATCTGCGGCGAGGAGACGGCGCTGATCGAGAGCCTCGAGGGCAAGAAGGGGATGCCGCGGCTGAAGCCGCCGTTCCCCGCCGCCGTCGGCCTCTATGGCTGCCCGAGCACGGTGAACAACGTCGAGACCATCGCGGTGGTGCCGACCATCCTGCGGCGCGGCGCGTCCTGGTTCTCCTCCTTCGGGCGACCGAAGAACTCGGGTACCAAGCTCTTCTGCATCCAGGGCCACGTGAACAAGCCCTGCAATGTCGAGGAAGAGATGAGCATCCCAATGCGGGAACTCATCGAACGGCACGCCGGCGGCGTGCGCGGCGGGTGGGACAATCTGCTCTGCGTGATCCCGGGCGGGTCGTCCACGCCGCTGCTGCCCAAGCACATCTGCGACGACGTGCTGATGGATTTCGACGCGCTGCGCGAGCACAAGTCAGGGCTCGGCACCGCGGCGGTGATCGTGATGGACAAGTCGACCGACGTGATCAGGGCGATCGCGCGGCTGTCCGCCTTCTACAAGCACGAGAGCTGCGGCCAGTGCACGCCCTGCCGCGAAGGCATGGGCTGGGTGATGCGCATGATGAACCGCATGGTCGAAGGCAATGCGGAGGTCGAGGAGATCGACGTCCTCGAGAACGTCACGCGCCGCATCGAGGGGCATACCATCTGCGCCCTCGCCGATGGCGGCGTCTGGCCGGTGCAGGGGCTGATCCGGCATTTCCGGCCGCTGATGGAAGAACGCATCATGGCCTACAAGGCGCGACACCAGCGCCTGGCCGCGGAGTAACGCGCCATGGCGAAGGTCACGGTCGACGGGATCGAGGTCGAGGTCCCGAACGGTTCCTCGGTGCTCCAGGCCTGCGAAGCGGCGGGGAAGGAGATCCCGCGCTTCTGCTACCACGAACGCCTCTCGGTCGCCGGCAATTGCCGCATGTGCCTGGTCGAGGTGGAGAGGGCGCCGAAGCCGGTCGCCTCCTGCGCCTTCCCGGTCAATGACGGCATGAAGGTCTTCACCGACACGCCGGTCGTGCGCAACGCCCGCCGCGGCGTGATGGAATTCCTGCTGATCAACCACCCGCTCGACTGCCCGATCTGCGACCAGGGCGGCGAATGCGACCTGCAGGACCAGGCCTACGCCTACGGCGCCGACAAGTCCCGCTTCCGCGAAGCGAAGCGCGCCGTGAAGGACAAGGACATCGGGCCGCTCATCAAGACGGTGATGACGCGCTGCATCCAGTGCACGCGCTGCGTCCGCTTCGCCGCCGAGGTCGCGGGCACGCCGGAACTCGGCGGCACCAACCGCGGCGAGAACATGGAGATCGGCACCTATGTCGAGAAGGCGCTGACCTCGGAACTCAGCGGCAACCTGATCGACATCTGCCCGGTCGGGGCACTCACCTCGCGGCCCTACGCCTATGTGTCGCGGCCGTGGGAGCTGACGAAGACCGAGAGCATCGACGTGCTTGACGCGGTCGGCGCGAATATCCGCGTCGATGCGCGCGGCCCCGAGGTGCTGCGCATCATCCCGCGCATCAACGAGGCGGTGAACGAGGAATGGATGGCCGATCGCGGCCGCTTCTCCTTCGACGGCCTGAAGCGCCGCCGCCTGGATCGCCCCTGGGTGAGGAAGGACGGCAAGCTGGTCGCGGCGACCTGGCCCGAGGCCTTCGCGGCGATCGCGAACAGGCTCTCCGCCCTGCCGGGTGATCGCATCGGCGCCGTTGCCGGCGCGTTGGCGGATGCGGAAAGCACGCTGGCGCTCAAGGAACTGATGGCGGCCTATGGCTCGGCCAACATCGATTGCCGCGACGACGGCGCGGCGATCGACGCCTCCCGGCCGGAGTTCTTCCGTTTCAACACGACCATCGCCGGCATCGACGAAGCGGATGCGCTGCTCATCATCGGCAGCGACCCGCGCAAGGAAGCGCCGGTGCTCAATGCCCGCATCCGCAAGCGGTGGACGCAGGGGAAGTTCGAGATCGGCTATGTGGGGCCGCGCGGGCTCGATCTGACCTATCCGGCGCGGCATCTCGGTGAGACGCTCGCGGACCTGCGGGGCTCCGCCTTCCTCGAGACGCTGAAGGCCGCAGAGAAGCCGATGCTGATCCTCGGCCGCGGCGCGCTGCAGCGGCCGGACGGCGCAGCGGTCCTCGCGGCGGCCTGGAAGATCGCGGCCGAGACGGGAATGCTCACGGCCGGCTGGAACGGGTTCAACCTGCTCCATCTGTTCGGCGGGCAGGTGGGGGCGCTCGAACTCGGCTTCGTGCCGGGGCAGGGCGGTAAGGACCTGGACGCCATGCTGTCGGGCGGCGTGGATGCGCTGTGGCTGCTGAATGCCGACGGCTTCGATCCGTCGCGCATCGCCGCGGGCACCTTCGTGATCTACCAGGGCCACCACGGCGACGCGATGGCCGGCCGGGCCGACGTGATCCTGCCCGGCGCGGCCTATACCGAGAAGGATGCGACCTGGGTCAACACCGAAGGGCGCGCGCAACGTGGGCGGCTCGCCATCTTCCCGCCCGGGGAGGCGAAGGAGGATTGGCGGATCATCCGCGCCTTCAGCGAGGGCGTCGGCAAGGCCCTGCCTTATGCCGACGACCGCGCGATCCGCACGCGCCTTGCGCAGATCAGCCCGGCCTTCGCCCGGGTGGGCGAGGTCGCGCACGGCGGCTGCAGCGACACGGCGGGCCCGGCCGGGGATGCCGGCGCGGTGGAGGATCGGCCCTTCGTGCTGCCGATCCCCGTCTATCACCAGGCGGATGTCGTCAGCCGTGCTTCCGAGGTGATGGCGCAATGCGCCGCGATCTACGGGCCGGCGCCGGCCCTGGCGGCGGAGTGAGGCCATGGACTTCTTCTTCACCCACCCGATCGGGATCCTCATCCTGACCGTCGTGAAGGCGCTGGCGCTGCTGGTGCCCCTGCTGATCGGCGTCGCCTACCTGACCTATGCGGAACGCAAGGTGCTGGCGGCGATGCAGCTCAGGAAGGGGCCGAATGTCGTCGGGCCGCTCGGCCTGTTCCAGCCCTTCGCCGATGCCATCAAGATGCTGATGAAGGAAACGATCGTGCCGACGGGCGCGAACCGGGCCCTCTTCCTGCTGGCACCGATGCTGACCTTCATGCTCGCGATGCTGGGCTGGGCGGTCATCCCGGTGAACGACGGCTGGGCGATCGCCGACATCAATGTCGGCATCCTCTATCTCTTTGCGATCTCCTCGCTCGGCGTCTATGGCGTCATCATCGCGGGCTGGGCGTCGAACTCGAAATACGCCTTCCTCGGCGCGCTCCGCTCGGCGGCGCAGATGGTCTCCTACGAGGTCTCGATGGGCTTCGTGATCGTGACCGTGCTGCTCTGCGTGGGCTCGCTGAACCTGACCGAGATCGTCCGGGCGCAGCAGACGGTATGGTTCGCCATTCCGCTGTTCCCGATGTTCGTGATCTTCTTCATCTCGACGCTGGCCGAGACGAACCGCGCGCCCTTCGACCTGCCGGAAGGCGAAAGCGAACTCGTGGCCGGCTTCTTCGTCGAATACAGCTCGATGTCCTTCGCGCTGTTCTTCCTCGGCGAATACGCGAACATGATCCTGATGTCGTCGCTGACGACGATCCTGTTCCTCGGCGGCTGGCTGCCGCCCTTCGATGTCGCGCCGCTCAACTGGGTGCCGGGGCCGATCTGGTTCATCCTGAAGATCTGCCTATGCCTGTTCACGTTCATCTGGGTCCGCGCGACCTTCCCGCGCTACCGCTACGATCAGCTCATGCGCCTCGGCTGGAAGGTGTTCCTGCCTTTCTCCCTGGTCTGGCTGGTGCTGACGGCGGCGGTGCTGAAGCTGACCGGCTGGCTGCCGGCTTGATGGGGCTCTGACCATGGCAACCCTCGATCGCGCCGCCCGCGGCCTGCTGCTCTCCGAGCTGGTCTCGGGGATGGCGCTGACGCTGAAGTACTTCTTCAAGAAGAAGGCGACCCTCAACTATCCCTATGAACGCGGCCCGCTCGGCCCGCGCTTCAAGGGCGAGCATGCGCTGCGCCGATACCCGAACGGGGAGGAGCGCTGCATTGCCTGCAAGCTCTGCGAGGCCGTCTGCCCCGCCCAGGCCATCACCATCGAGGCCGAGCCGCGCGAGGACGGGTCCCGACGCACGACGCGCTACGACATCGACATGACGAAATGCATCTACTGCGGCCTCTGCGAGGAGGCCTGCCCGGTCGATGCCATCGTCGAGGGGCCCAACATGGAATTCGCCGCCGAGACGCGCGAGGAGCTGATCTACACGAAGGAGAAGCTGCTCGATAACGGCGACCGCTGGGAGCCCATGCTCGCCGAGCGTCTGCGCCTCGACGCGCCCTACCGGTGACGGCCCCATGATCGCAGCGCTTTCCTTCTACGGCTTCGCCGCCATCCTGCTGGCCTCCGCCGTCATGGTGGTGACGAGCCGCAACCCTGTCCATTCGGTGCTGTTCCTGATCCTCGCCTTCTTCAACGCGGCGGGGCTGTTCCTGATCGCCGGCGCCGAGTTCCTCGCGATGATCCTGGTCATCGTCTATGTCGGCGCGGTCGCGGTGCTGTTCCTGTTCGTCGTGATGATGCTGGACATCGACTTCGCCCAGTTGCGGGAAGGGTTCCAGCGCTATGCACCGATCGGCGCCGTCATCGGCGCCATTTTGCTGATCGAGCTGTTCATGGTCCTCGCGACCTGGCGCTTCGCGCCGGAAGCGGCGACCTTGCGGCTCAACCCGACGCCGCAGGGCATCACGAATGCCGATGCGCTGGGTCGCATCCTCTATACGGACAACATCTTCCTGTTCCAGGCCTGCGGTCTCGTGCTGCTGGTCGCCATGATCGGCGCCATCGTGCTGACGCTGCGCGATCGCCCGGGCACCCGCCGCCAGAGCATCGCCGAGCAGGTCGCGCGGGCCGGTTCGGTGCAGGCCCGCGCGGTGCCGCTCGGCGCCGGCCTGAAGGAGATCGGCATCGCCAGGCCGCCGGCGCCCGAGGAGACCGCCCCGAGGCAGGTCGAACACCATCACGGGGGGCATCACTGAGATGGCCATCTCGCTCGCGCACTATCTGACCGTCTCGGCGATCCTGCTCGTCCTCGGCATCTTCGGCATCTTCCTCAACCGGAAGAACGTGATCGTCATCCTGATGTCGATCGAACTGATGCTGCTCGCGGTGAACCTGAACATGGTCGCCTTCTCGGCCTCGCTCGGGGACCTGACGGGCCAGGTCTTCACCATGTTCATCCTGACGGTGGCCGCCGCCGAGGCCGCGATCGGCCTTGCCATCGTCGTCATCTACTTCCGCAACCGCGGAACGATCGAGGTCGAGGACATCTCGACCCTGAAGGGCTGAAGCGATGTTCGTCGGCGCCGTCTTCTTCCCGCTGCTGGGTGCCATCATCGCGGGCCTGTTCGGTCGCTGGATCGGTGACCGGGCCGCGCAGGCCGTCACGGTCGGCTGCATGGCGCTCGCCGCAGCCTGCGGGCTGACCGCTTTCTGGCAGGTTGCCCTCGGCCACGCGCCGCAGACGGTCCAGGTAATGACCTTCGTCGATGTCGGCGGGCTCGAGGTGTCGTGGGCGCTGCGCTACGACACGCTCTCGGCGGTCATGGTCGGCATGGTCACGCTGGTCTCGACGCTGATCCACATCTACAGCGTCGGCTACATGTCGCACGACCCGAGCCGGCCGCGCTTCTTCTCCTACCTCTCGCTCTTCACCTTCATGATGCTCATGCTGGTGACGGCCGACAACCTCGTGCAGCTCTTCTTCGGCTGGGAGGGCGTCGGCCTCGCCTCCTACCTGCTGATCGGCTTCTGGTACGAGAAGGAGAGCGCCTGCAACGCGGCGATGAAGGCCTTCATCGTCAACCGCGTCGGCGATCTCTTCTTCATGCTCGGCCTGGCGCTGACCTTCTGGACCTTCGGTTCGGTCGAGTTCGATGCGATCTTCGGCGCGCTCGACCAACATCAGGACGCGATGTTCGGCGGCTTCCGGGCCTATGAGGTGATCGGGGTGCTGCTGTTCCTCGGTGCCTGCGGCAAGTCGGCGCAGCTTGGCCTGCACACCTGGCTGCCGGATGCCATGGAGGGCCCGACGCCGGTTTCCGCGCTCATCCATGCCGCGACGATGGTCACCGCCGGCGTGTTCCTGGTGGCGCGCATGTCGCCGGTCTTCGAGCACGCGCCGACCGCGCTCGCCGTGGTCACGGTGGTGGGGGCATCGACCGCCTTCTTCGCGGCGACGATCGGCTGCGTGCAGAACGACATCAAGCGGATCATCGCCTATTCGACCTGCTCGCAGCTCGGCTACATGTTCTTCGCGGCCGGCGTCGGGGCCTACCAGGGCGCGATCTTCCACCTCTTCACCCACGCCTTCTTCAAGGCGCTGCTGTTCCTGGGCGCCGGTTCTGTCATCCACGCGATGTCGGACGAGCAGGACATCCGCAGGATGGGCGGCATCTGGAAGAAGATCCCGATCACCTATGCGGTGATGTGGATCGGCTCCCTCGCGCTCGCGGGCGTGCCCTACTTCGCCGGCTACTACTCGAAGGACTTCGTGCTGGAGGCCGCCTACGCCGCCCATACCGGGGTGGGCACCTACGCCTTCTGGTGCGGCATCGCGGCGGCCTTCCTGACCGCCTTCTACTCCTGGCGCCTGCTGATCCTGACCTTCCACGGGGCGCCGCGGGCCGACCACCACACCATGGACCATGTGCACGAGAGCCCGGCTGTCATGCTGGTGCCGCTGCTTGTGCTCGCGGGCGGCGCGATCCTCACCGGCGCCGTCTTCGCGCCGCACTTCGTCGGCCACGAATGGGAGCAGTTCTGGAACGGGGCGATCGTCAACGGCCCGCACAACGAGATCATGCACCATGTCCATGAGGTGCCCGAATGGGTGCCGGTGCTGCCGACCATCGTCGGCCTCTCGGGCATCGCGCTCGCCTACCTGCTCTACATGCTGGTGCCCTCGGTGCCCGGCAAGCTCGCCTCCGCCTTCGGCGGCCTCTACAGGTTCCTGCTGAACAAGTGGTACTTCGACGAGCTGTATGACGCGATCTTCGTCCGCCCGGCCCGCGTGCTCGCGCGCGTGCTCTGGCAGACGGCGGATGCCCGCGTCATCGACGGCGTGCCGAACGGCGCGGCGGCGCTGGCCGTCGATATCGCCCGGGGTGCGGTGCGCCTGCAGAACGGGCGCGTCGCATCCTATGCCTTCACCATGATCGCGGGGCTCGCGGTCTTCGTCACCATGCTCGCCTTCGGAGCCGCCCGATGAACGCCGCCGGCTTCCCGCTGCTCAGCCTGCTTACCTTCCTGCCGCTGGCCGGCGCGATCTTCATCCTGACCCTTCGCGGGGACGAGAAGGCCGTCGCCGAGAACGCGCGCTGGGCGGCGCTCTGGACCAGCCTCATCGTCTTCGCGCTGTCGCTGATCCTCTGGTTCCGCTTCGACAAGGCGGATCCGGGGTTCCAGTTCGTCGAGAACCTCGACTGGCTTTCCGATTTCGGGATCACCTACCACATGGGGGTGGACGGCATCTCGGTGCTGTTCATCCTGCTCTCGACGCTGCTGACGCCGATCTGCGTCCTCTCGTCGTGGGAAGCGGTGCAGAGCCGGGTGCGCGAGTACATGGTCGCCTTCCTCGTCCTCGAGACGATGATGGTCGGCATGTTCGCCGCGCTCGATTTCATCGTCTTCTACGTCTTCTTCGAGGGCGTGCTGATCCCGATGTTCCTCATCATCGGGGTGTGGGGCGGCAAGCGGCGCGTCTATGCCTCCTTCAAGTTCTTCCTCTACACGCTGCTCGGCTCGGTGCTGATGCTGCTGGCGATCCTGCTGCTCTGGTACCGTGCCGGCACCACCGACATACCGACCCTGTTCCAGCAGGCCATCCCGCCCACGCTGCAGACATGGATCTTCCTCGCCTTCTTCGCCTCCTTCGCGGTGAAGGTGCCGATGTGGCCTTTCCATACCTGGCTGCCGGATGCGCATGTGGAGGCGCCGACGGCGGGCTCGGTCATCCTGGCGGGCGTGCTGCTGAAGATGGGGGCCTACGGCTTCTTGCGCTTCAGCCTGCCGATGCTGCCGCATGCCTCCGCGGACTTCGCGCCGGCCATCTACGTCCTGTCCATCGTCGCGGTCGTGTACACCTCGCTCGTGGCCCTGGCGCAGGAGGACATGAAGAAGCTGATCGCCTACTCGTCGGTCGCCCATATGGGCATCGTCACGCTCGGTATCTTCACCTTCAACGTGCAGGGGCTCTCGGGGGCACTTTTCACCATGCTCTCGCATGGCGTGGTCTCGGGGGCGCTCTTCCTCTGCGTCGGGGTGCTCTACGACCGTGTCCACTCGCGCGAGATCGCGCGCTATGGCGGGGTCGCGAAGATCATGCCGGGCTATGCGCTGATCTTCATGCTCTTCACCATGGCCTCGGTCGCGCTGCCCGGCCTGGCCGGCTTCCCCGGGGAACTGCTGGTGATCATCGCCGCCTGGCATGTGAACCCGACGGTCGCCTTCGGCGCGGCGCTCGGCATGATCCTGGGCGCGGCCTACATGCTCTACCTCTACAAGCGCGTCGCCTTCGGGCGGATCACCAGGGAGGACCTGCGCGGCCTGCTCGACATGTCGCCGCGGGAGCACCTGGTCTTCGCACCGCTCGTGATCCTCGCGGTCTGGATGGGCATCGCGCCGCAGACCTTCCTGTCCTTCTTCGAAGCCTCGGTCACGGCGCTGGTGGTGCGGCACGAAGCCGCGCTCGGCGCCGCGCGCCTGGCGGGGATGTGAGCCGATGAACTGGACCCTCGCCATGCCGGAGCTGGTGCTCGCGCTCTCCGGCCTCGCCATCCTGGGCATCGGCGTGCTGCCGAAGGGCAACACGCACTACGCCTGCGCCATGGCCGCGGTGGGCGCCTTCCTCCTCGCGGCCGTGCTTGCCCTGGGCGCGCCTGAAGGGACGGGCTTCGGCGGGCAGGTCGTCTCCGACGCCTTCACCCGGTTCACCAAGGTGCTGATCCTCGTCGGCGCGGCGGCGGGCGTGGTGCTCTCGGTCGACTTCAACGAGAAGGAAGGCATCGACCGCTTCGAGTATCCGGTCCTTCTGGTCTTCGCGACGCTCGGCATGATGGTCATGGTCTCGGCCAACGACCTGATGTCGCTCTATGTCGGGCTCGAACTGCTGTCCCTCAGCCTCTACGTCGTCGCCGCCTTCAACCGCGACGACGAACGCTCGGCCGAGGCCGGGCTGAAGTACTTCGTGCTCGGTGCGCTTGCCTCCGGCCTGCTGCTCTATGGCTCCTCGCTGGTCTATGGCTTCACCGGGACGACGAATTTCGACCGCATCGCCGATGCGCTCTCCGATCCGGCCAGGGCCAGCGCCGGCCTTACCGTGGGCATGGTGTTCGTCATCGTCGGGCTTGCCTTCAAGGTCTCGGCGGTGCCCTTCCACATGTGGACGCCGGACGTCTACGAAGGCGCTCCGACCCCGGTGACCGCCTTCTTTGCCGCGGCCCCGAAGGTCGCCGCGCTGGGCCTGTTCGCGCGGGTCCTGGGCGGTCCCTTCGGCGACCTCGCCGGCCAGTGGCAGCAGATCATCGTGCTGATCTCACTGCTTTCCATGGTGCTCGGCGCCTTCGCCGCGCTCCGCCAGTCGAACATCAAGCGGCTGATGGCCTATTCCTCGATCAGCCATGTCGGCTACGCTCTGGTGGGCCTCGCCTCGGCCTCCGAGGCCGGCATGCGCGGCCTGCTCGTCTATGTCGCGATCTACCTTCTGACCACTATCGGCACCTTCGCCGTGCTCGTGGCCATGCGCCGGCAGGGCAGGGCGGTCGAACGGGTGGAGGACCTTGCCGGCGTCGCGCGGACCGACCTGCCGATGGCGGTCTGGATGGCGGTCTTCATGTTCTCCATGGCCGGCATCCCGCCGCTCGCGGGCTTCTTCGGCAAGATGTTCGTCTTCAAGGCGGCCGTCGATGCAGGGCTGTGGACCCTCGCCATCGTCGGCGTGCTGTCCTCGGTCGTGGCGTCCTTCTACTACCTGCGCATCGTGAAGGTGATGTTCTTCGACGAGCCGGCGGGCGCCCTCGACCCGCGGCCGGCGAGCGTCACCTTCGTAATGGCGGCCTCGGGCGTCTTCGCCGCCCTGTTCTTCCTCTATCCGGCGCCCCTGGTGGCGGCGGCGCAGGCGGCCGTCGCCGCGCTGCTCGGGTGAGGACGCCGCACCGCTTCCGCCTCCGCGTCCACGAGGCGCTGCCGAGCACCTCGGACCTCGTGGCGCAACTGGCGGAAGCGGGGGAACCCGACGGCCTCGCCGTCCTCGCCCGGCGCCAGACCGCCGGGCGCGGCACCCAGGGTCGTTCCTGGGAAGGCCCGTCGGGCAACATGCACATGACCGTGCTGCTGCGGCCCGCGGAACCCATGCGCCATGCGCCGCAATGGGCGCTGGTCGCGGCCGTCGCTCTGGTCGATGCAGTTCTGCCGCTGCTGCCCGATCCTTCGGTGCTTGCGCTCAAATGGCCCAACGACCTGCTGCTGGGCGGCGCCAAGGCAGCCGGCATCCTGGCCGAGGCGGTGCCCGGGCCGCAGGGCGGCATCGCCTGGCTGGCGCTCGGCATCGGCGTGAACCTCGCTCATGCGCCCCGGGTGCCGGGCCGCGCCACTGCCTGCCTGGCCGATGCCGGGGCAGCCGCTCCTGATCCGATCGCCTTCGCCGAGTGCCTGCTCGCCGCCCTCGAACGCCGCCGGACCGAGCGCGCGCTGGAAGGCTTCGGACCTGCCCGCGCGGCGTGGCTCGTGCATGGCCCCGACCTCGATACCCATCTTGCCATCCGGCGCCAGGGCGCCGAGATAGCCGGCCGTTTCGCGGGCCTCGCCGAGGATGGCAGCCTGCTGCTGGACAGCGGCGGCCGTGTCCACGCCGTCGCCTCAGGGGAGGTCGCCTGATGCTGCTCGCCGTCGATGCCGGCAACACCAACGTCGTCTTCGCCGTCCATGACGGCAAGGAATGGCGCGGCCGCTGGCGCGTCGCGACGCGGGCGGACCGTACCTCGGACGAATATGCGGTCTGGCTGCTGGCGCTGTTCCAGCACGCCGGGATCGACGCGAACCACGTCACCCGCTGCGTCATCGGCACCGTGGTGCCGGCCGCGCTCTACAACCTTCGCCGCCTCTGCCGCGACTGGTTCGACACCGAGCCCCTGATCGCGCGCGCTCCGCTGAACTGGGGATTCGAGATCCGCGTCGACCAGCCGAACGAGGTCGGCGCCGACCGCCTGCTCAACGCGCTCGCCGGCCACCAGCACTATGGCGGCCCGCTGATCGTCATCGACTTCGGCACGGCCACCACCTTCGACGTGGTCGACCATGACGGCGGCTACCTCGGCGGCGTCATCGCCCCGGGCATCAACCTTTCGATCGAGGCGCTGCACCAGGCGGCCGCGCGCCTGCCCCGCATCGGCATCGGACGTCCCCAGGCGGTGATCGGCCGTGCAACCGTGCCCGCCATGCAGTCCGGCATCTTCTGGGGCTATGTCGGGCTGATCGAGGGACTCGTCGCCCGCATCAAGGCGGAGTATGGCAGGCCTCTGAAGGTCATCGCGACGGGCGGCCTCGCGCCGCTCTTCGCCGAAGGCACCCTTGTCATCGAGAAGACCGACCCCGACATCACGCTCGAGGGGCTTCGCCTTCTCGCCGACCGCAACCCGCCACCCGTCTTCCACCACAGCGCGCTGCGTGACCCGCTGAGATCGGATTCCGACTGAACGACATGGATGCCCTATCGGGCGATCTCGCCTTCATCCCGCTCGGCGGAACTGGCGAGATCGGCATGAACCTCAACGTCTATCGCTGCGACGACGCGCTGCTGGCGGTGGATTGCGGCCTCGGCTTCGCCGGCGCCGACAATCCCGAAGTCGACGTCATGGTGCCGGATCCGGGCTGGCTCGCCGACCGCCGGGACCGGCTGGCCGGGCTCGTCATCACCCATGCGCATGAGGACCACATCGGCGCCGTGGCGCATCTCTGGCGCCAGTTGCGCTGCAAGGTGGTCGCGACGCCCTTCGCCGCCGCCGTGCTGACCCGCAAGCTGACCGAGGCCGGCCTGGTTCATGAGGTGCCGCTGGAGGTGCTGGAGCCCGGGGCGCGGTTCCGCCTCGGCCCCTTCGACTGCGGCTTCATGCCCGTCACCCACTCGGTGCCCGAGGCCCAGGCGCTGGTGCTGCGCACACGCCACGGCATCGTCCTGCACACCGGCGACTGGAAGCTCGACCCCGACCCGCTGATCGGCCCCCGCACGGACGAGGCCGCCTTCGCGGCGCTCGGCGAGGAAGGCGTGCTCGCGATGGTCTGCGATTCGACCAACGCGATGGTCGAGGGCCATTCGGGCAGCGAGGCCGATGTCCGTCGCAACCTCACCGCGCTGATCCGCGGCATCAAGGGCCGCGTCGCGGTGACGGGCTTCGCCTCGAACGTCGCGCGTCTCGAATCCATCGCGCTCGCGGGCCGGGCGGCGGGCCGTCAGGTTTCGCTGTTCGGCCGCAGCCTGCGCAACATCGAACAGGCGGCGCGCGATTGCGGTTATCTGAAGTCGGCCCCGCCCTTCGTCCCCGAGGAGGAGGCCGGCTACCTCCCCGATGACGAGATCCTGCTGATCTGCACCGGCAGCCAGGGCGAGCCGCGCTCGGCCATGGCCAAGATCGCCGAGGACACGCACCCGAACATCGCGCTGGGAGAGGGGGACACCGTGATCTTCTCCTCCCGCCGCATCCCGGGGAACGAGCGCGCCATCCAGCGCGTGCAGGATGGCCTGGCGCGGCGCGGCTGCCGCGTGATGACGGACGAGGACCACATGGTCCATGTTTCCGGCCACCCCGCGCGCGACGAGCTCAAGCGCCTCTATGCCCTGGTGAAGCCGCGCTTCGCGGTGCCGGTGCATGGGGAGTGGCGCCACATGCAGGAGCATGCGGCGCTCGCGGCCGAATGCGGCGCGGCGCCCTTCCTGATCGAGGACGGCGACGTGCTGCGCCTGTCCGGCAACCGGCCGGAGGTCGTGGAGGGCGTGCCGACCGGACGCCTCGCCATCGATGGCGACCGGCTGATCCCGATCGACGGCAGCCTGCTCGCAGCGCGCCGGCGGATGATGTTCAATGGCGTGGTCATGGCCTCGCTCGCGGTCGACGGACAGGGCAGGGTGCTGGGCAACCCGCAGATCTCGGCTCCGGGCCTGTTCGAGACCGGCGACCCGGACCCCGAACTGATCGCCGCCGACCTCCGGCGCGCGGTGGGTGACCTGCCGGCGGCGCTGCGGCGCGAGGACGACCAGCTGCGCGAGGCGGTGCGCAGCGCCGTCCGCAAGGCCGTCGGGCGCCGGCTGCGCAAGCGACCGACGGTCGAGGTGCATCTCCTGCGCGTCTGAGGCCAGGCGCGACGCCGTCATTTGCCCGCCTCCCGGACGCCGGGCTGGCCCGCAGGTCGAAGCGTCGTGCCCTCCGGATGTGCCACCATCCTTTCCGGGCGGCGAAGGAAGCGAGAGGGGTTGCCGTGGGCCATGCGAACGGACGCCCCTCCGGGCTTTTGTTCTGGCGAGCATCTTCATCCGCTCTAGAGATGTTCCCGTTCGCCCCGGCTCACGGCAACGTCTCTAGAGCTCTTTTCGATCAGACGGCACCGGCCCGCACCCCTACCCGGCCATCCAACGACAGCATCCTGGATGGGTGGCCGGGTGGGGGTGCGGGCCGGTGCCGGTTCCGACAGATCGGAACACGCCCTAGCCCGTTGTTTCTGCGAGCATCTTCACCCGATCAGGTGATTCCACCTGATCGGGATCCGCTCTAGGTTGCGGCATGCTCCATGTGGCCATCTGCCGCCTGACGCTGATCGCCGCCCTCTTCACCGCGGCGGGATGCACGCTGCTCGAAACGCCGCCGACCACCGCCGTGCCGAGCGCGGCGCCGTCCGGCCCGTCGGCGGCCGATCTGCGGGAGGGCGCGCGATTGCGGCGGGCCGGCCTGGCGCAGCTCGCTCCGCGGCGCGGAAGCGCCGATCCCGATGCAGCGGCGCGACTCATCGACCGGGCCGCGCGGCGCGGCGACCCGGACGCGCAGCTGATGGTCGCACTCGGCCATCTGAGCGGTGCCGACGGCGCCCGCGATCCTGCGGCGGCCCTGCCCTGGCTGCAGCGTGCGGCCCAGCAGGGACAGCCCGAGGCGCAGTACCGCCTCGCGCAGATGCTCGAGGCCGGGGAGGGAACCGGCCGCGACGTGGCCTGGGCGGCCGTATGGTTCCAACGCGCGGCGGAGCGCGGCCATCCGCAGGCGCAGTTCGCGCTGGCCATGCTCCAGGTCGCCGGCGAGGGCACGGCGCGGGACGAGGCGGAGGCCCTGGCGCGCTTCACTATCGCCCAGCAACGCGGCGTGGCGGTAGCGGCCCGATACCGCCAGGCGCTGCAGGCCCGGGTTCCCGCCGCGACCGCGCGCGACGCCTTGGCGCGCGTCCGGCGCGAGACGGCCCGTGGCCCTGTTCCCACCGTGGATCGCGCCCTGGTGCGCTTCGCGCAGTCTAGCCTGTCGGCCGAAGGCGCCTTCGCCGGCGCGGTGGACGGCGTGGACGGGCCGGCGACGCGCGCTGCCCTGAATGCCTTTGCGCGCGGGCAGGGGCTGCCGGCGGGTGCGCCCTATGCGCCTATCGTCATCGACCGGTTGCGCCGCCTCGCCGCGCGGCGTTGATCGGAGGGAGCCCTTGCCGGGCCGGGGGCGGCGGGACTACGCCACTCGCGCCCACGGCAAGGATCGTTCCGCATGACCCTCTTCACCGGCTTCGTCGTCTATCTGCTGCTCTGGTGGCTTTCGCTGTTCGTCGTCCTGCCGATCGGCACACGCACGGACCCCGAGGGCGATCCCGAGGCGGGCGGCTGGCGGGGCACCCCGGTGAAGGTGAACCTCGGCTGGAAGCTGCTGGGAACGACGCTGCTGGCCGGCGCGATCTGGCTCGGTGTCTGGTACCTGGTGGAGAGCGACTGGATCTCCTTCCGCACGGGCTACTTCTCGCTGCCCTCCGACTGATCGCGATTTGGGCAGCCAAGGCAGGCATTGGGTAAAAGGAGCGCAGTCCGCGGCTGAACGCCGTTTTTTTGATCCTGCGCGAAGGTGATTTCCGTTGTTCGCCGAGCCCCGGCCGACCATTCTGGTTCCGGGAAGAGGTTGGTTCTCTTCCTGCCGTGTGACTGGCGTTTCCTCCCTAAACTTGGGCCGCGACCTCAGGGGCGCGGCCCTTTTTTTCTCTTAGCGAGAGCCTGTCGCGGTCTCAAGCATAAAGTGAGCCTGCCTGTGCCTTCTGCGACCGGAAATGTCGCAGCGGCTCGGCAGGCCGCACGCTTGTTTCCCGGGCGGGAAACGTCGGCGGCCCCTTCCGGCCGCCCCGCCGCATCGCTAGGTTCGCGCCCAATTCCATGACGACCGCCGCGAAGGATCAGACCTTGCGCCTCTCCCGCGCCTTCCTGCCCACGCTCAAGGAAACCCCCGCCGAGGCGCAGATCGCCTCGCATCGCCTCATGCTGCGCGCGGGGCTGATCCGGCAGACCTCTGCCGGCATCTATGCCTGGCTGCCGGCCGGCCTGCGCGTGCTGCGCAAGGTCGAGCAGATCGTGCGCGAGGAACAGGACCGCGCGGGCGCGCAGGAAATCCTGATGCCGACCATCCAGCCGGCGGAGCTGTGGAAGGAATCCGGCCGCTACGACGACTACGGCAAGGAGATGCTGCGCATCCGCGACCGCCACGAGCGGGAGATGCTGTTCGGCCCGACCAACGAGGAGATGGTCACCGACATCTTCAAGCAGTTCGCGAAATCGTACCGCGACCTGCCGCGCAACCTCTACCACATCCAGTGGAAGTTCCGCGACGAGGTGCGCCCGCGCTTCGGCGTCATGCGGGGCCGCGAATTCCTGATGAAGGACGCCTATTCCTTCGATCTCGACAAGGCCGGCGGCGAGCATTCCTACCGGCAGATGTTCCTCGCCTATCTGCGCACCTTCCAGCGCATGGGCCTGACGGCGGTGCCCATGCGCGCCGACACCGGCCCGATCGGCGGCAAGCTGTCCCACGAGTTCATCATCCTCGCCGAGACCGGCGAGAGCGGTGTCTTCTACGACGCCGGCTACGAGGAGACCGACTGGGCGGGCTCCGACGTCTCCTATGACGATGTCGGCGGGCTGAAGACCTTCTTCGACCGCGTGACAGCGAGCTATGCCGCGACCGACGAGATGCACGACGCCGCGGCCTGGGAGCAGGTGCCCGAATCCCGCCGGCGCGAGGGGCGCGGCATCGAGGTCGGCCACGTCTTCTTCTTCGGCACCAAGTACAGCGAACCGCTCGGGCTGACGGTCGCCGGGCCGGACGGCGCGCCGGTGGTGCCCGAGATGGGCTCCTACGGCATCGGCGTCTCCCGCCTGGTCGGCGCGCTGATCGAGGCGAACCACGACGAGGCCGGGATCAAGTGGCCCGATCCCGTGGCGCCCTGGGCCGCGACCATCCTGAACCTGCGCATGGGCGACGCGGCGACGGACGCGATGTGCGAGACGCTCTACGCGCGGCTCGGCGAGGAGGCGGTCTATGACGACCGCCCGGCCCGCGCGGGCGAGAAGTTCGCCGATGCCGACCTGATGGGCTTCCCCTGGCAGGCCATCGTCGGCCCGCGCGGCGCAGCCGCCGGCAAGGTGGAACTGAAGCGCCGCGCAACCGGCGAACGCGCCGAGGTGTCGCTCGAGGACGCGGTCGCGAAGATCCGCGGGGACTGACGGGGCGGGATGTTCAACGCCTTCGAGCGCGCGATCGCCTTCCGCTACCTGCGGGCGCGCAAGGGCGAGCGCTTCGTCTCGGTCACGGCGATCTTCTCGCTCGTGGGCATCATGCTCGGGGTGGCGACGCTGATCGTCGTCACCTCGGTGATGAACGGCTTCCGCCAGGACCTGATGGCCAGGATCATCGGGCTCAACGGACACCTGACCGTCCAGCCCGAGCGGGGCCGGGCGCTGGAAGGGCACCAGGCGATCGCCGAGCGCATCGCCGGCCTGCCCGGCGTCGCGCAGGTCGCGCCGGCCGTGGACGGGCAGGTGCTGCTCTCCAGCCGCGCGGGCGGGGCGGCAGCGGCGCAGTTGCGCGGCCTGCCCCCCGAGGCGCTGCGCGCCCGCCCGGTGCTCGATCAGGGGCTGCGCTTCGGCGATCTGGCGGCATTCGGCGAAGGCGACACGGCCATCATCGGCGACCGCCTGGCGCAGCGCCTGCGCGTGCAGCCCGGCGATGCGCTGACCCTGATCCTGCCGCAGGCCCGTGGCGGCGATTTCACCGCGGCGCCGCGCCAGCGCAGCCTGCGCATCGTCGCCACCTTCCATGTCGGCATGCCGGAAGTGGACGGCCGGACCCTCTTCGTGCCGCTCCGGACGGCGCAGGCGCTGTTCAACCTCGGCGACGCGGTGAACGAGGTCGAGGTCATGGTGGACGACCCGTCCACCGTCGCGCCGGTGACCGAGGAGATCCGCGCGGCGCTCGCCGGCCGGCCCCTGCACATCGCCGACTGGCAGCGCACCAATTCGAGCATCTATGCGGCCGTGCTGATCGAACGGAACGTGATGTTCCTGATCCTCACGCTGATCGTCCTGGTTGCCGCCTTCAACATCATCTCCTCGCTGACCATGCTGGTGAAGGACAAGGGGCGGGACATCGCCATCCTGCGGACCATGGGCGCGAAGCGCGGAGCGATCCTGCGGATCTTCCTGCTCTGCGGGGCGACGATCGGCTGCGGGGGGACGCTGCTGGGATTCGCGCTCGGGCTCGGCATCGCGACGCATTTCGATGCGCTGCGGCGCGCCCTCCTGTGGCTCGAGGAAACGGGGCTGTTCGGCGCCGAGCTGCGCTTCCTGATCGGCCTGCCATCCGTCGTCGATCCGACGGAAGTCGGGATCATCCTCGCCCTTGGGCTTGGCCTGTCGCTGCTGGCGACGCTGTGGCCGAGCTGGCGGGCCGCGCGGATCGATCCGGCCGAGGCGCTGCGCCATGGCTAGGGGCGCGATGTTCGGGGCCTTCGAACGCGCGGTCGCGGCGCGCTACCTGGTGGCGCGCAAGGGCGAGCGCGCCGTCTCGCTCATCGCCGGCTTTTCGCTCGCCGGCATCGCGCTGG
This sequence comes from Pseudomonadota bacterium, assembly GCA_023424475.1. Lineage (GTDB taxonomy): Bacteria > Pseudomonadota > Alphaproteobacteria > Acetobacterales > Acetobacteraceae > Neoroseomonas. Next base: position 41,509 of record JAFADX010000121.1, read on the forward strand.
GCGTGGCGACGCTGATCGTCGTGCTCTCCGTGATGGGCGGCTTCCGGCAGGAGCTGCTGTCGCGGATCCTCGGGCTGAACGGCCATCTCGGCGTGGTCATGACCGAGGGACCGTTCCGCGACTATGCCGGGGCCGCGACGCGCATCCGTGCCCTGCCGCAGGTCGCGCAGGCAGCGCCGACGCTCGAGAGCCAGGTGCTGATCACCACCGATTCCGGCGCTTCCGCCGGCGCATTGGCGCGCGGCATCGCGCCGGAGGACCTGCGCGCGCGCCGCATCATCGCCGGCAACATCCGCGCCGGCAGCCTCGATGCCTTCGGGGGCGAGGAGGCGATCGCGATCGGCACGCTGCTGGCGCGGCGCCTCGATGTCGGGGTGGGGGACCGCATCACCCTCGTCTCGCCCGAGGGGCGCGTGACCGTCTTCGGCACCATGCCGCGGCTCAAGGCCTATCGCGTGGTCGCGCTCTTCGAGGTGGGGATGCAGGAGTACGACGCCGGCTTCGTCTACATGCCGCTGGCGGCCGCGCAGCTCTTCTTCCAGCGTCCCGGCATGGTCAGCCAGATCGAGGTCCATCTGCATAGTCCGGACGAGGCCGGGGACGCCGCCGCGGCGATCCGCCGCGCCCTTGCCGGGCGTCCGGTCAGCGTCCTCGACTGGCAGCGGGCGAACAGCGGCTTCTTCCAGATCGTCGAGGTGCAGCGGAACGTGATGTTCCTGATCCTTGCCCTGATCATCCTGGTCGCGGCCTTCAACATCGTCTCCTCGCTGGTCATGCTGGTGAAGGACAAGGGGCGCGACATTGCCATCCTGCGCACCATGGGGGCGGGCAGGGGGGCGGTGCTGCGCATCTTCCTGCTGTGCGGCGGGGCGATCGGCGGCGTCGGGACGGCGGTGGGCCTCGGGCTTGGCCTCCTCATCTGCGCGAACCTCGAACGCATCCGCCATGCACTCATGGCAGCAACGGGGGCGACGGTCTTCGATCCCGAGATCTATTTCCTCACGCAGATCCCGGTGGTGGTGAATCCGTGGGAGGTGGGCCAGGTCGTCGGACTTGGGCTGCTGCTGTCCCTGTTCGCAACCCTGTTCCCGAGCTGGCGCGCGGCCCGGCTCGATCCGGTGGAGGCCCTGCGCCATGAGTGATTCGCCGCTGCGCCTCGCGGCCGTGGAGCGGCGCTACCGCTCCGGCGCCGGGGAACTCGCCGTGCTGCGCGGCGCCGACCTGGCGCTCGCCGCCGGCGAGATCGTGGCGCTGGTCGCGCCCTCGGGCACCGGCAAGTCGACCCTGCTGCATCTCGCGGGCCTGCTCGAGAAGCCGGATGGCGGCGAGGTCTTCGTGGAAGGCAGGGCGGCGGGCACGCTCTCCGACGATGCGCGCACCGCGATCCGCCGCGCCACGATCGGCTTCGTCTATCAGTTCCATCACCTGCTGCCGGAATTCACCGCCGAGGAGAACATCGCCCTGCCGCAACTCGCGGCCGGCGCGTCGCGGCGGGCGGCCAGGGCCCGGGCACGCGAGCTCCTGGCCTCGTTCGGATTGACGGGGCGCGAGAGCCACCGGCCGGGCAAGCTGTCGGGCGGCGAGCAGCAGCGCGTCGCAATCGCGAGGGCGCTTGCGAACCGGCCGCGGATCCTCCTGGCCGACGAGCCGACGGGCAACCTCGACGTCGGCACGTCGGACCGGGTCTTCGCGGAACTGCTCGAACAGGTGCGCGGCCACGGCGTCGCCGCGCTGGTCGCGACGCACAACCCGGAACTGGCCCGCCGGATGGACCGGATCGTGACGCTGCAGGACGGCCGCATCGCCGCTGCGTGACGAGGCGCGGCCTCCGGGCCGCTGCCGTTGCCCGGCGCGCGTCCGACAGGCCGGGCAACGGGGACCTGCCGCCGGTGCGGCCGGACATGTGGCGGGCGGGCCGGGCAGTGCTGCCCGGGGCGGAGGGGCGCGCACCCACGCCGCGGACCTATCGTGCGGCATGCCCTGACAGGGCCGAGTAAATCCCGCCTTCGTTCATGCAGATCGATTTGCCGGAAGTATTTTAGTTCTCTTGCGGCGGCCGATTCGATGCTTTGATTGTATAAATGTCTATCTGGATAGAGCCTGCAAGGGCGAATGCACGCAGTAATTGTCCCGGAGCGGCCGTCTGCACCTTCCTGGCGGGCCGCTTCCTGGAGAGTGCTCGCGCAGCGATGGGATGTGGAGGCAACGATGGCGTTCCTGACCTGGTCGATCCGCTCTGCCGCTGTCCTCCTGATGGTGGCGGCTGGCGCGCTGGTCTTTCACGCGAGGCCCATGGCCGAGCCTGCGGGGAAAGCCCCCGACGCCCTCGCTTCCGGCTGCGGAGCCTCGGCGCCCGGCCTCATGCAGAGGGCCCTGGCCGCGACCGCGGTTGCCGAAGCCTGCGCCCCGGCCTCGGCGGGGCAATGGTCGATGCGCCTCGTCTATGGCGGCCTCTATCTCGTCGGCCTTGCGCTCGGCCTGTTGGCCGTCGCGAAACTTCCTGCCCGTGCCGCGGAGCGGCGCAGGGACCATGAGGAACTGCGCGAAGGCATGCTGAGGCTTCTCGATTAGAGCATGTTCCGATCTGTCGGAACCCGCACCGCCCGCACCCCCACCCGGCCGCCCATCCAGGATACTGTCGTCGGGTGGCCGGGTAGGGGTGCGGGCCGGTGCCGTCTGATCGAAAAGAGCTCTAGCCCGGGCCCGCGGTTCGGGGCCGGCGGGGAGAATGCGCATCCCCGGCCTCACCTGCCTGGCTTGCCGGCTGCCAGCTGCCGGCCACGGCACGCGGATGCACCCGATGACCGGCCGGCGCCGCTGCGCAGATGCCCGGCGCTTCAGGCGCCGACCATCAGCGCGAGGCCGGCCGCCGCGATACCGGCGCCGCCAAGGCGCGTGAAGACGGCCCGGTCTGCGGCGCCTCGTCCGATGCCGAAGCCCATCGCATGCAGGACCGCGGAGGCTGTCAGCATGCCGGCGGCGGTCAGCACCGCGGACCCGCCGATCTCGGCGCCGTGCACCGACCCGTGCAGGATCCCGAAAAGGGCGGCGACGGGCACCGCCACGGCAGCGGTCAGGGGCAGGGACATGGCGATGATGATGCCAAGCCCCAGGACCGAGGCGGCGACGCCGTGCTCGATGGCCGCGGGCATGGGCAGCAGGAGGCCGAGCGCAATCCCGCCGGTCATGCCGCCGAGGAATGCGGCAGGTATCGCCCAGGCCCGCGCCAGTCCGGACTGTGCTGCCCAGAGGCCGATCGCGGCCATGGCAAGGAGGTGGTCAGGCCCCAGCAGGGGATGGGCGAGGCCCCCGGCGAAGCCCTCCGCATGGCCGCCATGGGCCAGGGCAGGCCCGGCCGCGACAGCGGGGAGGATGAGGGCGGCGGCGCGCAGCAGGCGCATGATCGTCGTCTCCGTGGCTGGCAATCGGCGCCGATCCTGGCGTCGGCACGCCCGGGCCGCAAACGCAGCAATCATCATGCCGTCGGCGATGTCCTGCGAGCATCGACTTGCCGCGGACGGCCCCGGGAGAGGATCGCCTTTCCTTGGGCGGCGCCGGCGGCTGGGCTACCCTGCGCGGCCTGGCGAGTCCTGCGATGAACGACGTCCCTTCCTTCGTCCACCTCCATGTCCATTCCGCCTATTCGCTGAGCGAAGGCGCCATCAAGGCCGACAAGCTCGCCGCGCTGGCGGCCGCGGACGGCATGCCGGCGGTGGCGCTGACCGACAGCGCCAACATGTTCGGCGCGCTCGAATTCTCCGGCGCCTGCGCGAAGAAGGGCGTGCAGCCGATCATGGGCTGCCGGCTGTTCCTGACGCGGGCCGAGGCCGATCCCGACCGGCCCGAGGTGGCGCGGCAGACGCCGGATCCGCTGATCGCGCTCGCGATGGATGCGCGGGGGCTCGACAACCTGCAGAAGCTGTCGTCGAGCGGGTATCTGCGGGACGACCCCTCCGGCAAGCCGGCGATCACGCTGGACCTGCTGCGCAGCCATGCCGAGGGGCTGTTCCTGCTGACCGGCGGCACGCTCGGGCCCGTCGCGCGCCTGATCGGCGACGGGCGGCGGGATGCCGCGGCGCGCATCCTCGAGGCGCTGCGCGAGGCCTTCCCGGACCGTCTGGCCGTGGAACTGCATCGCCACGGGCTGCCGCAGGAGCCCGCGATCGAGAGCGGGCTGCTCTCGCTCGCCCAGGCCGCGCGGCTTCCGATCGTCGCGGCCAACGACGTGTATTTCGCCGCGCCCGGGATGCATGAGGCGCATGACGCGCTGCTCTGCATCGCCGAGGGCCGCACCATGGCCGAGCGCAACCGCCGCCGCGTCACGCCAGAACACTGGTTCAAGCCGGCGGCGGCGATGCGCAGCCTCTTCGCCGACCTGCCGGACGCCTGCGACAACACCCTCGCCATCGCGCGCATGTGCGCCGTGATGGCCGAGGAGAAGAAGCCCGAACTGCCGATCTGCCCGAAGGTGAAGGAGGGCATGACCGAGGCCGAGACCGTCCGCGCCATGGCGGTCGAAGGGCTCGAGAAGCGGCTCGACGCGATGCAGCCGCCGCCGGACGAGGCGAGGCGGAAGGTCTACCGGGACCGCCTGGACTACGAGCTCTCCGTCATCGAGAAGATGGGCTTCCCCGGCTACTTCCTGATCGTCGCGGACTTCATCCAGTGGGCCAAGGCGCAGACGCCGCCGATCCCGGTGGGGCCGGGGCGCGGGTCTGGCGCAGGCTCGGTCGCGGCCTGGGCGCTGCTGATCACCGACCTCGACCCGCTGCGCTTCGGCCTGCTGTTCGAACGCTTCCTGAACCCCGAGCGCGTGTCGATGCCGGACTTCGACATCGACTTCTGCCAGGACCGCCGCGACGAGGTGATCAAGTATGTGGTGCGCGAATACGGCGCCGACCGCGTCGCGCAGATCATCACCTTCGGCAAGCTTCAGGCCAAGGCGGCGGTGCGCGACGTGGGCCGCGTGCTCGGCATGCCCTATGGCCAGGTGGACAAGATCGCCTCCCTGATCCCGTTCAACCCGGCCAAGCCGGTGACGCTCGCCCAGGCGATCGAGGGCGAGCCGCGGCTGCAGGAGATGCGCGACGCCGATGAGCAGGTCGCGCGGCTGCTCGACATCGCGCTGCAGGTGGAGGGGCTCTACCGCAACGCCTCGACCCATGCGGCGGGCGTGGTGATCGGACGCAAGCCGCTGATCGAGATCGTGCCGCTCTATCGCGATCCGCGGTCGGAGATGCTCGTCACCCAGTACTCGATGAAGTACGCGGAAGCGGCGAGCCTGGTGAAGTTCGACTTCCTCGGCCTCAAGACGCTGACGGTGATCGAGCGCGCCCTCGGCATCCTGCACGGGCAGAGGATCGACATCGACATCGCGGCTATCCCGCTCGACGATCCCAGGACCTACGCCATGCTCGCCAAGGGCGACGCGGCCGGGGTGTTCCAGTTCGAAGGGCAGGGGATGCGCGACTGCCTCCGGCAGATGCGCGCCAGCCGGTTCGAGGACCTCGTCGCCGCGGTGGCGCTCTACCGCCCGGGGCCGATGGCGAACATCCCGGCCTATTGCGCGCGCAAGGCGGGCGAGCCCTGGGAACCGCCGCACCCGGCGATCATGCATATCCTGGAAGAGACCTACGGCATCATGGTCTACCAGGAACAGGTCATGCAGATCGCGCAGGACCTGGCGGGCTATTCGCTCGGCGGCGCGGACCTGCTGCGGCGCGCCATGGGCAAGAAGATCCGCGAGGAGATGGTGAAGCAGCGCGCCATCTTCTGCGAGGGCGCGGAGAAGCGCGGCATCGAGCCGGCCAAGGCGGCCGAGATCTTCGACCTGATGGAACGCTTCGCCGACTACGGCTTCAACAAGTCGCACGCGGCAGCCTATGCGCTGGTCTCGTATCAGACGGCCTGGCTGAAGGCGAACCATCCGGTGGCCTTCCTGGCGGCGTCGATGACGCTCGACATGTCGAACACCGACAAGCTCGCCGGGCATATGCAGGAGGCCGCGCGGCTCGGCATTCCCGTGCTGCCGCCGGACATCAACCGCTCGGGCGCCGAGTTCCGGGTGGAGGCGACGCAGGAAGGCAAGGAAGCGATCCGCTTCGCGCTGGCCGCGGTGAAGCGGGTGGGCGAGGCGGCGATGAAGGACCTGGTGAAGGCGCGCGACGCCGCCGGCCCCTTCGTCTCGTTGGCCGACATGGCGGCGCGGGTCGATCCGAAGCTGCTCAACAAGATGCAGATCGAGAACCTGGCCCGGGCCGGCGCCTTCGAAGCGCTGGAGAAGAACCGCGCCAAGGTGATGGCCGGGGCCGAAACGATCCTGCGCCGCGCCCAGGCCAGCGCCGAGGAACGGGAATCGGGCCAGATCGGCCTGTTCGGGGCGGATTCGCAACGAAACGAGCCGCTGCGGCTGCCGGACGTGCCGGACTGGCCGCTCTTCGAACGCCTGGCCCATGAATCCGAGGCCGTCGGCTTCCATCTCTCCGCCCATCCGCTCGATACCTATCGCAAGGCGCTGCAGCGCCTGGGCGTCACGCCCTCGGCCCTGATCGCGGACCGGGCACGGGCCGGGTCGGCGCGGTTGAAGCTGGCCGGAACCGTCGTGAACGCCAAGGAGCGGACGACCAAGACCGGCAGCCGCATGGCCTGGGTCCGGCTGTCCGATGCCCAGGGCTCCTATGAGGTGACCTGCTTCTCCGAGGTCCTGAACCGCTCCCGGGATCTCCTGGCCGAGGGCCACGCCGTGCTGGTGTCGGCCGAGGCCCGGATGGAGGGCGAGGCGCTGCGCCTGACGGCGAACGAGGTCGAGAGCCTCGAGAAGGCGGCGAGCGGCGCGGGTGGCGGCATCCGCCTCTGGCTGGACGAGATCGCGGCCATCGATCCGATCCGCGCGATCCTGACGCGGGAGGGTCGTGGTCGTGGCCGGGTGGTGCTGGTGCCGCGCACGGGGCCGGGGCAGGAAGTGGAGGTCGCCTTGCCGGGCGGCTTCAACATCGGCCCGAGGGTCATGCAGGCGATGAAGGTGCTGCCAGGGGTGTCCAACGTGGAAGACATCTGAGGTGCCGCCCGGGTCCCGGATATATTTTCCATAATATACCTTATGCGGCAATTGGAACTACGGGCGCGGCGGCTCACACGTCGGCGGCTTGCGCCGCCCGCCAGGCCGGCCTCCCAGCAGGCCCGGCGATGGTGAGCCAGGGCCAGCGTTCGCGATAGGAGGCAGCCTTCGCGGCGAAGAGCCCCGGGGCCGGCGTCAGTGGATTGGGGCGCAGGATCCCCTCGCCGAGATCCCCGAGCCCGTCCGGCGCATGCAACGCCCCCGTCGCCAGTTCGATCCCGATGCAGGTGCAGGCCACGAGGTAGCGGTCGATTCCGTCCCGCGCCGAGCCGAGCCGCGGATAGTCGTGGCCGAAGCGCTCCCGGTACCAGAGATGCACCCGCGCCTGGTTCTTCACCTCGAGCTCGGCACCGAGGCCGGTTGTGGCGGCTCGGACGCGCCGGATCACGGCGTCCTCGGCCTCCCAGGAAAGGTCGCGGCCGTCGAAGTAGAAGACGTCGTAGTCCTTCACGCCTTCGCCCGGCGGCCGGCCGGATCGCCGGTTCCACCACGCCTGGAACAGGCATCCCGCGGTCAGGAAGCCCTGCGGCAGTCCGAGGGCCGGCAGGCGGGCCAGGAGCGCCGCATTGGCCGGATCGCTGCGGACCGCCTCGAGGAACGCGCCTTCGGTCAGCATGGCCTTGCCCGGAGGATACGCCGGCGCGCCCCCTCGCCCATCCTCAGGATGCGAAAGCCGGGGCGAAGGGCCGCGCCTCCAGGAAGGCCCCGGCGAGGCGGAGCATCTTCGCGTCGTCGCAGCGTTGGCCGGCGATCTGCAGGCCGATCGGCAGCCCCTCTGCCGTGCGGCCGCAGGGCACCGACACGGCCGGCCCGTGGGACAGGTCGAAGGGATAGGAGAACTCGGCCCAGACCAGCCAGTCCCAGGCATGCTCCGGCCAGTCGGCCGGGCGCTGGCGGCCGACCTCGAAGGCGGCGACCGAGGCGGCCGGCGTGATCAGCGCATCCCAGCCCGAGGCGAACCACTCCCCGATCTCCGCTGCATAGGCGATGCGCCGGGCCTGGGCCCGGATCGCCTGCTGCAGGGTCATGCCGGCATAGTCATCGAGGCAGGCGACGAGGCCGGGATCCTGCTCCGCCCGGCGGTCCGGATCGGTTTCGAGGAAGGGCAGCATGGCGAAGCCCCAGAGGTCGCGCTCCAGGTCCGGACCCTTCGGACCCCAGGGCGGCGTGACCTCCTCGACCCTGGCGCCGAGTGCCTCGAAGACCGGGATGGCGGCGCGGACGGCGGCCGCGACCTCCGGATCCACGCGCGCATGGCCGAGGTCGGGGCTATAGGCGAGGCGCATTCCCCGCAGGTCGCCCGGCCCCATATCGACCGCCCGGAAACCGCCTGGTAATGTCGTATGATCAGATGGATGCAGCCCGGCCATCACTTCCAGCATGAGGGCGGCATCCGGCACGGCGCGGGTGATCGGCCCGGCGTGGGAGAGCGATCCGTTGTTGGTGACGGGTGCATAGGGCACCAGCCCGAAGGTCGGCTTGTGCCCCACCACCCCGCAGAAATGCGCCGGCAGGCGGATCGACCCAGCCCCGTCCGTGCCGATATGCAGCGCCCCGCACCCTGCCCCGGCCAGCGCCGCCGCGCCGGAGGACGAGCCTCCGGCAGTGCGCCCGTGCTTCCACGGATTGTGCGTATGGCCCGTCAACGGGTTGGAACTGACCGCGGTCCATCCCTGCTCGGTCGCGGTCGTCTTGCCGGTGATGATCGCCCCGGCCGCCTTCAGCCGCGCCACCATCGGCGAATCATGCCCGGCCGGCTCCGCGCTGCCGAGGCGCGAGCCGCGCCGGGTCGGCAGCCCCTTCACCGCGGTGACATCCTTCACCGAGACCGGTACGCCGTGCAGCGGTCCGAGGTCTCCGTCGCCCATTGCCGCGGCCTCGGCGGCGCGGGCGGCCTCCATGGCGCGCTCGGCATCGAGCACGACCATGGCGTTGATCCTCGGCTGCCAGGCCTCGATGCGTTCGATCACCGCGCGGGTGACCTCGACCGGGGAAGCCTGGCGGGTGCGGATCAGCCGGGCCTGCTCCGTCGCCGGCAGGCTCGCGAGGTCGCTCATGCCGCCTTCTCCCACGCCGCGACATCCAGGAAGGTCGACTGGTAGCAGGCCCCCTCCCCGATATCGGTCCGCCGCGTGTCGCAGAGCATGTTCACCGTGCCGGACACCGCCTCGCTGTCCGGCCGCTGGCCGGGAACCAGCACCACGCCCGGCCGCACCTCGTCACTGATCCTGAGCACCAGCCCCACCTCGCCCCGGTCGTTGAACAGACGGATCTTCTGGCCTTCGGCCAGGTTGCGCCGCGCCGCTTCCTCGGGATGCAGCACCGCGCAGGGCGCCCCTTCCCGCCTGCGCAGGAAGGGCGAGGCCGCATAGGCGGTGTGCGCCTGGAAATAGCCCGGCGCTGTCAGCAGGCGCAGCGGCCAGCGCGCGGCATCGGCCGCCTCGGTCGGGTCCTCCTCCCAGACCGGCATGGGCGGGACGCCCTGCTGCGCGAGGGTCTCGGAGTAGATCTCGAGCCTGCCGGAGGGGGTGCGGAATTCCTGCGCCGCCGGCGGCGCCACCTTCACCGGCCCTTCGAAGACCGTGGCCGGGTCGATGCCGGCGACGATGCCGGTCGCGCCCTTGAAGAAGAGCGGCATGATCTCCCGCGGCGACATGGCAAAGACCTCGTCCGTCAGCCCCATCCGCCGGGCGAGGTCCTGCGCCAGGTGGAAGTTCGACCGCGCCTCGTGCTGCGGCGGCACCGCGGCGGCGCCCCATTGCATCCGGTAGGAGCCGTAGGAGCGGTAGAAGTCCTCGGTTTCGAGGTAGGTCGTGGCCGGCAGGACGATATCCGCGAAACGCGCCGTGTCGGTCATGAAGGGGTCGTGGACGACCGTGAAGAGGTCCTGCCGCGCCAGCGCCCGGCGCAGGCGGTTGGCGTCGGGGTTGGTCACGGCCGGGTTGTTCGCGGCGATGAAGAGGGCGCGGATCGGCGGGTCACGCATCTCCTCCAGCGCCTCGCCGAGCGCCAGGTGGTTCACCATGCGGGCGCTCGCCGGGCCGGACGGCTTGGCCACCACGCCGAACTGGAAGTCCATCGAGGCGGCGGCGAGCAGCAGCGCCCCGCCCCCTTCCCGCCCATATGCGCCGGTCAGCGCCGGCAGGGTCGCGACCGCCCGCAGCGCCTGGCCGCCCCGGGCGAGCCGCGTCATGCCCTCCCCCAGCCGGATCAGGGAGTGCTTCGCCGCCCCGTACATGGCCGCCAGGCGTTCGATGTCCCCAGCGGGCAGCCCGGTGATCCGGGCCACGCGGTCCGGCGGGAAGTCCGGCAGGATCTCGGTCGCCCAGCGCTCGAAGCCGAGCGTGTTCGCCGCGACGTAGTCCCGGTCGATCTTCCCGTCCCGCAGCAGGATATGGGCGATGCCGCAGGCCAGCGCGGCGTCGGTGCCGATCCGGACCGGCAGGTGCCAGTCCGCCCGCGCCGCCGTCTGGGTGCGCCGGGGATCGATGACGACGAGCTTCACGCCCTTCGCCCGCACCTTCTCGAGCAGTGTCCAGAAATGGACATTCACCGCCATCAGGTCGCAGCCCCAGGCGATGACCAGGTCCGAATGCACGACGCTCTGCGGGTCCGTTCCGCCCACGGGACCGAGGGTCATGTCCCAGGCCGTCTCGCAGCAGGTATCGCAGACCGTGCCGGCCAGCAGGCGGGAGGTGCCGAGCGCGTGGAACAGCCCGCCCACGAGCCGCCGGTTCATGTGGCCCTGATGCGCCGAGTAGGCGTAGCCGAGGATCGCGAGCGGCCCGTCCTCGGCGATGATGGCCTTCCAGCGGGAGGTGATCTCGTCCAGCGCCGCATCCCAGGAGATCGGGACGAACTGCCCGCCGCCCTTGGGGCCGGTGCGGCGCACGGGCGTGCGGAGGCGGTCCGGGGAATGGAGCGTCTCCATGTCCCGGTTCACCTTCGCGCAGGCGAATCCGGCCGTGTAGGGCTCCGCGGGATCGCCCTGGATGCGGACCACGCGCCCCTCCTCGACCTCGGCCAGGAGGGAGCACATGTCGGGGCAGTCATGGGCGCAGACGACGCGGACCTTGGGCATGGCGGCAGCTTGTCCTTCGGGTTCCGCATCAGTCTCCGGAAGGTTGCGCCGGGGCGCAACCCGGCCGGCGGGCCTTGCCAAGCCGATGCCGTCCTGGGACGAGAAGGCCCCCTGTCCGCTGCGGACCCGCCATGACGAATTCCAAGGATGCCATCGCCCATCTCCTCGACGTCATGGCGCGCCTGCGCGACCCCGAGACGGGCTGTCCCTGGGACCAGGTCCAGGATTTCGCGACCATCGCCCCCTACACGATCGAGGAGGCCTACGAGGTCGAGGACGCCATCGCCCGCGGCACGCCGGCGACGCTGCTGGACGAGCTCGGGGACTTGCTGTTCCAGGTCGTCTATCACGCCCGCATGGCCGAGGAGCGCGGCTGGTTCGCCTTCGCCGATGTCGCCAGGGCGATCGCCGACAAGATGGTCCGCCGCCACCCCCACGTCTTCGGCGATGAGGAAGCCCGGACCGCCGAACAGCAGACGGCCGCCTGGGAGGCCCAGAAGGCGGCCGAGCGCGCGACCCGGAAGGAGCATGGGACGCTTGCGGGCCTCCCGCCGGGCCTGCCCGCCCTGACCCGCGCCGCCAAGCTGACCCGGCGGGCTGGCCGCGTCGGCTTCGACTGGCCGGACGCTGCAGCAGTGCTCGACAAGCTTGAGGAAGAGGCCGCCGAACTGCGCATGGAACTCAGGAGTGACGGACAATCACCTGATACTGCGGCATTGCGGGACGAGGTCGGCGACCTCCTTTTCGTTCTTGCCAACCTTGCGAGGAAGCTCGACCTCGACCCCGAGGACTGCCTGCGCGGGGCAAACCGGAAATTCGAGCGGCGCTTCGGGCATATCGAGCAGCAACTTCGATATGAAGGAAAAACTCCGGCGGACGTTTCCTTGGAGCGCATGGAAGAGCTGTGGCTCGACGCAAAGCGGCGCGAGCGCTTCCCTGATTAAGAAATAAGTTCTCTTTTCTGTTTTATCTATCTGATATTACGTCTTGTCTCGACCAATGATGCATTGGCGCAGGCCGGTCTGGCATCCGGGCGCGAGGCGACCAGGCGACTGCCGCGCAGGACCGGTGGGCCTCGCCCCACCGGATCGCCCTCCAGAAGCCGAAAGACTTCCGGATACCAACACCGGCTTCGGCGGGCGTCCGGTTGGGAGGCTTGGAGCCGGCGTCCGCCCATCAGCCACGCGTCCCGGCACGCACGGCCACGCGTCCTTCGGGCAGCGGGATGAACTCCGTCTCGTCGCCGGGCACCTTCGCGAAATCTCCATTCTTCCAATCGGCCTTGGCCTGTTCCAGCCGTTCCCGCGAGGACGCGACGAAGTTCCAATAGAGATAGCGCGGCCCGTCCATCGTCGCGCCGCCAAGCATCAGCAGCCGCGCGCCTTCCGGTCCTGCGGTCAGCGCCAACGCATCGCCGGCACGGAAGACAAGCATGCGCCCTGCCTCGAAGCGCGTTCCCGCGACCTCGACGGCGCCTTCCACGACATAGGCTCCGCGCTCCTCGTGCAGATCGGGCAGCGGCAACCTCGCGCCGGGGGCGAGCGCGGCGTCGGCGTAGAAGAGCGGCGAGGACACCGCGACCGGCGCCCGCAGCCCCCACCCCTCCCCCGCGATCAGGCGCATGCGCAGGCCCTGGTCGTCGATCACCGGCAGGGCGCCGGCGTCGTGATGAGCGAAGGCCGGCGCCATCTCCTCCGCATCCTTCGGTAGCGCCACCCACGACTGGATGCCGAACATCCGGCGCGGGCGGTCGCGTTGCGCGGGGTCGGTGCGTTCGGAATGGACGATGCCCCGGCCGGCCGTCATCCAGTTCAGCTCCCCGGGGCGGATGGGCTGGGCGCTCCCCAGGCTGTCGCGATGGAGGATCTCGCCGTCAAAGAGGTAGGTGACGGTGGAAAGGCCGATATGCGGATGCGGCCGCACGTCGAGCCCCCGGCCGGTGAGGAACTCGCCAGGCCCCATCTGATCGAAGAAGATGAAGGGGCCGACCATCTGCCGTTCCCTTGCCGGCAGCGCGCGACGCACCTCGAAGCCGCCGACGTCGTGGGCGCGCGGGATGATGACATGCTCAAGGCCCGGCGGCGGCGCGGGGCAGACCGGATCGGCTTCATCGAGGGTGCTCATGGCGTCTCTCCTGCTGCGAGGAGAAGTATCGACACCTCGGAGGCCGGTGGCCATCGCCTCGCGACGATGGCGTTCATCACCGGGATGGATGGCGTTCAACCCAGCAGCAGCTTCCGGGCGACGAAGCCTTCCGCGTAGCGCTCCGGCGCGCGGCATTCCATGCCGCGCAGGCGCGCAAGGCCCTGGAAGGTCTCCGGGTCGAACCAATCCTTGCCGCGCTGGGTCGCGAAGTGCAGCTCGAGCAGCTCGAGCTTGCGGGCCATCGCCGCGGCGGATAGCGGCACGTAGAGGTTGGGGCGGCCGAGGTCGCCGTCCCATTTCGGGATCTCGTATTCGAGGACGACCTGGTCGCGGAAGGCGTTCCAGGTGAGCTCCGAGACCAGGCGATGGTCCTGGTGCGCGTCGTCCGACTTGTGGGTCAGCACCACGTCCGGGCGCAGGCGCTGTGCGAGGTCCTGCATCCAGGCCTTGATCGGCTCGCGCTCGACCGGGAAGTAGCCGTCGCGGAACTGCTGCAGTTCGATCCGCGCGCTGGCCGCGCCCTGCAGGAAGGCGCGGGCGGAATTCTCGGCCTCCTCCCCGCGCTGGCCGGGGGCGCTCAACACGCACCAGGTCGCATCGACCCGCACACCGCGCGCGATCCATTCGAGCAACGTGCCCCCGGCGCCGATCTCGACGTCGTCGGAATGGGCGCCGAGGCAGAGGACGTTCAGCCGCTCGCCGACCGAAGCAAGGCTGAGCCCTTTCATTCCGCCGCAATGAGGCGGGGCCGCCGCTTGCCGGCATGGTCGCCCGGCAGCCACGGCATCTCGCCGCGCTCGACCATGTCCTCGAGCACCTGGCGATCGCGGAGCGTGTCCATCGAGCGCCAGAAGCCCTCATGCTTGTAGGCCATCAGCCTGCCTTCCCGGATCAGCCGTTCGAAGGGTTCGAGGACGAGTTCCTCGCCATCCCGCATGTAGTCGAAGATTTCCTTGCGGAAGATGAAGTAGCCGCCATTGATCCAGATGTCGGAGCGGTCGGAGCTGCGGAAGGCCTGCACCTCGCCATCCTCGCCGATATCGGCCAGGTGGTAGGTCAGAGGGGGGCGCACGGCGACGAAGCAGGCGACCTTGCCGCTGGCGCGGAAGCGCTCGACCACGCAGCCGAGGTCGATATCGGTCAGGCCGTCGCTGTAGTTGGCGAGGAACATCTCCTCGCCCTTCACCTGGTCGCGCACGGCCCAGAGGCGTTCGCCGATGTTGCGCCAGATGCCCGTGTCGATCATCGTCACGCGCCAGTCCTCGCGCTTCTGGCCGAGCGTTTCGACCTGGGCGCCGCCGCCGGTCACGACGCAGTCCCCGAAGGCCTCGTGGCGATGGTTGATGAAGAAGTCCTTCACCACGTTCGCCTTGTAGCCGAGGCACAGCACGAAGTCCTTGTGCCCATGCTGGCTGTAGTACTGCATGACATGCCAGAGGATCGGCTGCTGACCGATCGGGATCATCGGCTTGGGGATGTTCTCGGAATACTCGCGGATGCGGGTGCCGAGCCCTCCGCAGAAGAGAACGACCTTCATGTCGGCATCTCCTTCGGGTCGATGATGGTTGCTTCGGGAATGGGCACGATGAACTTGCCGCCCCAGTCGCCGATGTGGCGCATCTGCTGGACGATCTCGTCCTTGAGGTTCCAGGGCAGGATCAGGACATAGTCCGGCTTCGCCTCGTCGATCGCCTCGACGGGATGGATCGGGATGTTCATCCCGGGCGTGAAGAGCCCGTGCTTGTAGGGGTTGCGATCGACGGTGAAGTCCAGGAAATCGGTGCCGATGCCGCAGTAGTTCAGCAGCGTGTTGCCCTTGCCCGGCGCGCCGTAGCCGCAGATCCTGAGGCCTTCGTCCTTCGCACCGATGAGGAAGGAGAGCAGGCGCCGCTTGGTGCGCTTCACCTTCTCGGAGAAGGCTTCGTAGGTGCGCATGTCGCGCACGCCAGCCGCCTCTTCCCGCGCGCGCAGGGCCTCCACGGCCGGTCCCACCGGGCGAGCCGCTTCGGCACGCGCGAGGAAGACGCGCAGCGAGCCGCCATGCGTGCGCAGCTCCTCCACGTCGATCACCTTCAGCCCGTGCTGTTCGGCCATGCGCAGGATGGTGTGGAAGGAGAAGTAGGAGAAGTGCTCGTGATAGATCGTATCGAACTGGTTCCCGGCGATCAGGCGCTCGAGATGCGGGAATTCGAGGGTGCAGACCCCCTCGGGCTTGAGCAGGATCCGGATGCCGCCGACGAAGTCGTTGAGGTCGGGCACCTGCGCGAGGACGTTGTTGCCGGCGATGAGGTCGGCCGCCTGGCCCTCCTCCACCATCCGCTCGGCCAGCGCGACGCCGAAGAATTCGACCAGCGTGGGGATGCCTTTTTCCTGAGCCACGGCGGCGACATTGACGGCAGGCTCGACACCGAGAACCGGGATTCCCATCGGCAGGAAGTGCTGCAGCAGATAGCCGTCATTGCTCGCGAGTTCGACGACGAGACTCTGCGCACCGAGGCCGAGGCGCCTGGCGATCCCATGGCAATAGGCCTTGGCGTGCGCCACCCAGCTCGTCGAATAGGAGGAGAAGTAGGCGTATTCGCGGAAGATGTGGTCCGGCGTGACATAGGCCTTGAGCTGGACCAGCAGGCAGTTGTCGCAGACCAGAGCATGGAGCGGGAAGAACGGCTCCATGCTGTCGCGCTCCTCCGGCCGCCGGAAGCTCTCGCAGAGGGGCGACATGCCGAGGTCCACCATGGAGCGATGGAGCGGCATGGAGCAGAGCCGGCAGCTCCCCTGGGTGCGGCTACCCTCGTCGATCGTGAAGCGGCGGGCCTCGATGTTCATTGCGTTGCCTCGGTGAATCTTCCACGCGCGCTTTGCGCAACATCATTTGACAGGAGCCGCTCGCCGGGCGCCCGTCGACCTGCCGAAAACTCTTCAGGCGTTCCGGATGCTGCGGCGCGAGGGCACGGATCATGGATTGCGAGGCCATGCCTTTCGCCCCTTACTCAACAAGTTTTCGCCGGGGGCATCCGTGCCTCAGCGGTCAATGCGCCTAGGCTCGAGCTGTCGGAGCCAGGAGGTCTTTCGATGCGATTTATCCCGGCTTCTCTCGAGGGGGTCTTCCTTGTCGAACCGGAACCGGCAAGCGATGCGAGAGGATATTTTGCCCGGACCTTCTGCGTGCGGGAATTCGCTGCGCGAGGACTGGAGACCGAGTTCCCGCAGCATAGCTTCTCGTATTCGGCGGCGCGCGGCACGCTGCGCGGGATGCATTTCCAGCGGCCACCACATGAAGAGGTGAAGGTCGTCAGCTGCACGAAGGGCGCCATCCACGATGTGCTGGTGGATCTGCGGCCGGCCTCGGCGACCTATCTTCAGTGGCAGGGCTTTGATCTCACCGCGGCGAACCACTTGTCACTCTATGTTCCGAAGGGCGTGGCACACGGGTTCCTGACCATGGAGGAGGATTGCGAGGTAAGCTATCTGATCTCCGCGTTCCATTTGCCCGAGGCAGCCGCCGGCGTGCGATATGATGATCCGGCCATCGGCATAGCGTGGCCGATGCCGGTCTCCGTCATCTCGGAGCGGGATCTGGCATGGGACGAGTATGCCGGCTTTGGCAGCGCCTGATATGACCTCTGTCGACCTGGCCGAGATCGCGCTCCAGCTCACCAGGGCTCCGGCCTCCGCGAAAGTTGCGGACACGAGCACGCGGGACGAACCGGCAATGCCGCTCGTTGCCATAGTCACGCCCGTCTTTAATGGCGCGAGGTACCTGGCAGAGACCATGGAGTGCGTTCAGGCGCTCGACTACCCAAATCTCGTCCACATCGTCCAGGACAATGCGAGTACCGATGCGACGCCTGAAATCATCGGGCGCTTCGCAGGCCGGCGCGTGCCGGTTGTCTGGGAGCGAGCCGTGGAGACGCGACCCATGGCCGACAACTGGAACGCCGCGGTTCGCCGGGTCCCCGCGGAAGCACGCTATTTTTGGCTGCTCTGCGCCGACGATCTCCTTTCCCCCCACGCTATCCGTTGCCTCGTGGCCGTGGCCGAGGCCAATCCCAAGGTTCTCCTCGTGGGATGTCAGTGGCGCGCCTCCGGGTTGTGTGGCGAGGAACTTCCCAGGGACCAGCAGGTCTTTACGGGGCACGAGATCCTTGGGCGCTACTTCCGGCGCGAGACCATGGCGCTGTCAGGCATGAACGTTCTGTTCCGGACGTCCCTGCTGAATGCCGACACTGAATTCTATGACCCCACGCTTTCTTCTTTCGATACGGATGCGAATCTCAGGGCCTGTGTGCGCGGGGATTATGGCTTCGTTCATGAAGAGCTGTTGCATTGGAGGCAGCACGCCGAGAGTACGACCGAGGCCATGAACGCAGGCGACCTGACGTTTGAGGCCGAATGGCTCATCCTGCTCGATCGCTACTTCGCCCACGCCTTGGGGTTCAGAGAGTATCTGCATCGCCGCCGTTCGTTCAGGGCGCATTTCCTTCGACGGCTGCTGCTGCAGCGCATGCGGACCGGTGATCGGCAGCGATTCAATCGCCATCTCGACGCGCTTCGCCTGCATGGGGATGAGCCGTCGCTTGCGGACTGGGCTGCGTCGCTTGCCGATTGGTTCGGCCACGCGGTTCGCGGAACCCGCGGACAGGTCGGCGCGCCCCGTCGCAGGTTTACCGGCGCGGGCGCGGGCCTCGGGATATCCCGGGCACGCTACTAGAGCAGATCCCGATCAGGTGGGATCACCTGATCGGGTGAAGATGCTCGCAGAAACAAAGGGCTGGAGACGTTGCCGTGAGCCAGGGCGAACGGGAACGGCTCTAGAGCAGATCCCGATCAGGTGGGATCACCTGATCGGGTGAAGATGCCCGCAGAAACAAAGGGCTGGAGGCGTTGCCGTGAGCCAGGGCGAACGGGAACGGCTCCAGTGCGGCGCCTGGCGCCGCCGTTCTCGTTTAGTGGCCGCCCTCTTCAGCCGTCAGTGTGCAAGGCGAGGGAACCGCTGGGAAATTCAGGCTTGGAGTTCGATCTCGCGCGCTCGAAGCACTCGCGCAGCCTTCCCAGCGTGTACCAGAAGCGTAAGAAAAATTCCTGACGCTCCGGTGATGCCGGATAGAGAGCCCCCAGCAAGAGCAAGCGGCCGCCGAGTTCGCATGCGCCAAGGAACCCCGTGGGCTGTCCCAGAATTCCTCGGATCCGCTCGTCGCTCAACCCGTCCCAGTAAGCGCGGTTGGTAACCCATCGCCGTTCCAGGCGCTCTGCCGAGATGCGGTGGCCGACGCGCAACACATTCGAGCGCGCGACAGTCCATCCCCGCAGCAGCGCGATTTCCTGCACCAGCTTTTCTTCGCCGCTCAGAAGCTTCGTGCCGACCCGCCCAAGGGCTTCCGGGAAGCCTCCACATTCGAGCAGGAAGGAACGGCGATACAAGGAGTTCACACCGCAGACCGAGATGTTGGAGGCCGTGAAGCTCTCATCCGGCTGATCGATCAGCGAGAGAAGCTGGCGCCACCGCCTTCCGAGCCTGGGATCCATCATGGGAGGGAAAACGGGAGTGATGTTGCCTCCGAGGATGGCGCAGGTGTCCGGAGCCGCAGCCATGAGCCTGAGCACATGCTCAAACCAGTCATGCTGCGGTATGGCATCATCATCCAGGAAGGCAAGCCAATCACCGCGCGCGGCTGCCAGGGCAGCGTTTCGGGCTCGGGAGATCCCGGGCTCGTGGAGGCGCACGAATTGGATATTCGGATATTCCGCTACGCAGGCGTCGAGTATTTCTGCCTCTTGCGGCGAGGATGCACTATCGACCAACAGCAGCTGCGCCACGCGGAAATCGATCTGCGGATACAGGTGGTCAAGACATGTCCTGACATCGGCCGACCGATTGTGTGTGCAGATCGCGATGCTCAGCATGGCGGGGTCACCTCCCGTTTGCGGAGGGCCGGGCGGGGCATTTCTTTGCCATCGCTCGCTACCTCGCCGGTATTGCATTGCCATGCTCATGCACGAACCCGCGATTCGAGCAGGGCACGCCAGGCGGCGATAAAGCGCCCACGAGTGAGGCTGTGGGCATGCGCGAGGGCTTTTTCGATGCGCCGTGCGCGGTCCATCGCATCCATTCCCACCAGATGCCTGAGGCCTTCGGCAATCGAGGCAACCGAAGATTCATCGACGACGACCGCGCCGTCACCCACGGCGGCGCGCTGCGCAGCGCCGCTTCCGATCAAGGAGAGCAGGCCATATTGCGCCGCCTCGAGAGCCGGCATGCCGAAACCCTCGAGCAAGCTGGGCAGGACGAAGCCGGCCGCATTGCCGTAGAGCCAGCGCAGCTCGGCCTCTTCGACGAAGCCGAGGCGCATGACCCCGGGCGTCGCGGCCGCGGCGGCAAGGATCTCGTCAGTCGCGTTTCCGCGGGGGCCGCAGAAGACGTAGGAGTAGCCCTTTGCCGCCAAACCGGAGTCGGCAAAGGCCCGGAAGCTCCGAACGTGATTCTTGCGCCGCTCCAGGGCCGCGACCGTCAGCAGGAAAGGCCCGCTGATACCGGCCGGGGCGCGCCCGCCGTCCAAGTGAGTGTGTTGCCGGACAAAGAGGGGAATGACCTCGAGAAATGGATAGTCCGTTCCGTAGACCTCGACGAAGGCGTCGCGCGATGCCTCGCTCACGAAGACCATGCCGGGTCGTCCCCTGCTGATGCGCTCGTAGGCCTCCCGGTAGTTCGCGCCGGTGGAAGCGTCGAACAGATCGGCATGCGTTACTGGGCCAAGGTCGTGGCAGAGTACGATGTCGTCGGGGCGTGGCTGCTCGCCCAGCACATACAGCGGATCCATATAGAGAATGGATTCGTCGCGGCCCCGGCGTGCCGGGAGCCACCGGCCAAGTGCCGGATGATCGATCTCCAACATCATCAGTCGTGCCAGCACACGGCCGAAGTGGCTCCGCGGCACATCTGCCCGACGCAGCCGCCAGTAGCGGCGCGCACTGATGAGATCCGTGCAGCCGTCGGCGATCTCCCGGCAAACATGATAGGCGCCGGTGCGGTTGATCAGCGCGAGCGACATGTCGGCGACAAGAGGGCGGTTCAGATGGGAGGTGAGGCTTGCGGTCGAGGCGATGTGGTTCACGGCCGGACTCCCAAACGCGGCGCCATTACCTGGCGCGCGGAATTGACGATCCGCAGAAGCTCGTAACACAAAGGATGCCTCGTTGCGGCAAGACCCAGAGCCCAGCCGGCCGCTGCGAGCGCGCCGGCGACCACCGCCTGGCCGATCGAAAGGTCGAACCTGAAGCCATGAGCCGCAATGACCAACAGTGGCCCTACCAGGGAGGTCAGTGAGGTCAGGAAGCTCTTGCGCAGCGCCGCGCCGACCTCCCGCAGTCCGAGTTGCAGCGGCCCCCGGATGCAGGCGAACCCAACGGCCGAGTTGAAGGGGACCAGCAAGAGGTAACACAGCGCCACGGCCATGAGACCGTGAAATGCCGCAAGGGGAATCAGGGTTAAGTAGAGCGGCACCGGCAGGAGCGCGGAAACCACGAGCCGCAAGGTCCGTCCTTGGGACATCAGGAGCGGATAGACCACGACATCCAGCGGCGCGAAGAGCCGTGCGAGGATGAGCACCTGCACCACAGGTACGATTTCGATCCATCGGGAACCGAGGAGAAGAAGCGTGATCGGATGCGCGAGGCAGGCGACGACCAGCAACCCTGGCCATTGAAAGGCGCTGAGCAGCCCGATGGCATCGAGGACCGGCCGCTTGACCTCTGCGCCGCTCCTCTGATGCGCGGCCAGCGCGGGAAGGGCAACGGGCCAGATGGCCGAGAAGAGCAGCTTCCCCGGCATGTCCGCGACCAACTGCGCCCGGCCGTAGAGGCCGACCGTGCCGAGTTGCCCGTAGGCGGTAAACACGAAATGCGGCACCGTCTCGGTCAGTCGGCAGATGAGGCCCCAGAGAGCAGAACCGCCGCCAATCCGCAAAGCCTCGGCCCAGCCTCTCACCGTGATGCCGAGGCCCACCCGCCGGTCACTGACAAGGCGCGCGACGGTCAACGCGACCAGGTTTGATCCCAGCAACGCCCAGGCATATGACATGTAGCTGAAGTCGAGGACGGCGAGCCCCACGGCGAGCAGCGCATTTGTCAACGTAGCGCTCACGTTGACGATCGCGACCTTGTCGAAATCGAGCACCCGCCGGAACATCGCGGTCGCGGGCCGCTCGAACGGCCCCAGCAGCAAAGCCATCGCCAGCACTTCGAAAAATGGCACGAGGCCGGGTTCGCCTTGGTATGTGGCCAGCCAAGGGGCCGCCAGGCAGAGTGCGACGGCAGCGAGTATCGAGATGAGCAGCATGACGCTGAAGGCGGCGCGCGTTGCCCCTGGGGTCAGTTCGTGGCGTTGCACCAGGTAGGTGGTCGGAACGTCTCGGACCAAATCGACGATCATGAAGACCGACATGCCGAGCACCGTCACGCCAACCTCGTACGGCGACAGAATGCGCGACATGACGGCGACGACGAGCGCACCGATGACCATCGATGCGTAGCGGTCAACAGCGGAAAGCGCCAATGCGCGCCTAAGTTTCATCGCCCGCTTCCGATCAAGGGGCTGGGGTAGGCCCGCCTTACGCCCCGGTGAGGCCTCATGCCGGTATCAACCCGCGAGGCGCCGTTCATTTGCACGCCGGTTCACCAGCCTGCCGAGGCGCGCTGCCTGCTCCTCCAGCGCTGTTCGATACTCGGCAACCCGCTGTCTGATCACCACCGCGCGGGTATCACGTTCGGCCGAGAGGATCTTCACTCGCTCTGTCAGCCACTCAGGATCGAAGGTTTCAACATGTGCCGTGAATGCGCCGAGGCCCATGTGATCGAGCAGAATGTCGTTCTTCGCGCCGTAGCTCAGGGAGATCACCGGCGTTCCGGCAATCAGCGCACCCACCACGTTGTGGAAGCGCGTCGCGACAGCAAGGCGGGCGCCTGACATCTGGGCGATCACGTCATGGATGTTCCGCGCGCTCGAGTAGTGTGTACGCGCAATCATCCGTTCGCCGCCCTTCGCGCCCAGCGCGACGCGAAAGCCCTGCACCGCTTCCTCGTCGCCCGCCTCGCCGATGACGAGCCGAAGCGTCCAGCCTTCGTCGATGGCCTGGCGTCCGAAGCACGCCAGCTTCTCGATATAGCCGGCATAGACACCCCCATCGTCGTTCGTCCAGCCGCGATAGCGCATGACTCCAAGCGCCAAGGTCCGGTCCTCGGCGCCCGCGACCCTTGGCGGTGCGTCGAACGAAAAGGCCAGGTCCGGGTAGACAGGCAGATCCCGGCGAGTTCGCATGTGGTGCCGGATGAAGTCGCGCGACGCCTCGTCCCGGAAGCTCATCTCCTGGGCAAGCCGCGCCGCGCCGATCATGAGGCTCCGGCTGAGCCGCGAGCGGATCGGACCCGCGCCTATGCTGGCCATCATGACCCCGCAGCCCGCCAGGCGCGCGCCGAGCATCCAGCTGAGGATCGCGAATGGGCCGCCGGCTGCGCGCTCGCCGAAATCGTCGAGCAGGCCGGTGCCGGGAACAAGAAGCATGTCGAAGCCGCGCAGCGCGGCCGCGCAGCGCAGCGGCGCCACCGACTTATACGGGACCTTCAGGAAGATCCGGTTCACCAGAGCAAGGGCCGAACTACGGATGCCGGGCGGCATCCAGTCGATCGCAGGCAGGCCGAAGGTCGAGGACACGACGTCGGGGCGACTGCAGATGACCGTCATGGCCGCCTGCGGGATCTGGGCGCGGATGGTCCGGATCATCGCCTCGAGCGAAGCCTCGTTGCCGAGGTTGCCGGCGCCAAACTGGCCGAAAAGGGCAATCCTGGGCGCTCGCTTCACGGCCGACGCAAATCCGGACAATGCCTCTGGAGCGGCGGACGAGGCAGCGGGCATGGTGGAGGCGTCAGCGCGCATGTGCAGAAATCTCCAGGATCCAATCCCTTGAGCCCGAGCGGTTCCTCCCCGGAGGCGCGAAATCCTGCCAGCCGGCGCGTTCGCTGCGCCGGCTTTGCGCGGGCGTGAGGCTGCCATCGGATGGATCGAACCAGCGGGCCTGGACGATAGGGGCTGCAAGCCGGGACGGATCGAGCGTGACGAGATTGCCCTCTGGGGTGTGAACCAGTGCAAATCTGCCATCACGCGTTCGGGCCGCCGACTGCCGGCCGTTCGGCTCGCCCGCCCCTTCCGGTAGCAGCGCAGTGCCGAGGTCCGGTTCCAACTGCCACCAGGGAATGCGTTCGAAGAGCCTTACCAGATGCTGCATGCCGCGACTGCCCTCCGCATCAAGGGCCTGACGCCATGTCATCGGGGCCTCGCGCCCAGGTGTACCGAAGTGCCAGATCGGGTTGTTGCCGAAGACTTGGCCGAAGGCTCCGTTCAGCAAGGCTTGATAGGCCTGGGTGCGAAGCCTTTCCTCCGTCACGCCATGTTCATTCTCGTAGGTGCTTTCGATGAGGAAATAGGGCCGCCGCGGCCGGCGCCGCGCGGCCCGCCGGGCTGCGCGGTACACCGGCTGGTAGGTATAGACCGTGTCGACATTCAGCCAGGGCTGCCCGCCCCAGAACTCCGCCGCGGCAGTCTCGGGGGCGCAATGGGCCGTATTCAGCGCAGTACGATCGTGCCGGAGGATGCCCTCGGCCACAGAGAGAACGGAACTCCGTTCCGGCGGGTCGAAGTCCCCCGCATGGACCCACATGATGTTGTCCCGGTTGCCGAAGCGTCGCCCGACGTAGTCGCCGTAGGCGCGCAGGCGCGAGGGGCCGGCAGCGAGCATGCTGCGATACCACCCTTCGTCTCCGCCGCCGTAGCCGATGTACGCCGGCGCCAGAAGCACCAGGAATCCCAACTCCGCTGTGCGTCGCAGAATCCGGTCAGCATGGGCGAAGTAGGCTTCGTTTGGGTCGCTGAAGCCGCCGCGGCCGACGAAGGGAGGGTCACCATAGATGTTTGCCGGCGCGCGAGCGGCATATTTGTGCTCGATCAGGTTGACGAGCAGGGAATTGAAGCCGCGGGCGCGGCGATCCTGAAGGTAGTTCTCCGCTTCCTCGAAGCGCAACTGGACGATGAGCGACCACGCCGTGTCGCCCTGGAGGAGAAACGGCCGGCCTCCACTATCCTCGAGATATGTTCCACCGGCCGCGACACGCAGGGGAAAGGCAGGCGCCGATGCAGCCGGGCGGGCCTGCCCGCACGCCACGCCCGCGAGCGCGGCGGCCGACCCCAGCACGGTGCGGCGCGACGTCGCCCGGGGCCAATTGATGATCATGCCGTCGGAGCCGCCTCAAATGCGTTGAAGCGCCGATAGACAACCTGCGATGGTCTGCCGACGAGGTACCTGCCAACGCCGTCTTCAAGGGCACTCCGATAGACTCCGAGCGCGCCGTCGATGGCTTCCACCGTGCGGGCGATATCTTCGTCCTGATGCGCGTAGCTAACAACGAGGGACGGCATCAGCACGCCCCGGCGAAGGGTCTCCTGCAGGAAGAGCGATCGGAACGCCTGGGACGGCCTGCCTTCCGTGTCGAGCGTTGCGTAGGCGAGGCAGCAGTTGCGCCCGACGACCTTCACATGCGCCTCGAGCCCGTGGCGCCGGATGGCCTGCTCGATCTGGCCGCGCAGAGAGGCGCCCTGAAGATGGAGATGCTCGATCACCGGTTCGCGCCGGTAGATCTGCATGTTGGCGATGCCTGCCGCCATGGCGTGCGTCTCGGCGCCATGGGTGGTCGAGAGGAGGAAGACCCGGGGCCGCTCCGTCTGCTCGAGGCCGCCGAGGCTCATGATGTCGCGCCGTCCGGCCAGCGCGGAGAGCGAGAAGCCGTTCGCCAGCGCCTTGCCGAAGGTCGAGAGGTCCGGCACCACGCCGTAAAGCTTCTGCGCCCCGTTCAGATGCCAGCGGAATCCGGTGATCATCTCGTCGAAGACGAGCAGCGCGCCATTCTCCGTGCAGAGGCGCCTGACCTCGTGCAGGAAGCCATCCGCGGGATCCTCGCCGCGCGACGGCTCGAGGATGAGCGCCGCGATCCCGCCGGGGTGATCCCGGAACAGCGCCTCGACGCTGGCGATGTCGTTGTAGCGGAACTTCAGGGTCAGGCGTTTGACGGCCTCAGGAATGCCGGCATCGACCGCGGTCGTTCCGATGAACCAGTCGTCGGTCGAGAAGAACGGGTGATCGCCGCAGATCGCGATCAGGTCCCTGCCCGTCCAGGCCCGTGCCAGGCGCATCGCGCCCGAGGTCGCGTCCGAGCCGTCCTTGCAGAACTTCACCATCTCGGCCGTGTCGATCAGTTCCAGGAACTGCTCGGCGCATTCGACCTCGATCGCCGCAGGGCGCGTGAAGTTCGCCCCGTGCGTCATCCATTCGCGGGCGGCGGCGACCACCTCCGGCCAGGCATGGCCGAGACCGACCGCGCGATTGCCCATGCCGTATTCGATGTATTCGTTGCCGTCGACATCCCAGACCCGGCAACCCGACCCCCGTGCGATGAAGCCCGGCGAGAGGATGGGATACTGGTCGTCGCCCTTCGCATAGGTGTGGCAGCCGCCGGGGATCAGCCGGTGGGCCACGCTGCGAAGGCGATCGGAGGTGGCATGGCCACGCTGCTGCACGGGCATCGCTGTCTCCCTCACCTGGTCCAATCGTCGCGCCGCGCGGGTTGGAAGCGTGTGCGCCGGAGCGGCAGCGCGTGGCTGTCCTGCTGCTGCGGGGGCAGGACTTCGACGATCAGGGATTCGACGGCGTCCATGCCGCTCGCGATGCGGTGCCGGCCCTGCGGGCTCAACGAGAGCATCCGGCGCTCGCGATGCAGCCAGTTCCGCGCCTCGGCGCGCCGCAGGAGGTTGCGGATCGTCACGCAGGTGACGTGAAGCCGTTCCGCTTCGCGACGGATCAGGTCCGTCGTTGCCAGCGGGCTGTGCAGGTGCAGATCGAGCATGGCCAGCATGAAACTCAGGCTGCCGACGCCGCGATCCCCGAGGTCGAGGCTGCCGAGGAAGCGCAGCACGGCATCGATGAACAGCAGTTGCCGCGAACGCAGGCTGCCGCCCAGCAGGTGCGGGTCCTGGGCCGCCCGACCGACCAGGGCAGGCGCATCGCGATGGAAGTCCTGGACCAGCTTCTCGAAGAGGAGGACGGCGCGCTCGCTTGGCTCGAATACGTATTGCCGCGCATCGCGCGGGTCGCGACGCCGCACGAAGTCGCCCGTGGCATGTGCCATCTCCAGCACCTGCGACAGCCGCGCGAGCGAGAGCTGCGTGCGCATCGCCACGAGCGCGAAGGGGAAGCGCCCGGGCACCCCACCGCGCATCCATTCGGATTCCCGGATCAGGTAGAGGAACAGATAGAAGCGCCGCAGGTCGGAGAGCCAGAAGCGCTCCATGGCCGCCTGCCGGAGGAAGTTCGAGACGAACTCGCCCTCGCGGAAGGCGCGGAAAAGGGCATCGCGTTCCTGCGGGCGGACGGAGGCCGCACCACGCCGCGCATGCACCTCCGGTTCGGGCAATGCGTGATTCATCATGTCCGTCCTCCACCGCCCCCGGTGCATCCGCCGCGCGGCGAGCGCGCCGCCGCGATGGCCAGAGCATCGTCGGGGTGCGCATCGGCATCACTGACATCCGTCATTGCCGCAGGGTTGAATTGCGGCTCGAGGCTGCACTTCACGCATGCAGCATCGCGCCTGACAGCGCATCGCGGGCGCATTTCGTAACGGAACGCCATGGAATCCGGCTTCTGCTCAACCGGCGGATGCGAAATCGCACAGTGAATCCTGAATCACGACGCGATCCTCGCCGCGTTCGCCGTAAAAATTTGTCGGCGCGGTTCGTTCTCCGCGGCAGGCACGACGCGGCACTCTGCGGCCATCGCAATGCCGGGGAGAACCGCGCATGAAAGTCCTGATCACGGGTCACCTCGGCTACATCGGAACGGTGATGACGCCGATGCTGCTGGCAGCCGGCCACGACGTGACCGGTCTCGACAGCGAGCTCTACGCGCGCTGCACCTTCGTTCCCGGTGGTGACATCGCGGACGTGCCGACCATCGCGACGGACGTGCGCGACGTCGAGGCCGATGCGCTCGCGGGCTTCGATGCCGTCATTCACCTCGCCGCCCTGTCGAACGATCCGCTCGGCAACCTCGACGAGGACTGCACCTACGCGATCAACCATCGCGCCAGCGCCCGCCTCGCGACGCTGGCGAAGCGGGCCGGCGTAAAGCGCTTCCTGCTGGCCTCCTCCTGCTCGAACTATGGCAAGGCGGGCGAAGGGCTGCTGGACGAAACCGGCGCCCTGAACCCGGTGACCGCCTACGGGCGTTCGAAGGTCATGGCGGAGCGTGACATCGCGGCGCTCGCCGGCGACGGGTTCTGCCCGACCTTCCTGCGTCCGGCGACAGCCTATGGCCTGTCGCCGCGCATCCGCTTCGACATTGTCCTCAACAACCTGGTTGCCTGGGCGGTGACCACGGGACGGATCCTGCTGAAGTCGGATGGCTCCCCCTGGCGGCCGATCGTGCACATCGAGGATATCTCGCGTGCCTTCATCGCCGCCCTCGAGGCACCGGCGGAGGCCGTCTGCAACGAGGCGTTCAACGTCGGCCAGACCGCCCACAACTACCGCATCCGGGAGATCGCCGAGGTGGTGGCCGAGGTGGTTCCCGGCTGCCGCCTCGAGGTGGCTCCCGATGCCGGGCCGGACCTGCGGTCCTACCGCGTGGACTTCTCGAAGATCGCGGCGCGGCTGCCGGCCTTCCGGCCGCGGTGGGACGTGCGCCGCGGCGCCGAGCAGCTCTACGAGGCCTATCGCGCCTCGGATCTCGACCTCGAGGCGTTCGAGGGACCGCGCTACCAGCGCATCGGGCACATCCGCATGCTGATGGCCGAAGGCGCTCTCGGTCCAGACCTGCGCCGGCGCAACGGAGCGCAGGGCGGCGAGAGCAGGGCGGCCGCGCTGCTCGCTTCGTGAGCGCGGCGGTGCAGGCCGCGCCGGCCACGGCATGGGAGGAGACCGGCGCCGCCCTGCACGCCCTCGTGGCGGAACTGTTCCCGATCTGCCGCAGCATCACCGGGGACGGCGTCCGGCGCAGCCTTGCCATCCTCGGCCGCTACCTGCCGCTCGCGCAGCACGAGGTGCCGAGCGGAACGCAGGTCTTCGACTGGACCGTGCCGCGCGAGTGGCGGATCCGCGAGGCTTATGTCGAAGCCGCGGACGGCACGCGCGTGCTCGACTTCCGCGCGAACAACCTGCACGTCGTCAGCTACAGCGCGCCGGTCGACAAGGTGCTTCCGCTGCACGAGCTGCGGCGGCACATCCACACCCTGCCGGAGCAACCCCGCCTCATTCCCTACCGCACCTCCTACTACGAGGAAGGCTGGGGCTTCTGTATGGCGCACGAGGCCCTCGAGGCGCTGCCCGAAGGCTCCTATCGCGCCTATATCGACGCCGAGCTCTTCGACGGCAGCCTGACCTATGGCGAGTATCTCCACCATGGGGAATCCGATGGGGAGGTGCTGCTCTCCGCGCATGCGTGCCACCCGTCGCTCGCCAACGACAACTGCTCGGGGATGGCGGTGCTGGCCTTCCTCGCCGCACGGCTCGCCGGGCGGCGCACGCGGTTCAGCTATCGCTTCCTGTTCGCACCGGGGACCATCGGCGCCATCACCTGGCTCGCGCGGAACCGCGATTGCGGCGAGCGCATCCGCCACGGCCTGGTGGTGGCCGGGGTGGGTGACGCGGGCCCGCCGACCTACAAGCGCAGCCAGCGGGGCGACGCGCCGATCGACCGGATCATGGCGCATGTCCTGCGCCACCATGCGGAGGACGCGCGCCTCAGGGACTTCTCTCCCTATGGCTACGATGAACGCCAGTACTGCTCGCCGGGCTTCGACCTCCCCGTCGGGCTGCTGCAGCGCAGCCCCTTCGGCGAGTTTCCGGAGTACCATACCTCCGCCGACAACCTCGACTTCGTCCGCCCTTGTGCGCTTGCCGGCTCGCTCGCCCTGCTCGAGGCCGCCATCGAGGTGACCGAGCGGGACCGGCGCCTGCGGAATGCCCTGCCCTTCTGCGAACCGCAACTCGGCCGTCGCGGCCTCTACGGCGCGCTGGGCGGGGATGCGGGGGCCGCACGCCGCAACCTGGCGATGCTCTGGCTGCTCAACCAGTCGGATGGGCGGCGAAGCCTGCTCGACATCGCCGACCGCGCCGGCATTCCCTTTGCGACCATCGCGGCCACCGCGGCGGTGCTGGAGCGGGAAGGCCTGCTCCTTCCCGCCTGACCGGCCTTAGGGACCGTTTGAGAAGGCCGGCGCCGGCCCGCGCCCCCGATCGGGAATGCGGGCCGGTGCCGGACTGCAGAAGGCGCCGAACGGCGCATTCTCAAACGGTCTCTCAACAGGCGCCGCGTGCGCGCAGCACCACCCAGGGGGTGCGGCAGATGATGCCGAGGTCGAGCAGGAAGGAGCCCTGCCGGACATACTCGCAATCCAGCCGCACGCGCTCGCGATAGGTGACATCGCTGCGCCCGCTGATCTGCCAGAGCCCCGTGAGCCCGGGGCGGACACGGCAATAGAGCGACTCCGCTTCGCCCTGGTAGTGCTCCTTGAGCTCGGCAGCCACCACGGGCCTCGGCCCGACCAGGCTCATGTCGCCGCGCAGCACGTTGAGCAGTTGCGGCAGTTCATCGAGCGAGAAGCGCCGCAGCACGTTGCCGATCCAGGTCACGCGCGGGTCGCGCGACAGCTTCCGCCGGACCCGCCATTCCTCGCGGGCGGCGGCATCGCGTTCGAGGAATTCACCGAGAACGCGATCGCCGTCGCGCACCATGGTCCGGAACTTGAGGCAGTCGAAGAGAACGCCGCCACGCCCGACGCGCCGGTGGCGGATGAGCACCTGCGGGCCGCTGCTCAACCTGATCGTCAACGCGACACCCAGCATGAGAGGCGCGAGCGCCGTGAGCAGAAGGCCCGAGAGGATGATATCCGTCGTTCGCTTGACCGCCTCGGATCGCGTCGCGTCACCGACCCGGCCGGTGATGGCACCGACGAAGCCCGGTCCGGGAATCGTCGCATCGTGGGGCTTGATGTCCGCCGAGGCGGCGCTCGCTTGCATGCCGTCCATGGATCGAATGCTGCGACGGCAGGCAAGCGGCGCTCAAAGCAACAATCCAAAAACTCTTCGTCGCACCGAGGCGACCCGTTCGGGATCGCCTTCGTGCAGCGGTTGTCGGGCGCTTCAGAAATACCGTTCGAAGACGGTCACCACGTCGCCGGGCTGCAGCAGAGAGGACCGCTCGGCACGGTATTCGCGGCTGGTCCCGGAGGCATCGACGCGCGTGACCGAGACCCGGTCCTGCACTGCGCGGTAGTTGAAGCCGCCCGCGAGCGCGACGGCGGACAACACGGTCATGTTCGGCTGGTAGGGGAACTGCCCGCCCCTTTCGACCATGCCGAGGACGAAGATCGGGCGATAGGCGATCACCGAGACCGCCACGCCCGGATCCTGCAGCAACTGCCGCCGCTGGAATTCGCGCCGGATGCGTGCCTCGGCCTCCGACACCGTCAGCCCGGCGACCTGCACCGGACCCAGCAGCGGAATCGCGACCGCACCTGAATCCGAGACGCGCACCTCGCCCGAGAGGCGGCTGTCCTCGAAGACCGTCACCCGCAGCTGGTCCTCCGCCGCGAGGCGGTACGGGCCGGACGGGGCCGCCGGCAAGGGCGGAAGATCGGCCCCCGGCCCGGCGCACGCGCCGAGCAGCAGGGCAAGCGCAACAGCGAATCCACTGAGGTATCTGCTGAACACGTTAGGATGCCTCCCCCTTCCGGACGGCGGGTCGCGCCGATGGCGAAGCCGTCACCATAGGGCGTCCTCGCATCGTCGCGCCACGACCTCATGCGCAAGGATGTGCGGCGTCATCCTGCGGGGCGCGTCCGGCTGCCGCCTGCTTCGCTGACATTGCGGGAAGAGTTTTCAGCCTCCTCGTTTGAAGCGGCGGGCCCGCCGCGGCCATCAATCGGCATGCTCGAAGCGGATGCATCTGCGATGGCGGGATCACCAGGAACGACGGCGCCATGACCAGATGGCACGCGACGTTGAAGCCGATCCTGGCGCGCGCCTATTCGCGGACCTGCGCCGCGGCGATGGATATCGCCATCCCGCGGCAGATGCCCGCGCGTTCCTTCCGCCGCATCGCGGTGGTGGCGGCGCTGAGCCGCAGGAACGGCATCGCGAGCGGCGCGGTGCTGCAATACGAGATGCTGCGCCGGCTCGGCTTCGAGGCGGAACTGGTCGATGCCAGCCCGGCGCTTCGCAACCCGCTGTTTCGCGCCAGGCACACCCCTGCGAGCGCCTATGTCCTGCATTGCGGCGGGCCGCAGACGCCGCAGCTGCTGGCCGCGGTGATGCCGGCCGCCGCGGCGGCCTGGCGGATCGCCTACTGGGCCTGGGAACTGCCGGATCCGCCGACCGACTGGGACGACTACGACCGCCTGGTCCACGAGGTCTGGACGCCAAGCCGCTTCGCCCGGGCAAGCCTGCGGCGCCTGACGGACCGGCATGTCGACGTGGTGCCCCATGTGGTGCCGGCCGCCACGCGGCGCCGGCGGGACGGTGCGCGCCCCTTCACGGTGCTCTGCTTCGGCGACAGCCGCTCGAGCTTCGCGCGGAAGAACCCGCTCGGGGCGCTCGGCGCCTTCCGCTCGGCCTTCGGCGAATCCTCCGCGGCACATCTCGTGATCAAGCTGAACGGATCCGCCGGGGAGGATTGCCCCCTCGCCCGCGCCGCGGCCGGCATGGCGAACGTCACGATCCTGACGGAGTTCCTCGATGCCCCGGCGCTGCGCGGGCTGTACCGCTCGGCCGACGTGCTGCTCTCCCTGCATCGCGCCGAGGGCTTCGGCCTTCCGATGCTCGAGGCCATGGCCCACGGCGTGCCCGTCGTCGCCACCGGATGGTCGGGCAATCTCGACTTCATGGAGAGTGACAGCGCGATCCTCGTCCCGGCACGCCTCGTGACCGTCGAGGACGGCGCCGGGATCTACCGCGACAGCGTCTGGGCGGAGCCCGACCTCGACGTCGCCGCCGACGCGCTGCGCATCCTCGCCGGCGACCATGCGCGATGGGAACGCCTCTCGATCGCCGCACACGCCACGGCCAGCGCCCTCGCGCAGCAGGTCCCGGCGCCGCTGGGGCAGCAGCGGGCGCGGCGGGAGCAACTGCGCGCCATGGTCGCCGCGCGCATGGCCGGGCCTCCGCCGCCGAGCGCGCCGCAGCCGGGGCTCGGCGCATGGGATCAGGCCCAGGGGGAACACGGATGAGGATCGCAATCGGGATCCCCACGCTCGGGCGCGCGCCCATCGTCCTCGAGACGCTGGCCGAGCTCCGCCGCCAGACGCGGCCCGCCGACCGCATCATCGTCTGCTATGCGCGGGAGAACGACGTGCCGCCGCGCGACCGGCGGCCACCGGACGTCGAATGGCTGCCCTCCGATCCCGGTTCCTGCCGCCAGCGCAACAGCATCATCGACCACGTCACCGACTGCGAGATGCTGCTCTTCCTCGACGACGACTTCGTTCCGCGGGCCGACTACCTCGCGGTGATGGAGCGCCTCTTCGCGGAGCGTCCGGGCGTGGTCGTCGCGACCGGCACGGTGCTGGCCGACGGCGCGCGGGGCAGCGGCATCAGCTTCGCCGAGGCGCGCGACATCATCGCGCGCGACCAGGCCAGCTCGGAGCCCATGGAAGTGGCGACGACGGCCAATGGCTACGGCTGCAACATGGCGGTGCGCCTGTCGGTCCTGCACGGCACGGGCCTTCGCTTCGACGAGAGCCTGCCGCTCTACGCGTGGCAGGAGGACGCGGAGCTCTCCTGCCGCCTCGGCACCCACGGCGCCGTCGTTCGCATCGGCGGCGCGCGGGGCGTGCATCTCGGCGTGAAGATGGGCCGCTCGCCGGGCCTGCAGCTCGGCTATTCCCAGGTCATCAATCCGCTCTACATCGCGAGGCGCGTGCCCTCCTACACGATGCGCCGCGCCGTCGCGCAGATCGGGCGCAACCTCGCGGCCAATCTCGTGCACGCGCTGCGGCCGGAACCCTGGATCGACAGGCGGGGCCGGCTGCGGGGCAACCTGATCGGCCTGGTGGATGCTATCCGCGGCCGCCTTGCGCCCGATCGCGTCCTGTCGCTCGGCCACCTTGCCCGCCGCGCCGACGTCATGCCCGCTTTGGGGCTCGGCGGCGGCGCCGCCGCGATCGAGGACCGGCCCGGCCGCTATCAGAGGGTTCCGCCGCGATGACCGTTCCCGCCCTCCATCTGCCTCCGCTGCGGCATGGCCCCGAGATGCTGCGGGAGGAGGAGCCGATCGGCATTCCCGTGCGGCGGCTGTTCGCCGTGCTGCGCCGGCGCGCCTGGATCGTCGCCATCGTCGTGGCGGCGGGCCTGAGCGCGATGCTCGCCTGGCTGGGGCGCGCACCGCCCACATACCGCGCCGAAGCGTCCGTCCTCATCGAGCCGAGCAACACGCCGGTGAGCGACCTGCAGGCGATCTCGCCCGATACCGGGAACGCGAACCTCATCCGCACGCAGATCGACATCCTGCGCTCGCCTGCCATCGCCCGGCGCGTCGTGGACGAACTCCACCTCACGGACTCGCCGGAGTTCACCGGCGGTCCCGGCCTGCTCACGCGCCTGACCATCATGCTGAACCAGAACTTCGGCCTCTTCCCCGAGGCGGCGCGCTGGCCGACATCGGGCGACCCGCGCGAGACGGCGGCGGCCATCCTCGCCTCGCGCATCGGTATCCAGAACGAGCCGCGCTCCAATGTCCTGAACATCTGGATCGAGACCGGATCGCCCGGGCTGAGCGCCAACATCGTCAACGCCCTGGCCAACGAGCTGCTCGAGTTCCGGCGGCGCCAGAAGACCGCCGCCATCGACCGCGCGCACACCTGGTTCAGTGCCAGGCTCGATCAGCTTGCCGAGCGCATGCGCGCCTCCGAGCGGGCGATCGAGAACTACCGGATCGAGCATGGCCTGACCGAACTCATCGGCTCGCGCAGCGGCAGCGGCGGGACGCTCACCGTCAACCGCCAGCAGCTCGACGACCTCTCCCGCCAGCTCGTAGCCGCCGAGACCGAGCGGCTGCGCAAGGAAGGCCAGCTCGCCGAGGCGGAGGCCGCCATGGCCCATGGTGGCCGGGCCGATGCGCTGCCTGAGGTGATGAACTCCCCCATCATCCGCAACCTGCGCGACCAGGAAGCGCAGGCCGCGGCCCGGGAGGCGCAGCTTTCCGCCACGCTCGGCCGGCGCGCACCCGACCTGCGCGCGGCGAGTTCCCAGCGTGCCGGGCTGCAGCGCCGCCTCCGGGAGGAAATGGCGAACGCGCTTGCCGGGCTGCGCAGCGAGGTCGCGGCGGCGCGCGTGCAGGAGAGTTCCCTGCGCGAGCGCGTCGCGGCCCTGCGGCGCCTCGTCGCACAGGACAACGTGGCCGAGGTGCGCCTGCAGGGCCTGCAGGCCGAGGCACAGGCCAACCGCACGATCTACGAGAGCTTCCTGACCCGCGCCACGCAGCTCGCGAACGCTTCCGGCATCCAGCAGGCCGACGCCGAACTGGTCTCGGCGGCCGTCCCCTCCGAGGCGCCGAGCGGACCGAAGCGCGGGCGGCTGCTCGTCCTCGCCTTCGGTGGATCGCTGGTGATCGGCGTGGTGCTCGTCTTCCTGGTGGAGCGGATGCAGGAAGGCTTCACGACGCCCGACGCGCTGGAGGCAGCGCTCGGCATCGCCTCGATCGGCGTGATGCCGCTGACCGACCGCCGTGCCATGCAGGGCGGCACGAGCGTCGCCGCGGCGCAATATGCGGCCTCGATCGCGCGCCTGCGCGGCGTGCTGCAGGTGATGGGCGCGGAACGGCCGGTGCGCACCGTGGTCGTCACCTCCTCCCTGCCGCAGGAAGGCAAGTCGGCGCTCGTGCTGGGGCTCGCCCGCAGTGCCGCGCGCAGCGGTTCGCGCGTGCTGCTGGTCTGCGCGGACCTGCGCAATCCCCCGCACCTGCCTGAGCTCGGTTCGGGCGACGGGCCCGGCCTCGCGGAGATCCTGGCCGGCAACCTGGTCGGCAACGGCCGCGACGTGCTGCGCGAGGTCGAACGCGGCCTGCACGTCCTGCCGGCGGGCCGGCTGGCAGGCGATGCACAGGAACTGCTGGGTTCGCCGCGCTTCGGCAGGTTCCTCGACTGGGCGGCGAGCAATTTCGACCTCGTCCTGATCGACACGCCACCCGTGCTGCCGGCGGCAGACGCCCTGCTCGTCGCGCGGCTGGCCGATGCGACGGTCTTCGCCGTGCGTTGGGAGCACACGCCGCGAGCCGCGGCCCGCGACGCGCTGCGGCTGCTTCATGGGTGCGGCGCACGCGTCGCCGGCGCCGTGATGACGCAGGTGCAGCTCCGCCACTTCGCCCGCCAGGCCAGCGACGGACTGGCCTATCTCTACCGCGACCATCGCGGCTACTACGGCCATCCGGAGGACGGCCGCGCGTGAGCGCGACCGTCCTCGGTGTCGTTCTCGCCGCGCTGTGCATCCGCTACGCGGGTTCGGCGACGCAGCTCGTGCAGTTCGTGCTCGTTGCCGGTGTCTTCGAAGCGGCGGCAGCCTTCACCATCGGCGGCTCCGGCCTGCAGCCCGGCCTGGTGCCGGGTCTCACCCTCATCGGCCTCGTGACAAGCCAGTACATGGCGGGCCGGCGCAGCATCGCCGAGCCCACCGCGCTGCGCCTGCTGGCGCCCCTTCTCGTGCTCCTCGCCTATGCCGTGGTGAGTGCGGTGCTGCTGCCGCAGGCCTTCGCCGGCCGC
Organism: Pseudomonadota bacterium; assembly: GCA_023424475.1. Taxonomy (GTDB): domain Bacteria; phylum Pseudomonadota; class Alphaproteobacteria; order Acetobacterales; family Acetobacteraceae; genus Neoroseomonas. Next base: position 77,697 of record JAFADX010000121.1, read on the forward strand.
ATCATCGTCTGGCCGCAGCGCCTCGACGGGATCGCGCCGCAGCCCGTGCCCCTGGCCCCGGGCCAGGGCAACATGAACCAGGTCTTCTACCTGGCGGTGAACATCGCGCTCGCCCTGTCAGCCACGCTCGCGCTGGGGCGTGCGGGCACGCGATGGCGGAGCCTCGTGATGGCGTACCTGCTCGGCGGCTATCTCGTCGTCGGGCTGATGGCCTGGGAATTCGCCCATCGGACCTTGGGCGTGCCCTACCCCACCAGCGTGCTCCAGTCGAACCCCGGCTGGAGCATCGTGGAACAGAGCCTGGGGTTCCTGCCGCGGCTGCAGGGGCCCTTCTCGGAGCCCTCCGCCCTCGGCTTCTACATGTCGGGGCTCTGCCTTGCCTGCACCGGGCTCTGCCTGCGCGGCCAGCGGATCCTGCGTGCGGACGTCCTGCTGGTGCTCGGCTGTGCCGCGACCTTCCTCTCGACCTCCGCCACGGGGATCGCCTCGCTCGCCGTGGGGCTGCCCGCGATGGTCGCCGCGAACGCCCTTGCCGGGCGCGGGCAGTCGCTGCGCAGGCTCTGGCGGGTCCTCGCGATGCCGCTCGTCGGCAGCGTGCTGCTGATCGTGGTGGCGGTCCTGCTTCATCCCCCCTTGGCCGATGCCCTTGCCGGGATCCTGGAGTCCTTCCTGAACAAGACGGATACCGATTCCTTCAGCGAGCGCGGCGGCATGAACATCGTCGCCTGGGAGGCCTTTCTCTCGAGCGGCGGCCTCGGCATCGGCTGGGGCAGCACCAGGTCCTCGAGCGTGCTTCCCGGCCTGCTCGCCGGCGCCGGCGTCATCGGCGCGGTGACGGTCGTCTGGTTCGCGGGCCGGCTCGTCAGCCTGGTCCGCCAGGCGCGTCGCAGGGCGGCGCCCGACCATCCGGCTTTGCCGGCCATCGCCGCCTTCGGGTCCGCCCTGACAGGTCAGCTCATCGCCGCGATCTTCGCCGCGCCGGTCATCACCACGCCGATCTTCTATGTGCAGATCGGCATCCTCGCGGCCGCGGCGATCCGCATCAGGATCGATTCCCGCGTGCCTGCCATGGCCTCGGCGCCCAGGCCCGCACGGGCGATGCCGGCCGCCGTGTCGTCCCGGCTGGCGCGCCCCATGCCGGCCGGCCGGGCGCGCTGAGGCACGCCGGCACGGCGCCATCCGGGACGATCGTTGGTGTCCGAGGGGAAGACAGCCGCGGGCCGCGGGGTGGCGCGGCCCCGGGATGCTCGGAGGGGGCGGCAGCGCCGCCCCGCACCTCAGCGGCCGATGAACTCGAGCGGCGCCCGGTGCAGGATCTGCACCGTCTGGGAATCGGGCAGCGTGATCAGCCCGTCCGAAACCATCTGCGTGAAGTTCCTGCAGACGGTTTCAGGCGACAGGCAGAGATAGTCGGCGATGTCGTAGCGCGACATCGGCAGCCGGAAGCTCACCTCTGCCGGTGCGATGCGCCCGGACATCTCGAGCAGGAAGGCCGCAAGCTTCTCGCGTGCGTTCTTGTGCCCGAGCATGAAGAGGCGCGACTGCATCGCATCGATGCGCGCCTGCGCGAGATCCGCCTCCTCATCGTCAAGGTGGTCCGCCGAGAGCAGGCTGACGCGCGAGGGCGAGACTGCCTCGATGCTGCCATTATGGCGGCGTACCTCACCGATCCCGATCCCGTCTCCGGGAAACAGGAAGTCGGTGATCTGCCGCCGTCCGTCATGGAGCGGATGGCAGACCCGGAGGCAGCCTTCAAGGACGCGTACCGCGACGAAGTCGCAGCGTTCCGGAGCCCTGAGGACCTCGCCGCGTCGCATGCGGCGATCGGGTGTTCGTGTGGAAACCCGCAGTTCCATCGGAACTGCGGCGATGTCATGCCGGATCAACATGGCATTCTCCGCGCTGGGGGTGGCGTGGATCGCCTGATAACGGGATCAAGCTACGCGGTGCTTTGCTGCACCGCCATACGGGAAACCCCTAACGTGATGACAGCGTGATTTCGCTCACGCCGAACGTGAAATCGCATCACCCTTCGGCGTCGATCGCTCTGCAAAACCTGCCTCGAGCGCCAGCCGCACGAGTTCCGTGACGCAGCTGGCGCCGGATTTGCGGAAGATGCGCGTGCGGTGAACCTCGACGGTGCGCGGGCTCATGTGCAGAGCGTTCGCGACCGCCTTGTTCGACCCCCGCGCAACAAAGGCGGCAAGGACTTCCCTCTCCCGCGGCGTGAGGCTTTCGAGGCGCGCTCGCGCGGCGGTGTCCTCGGGCACGCGGCGGGCCGTCTCGAGTTCGCCACAGGCCGTCCTGACCGTCTCGAGCAGGGTGTCCGGATCGACGGGCTTCTCCAGGAAATGGACGGCGCCGGCGCGCATCGCCTCGACGGCGACCGGCACGGTCGCATGCCCCGAAAGCAGGATGACGGCGAGCGGCGTGCCCCTGGCCTGCGCCCGTTCGCGCAGGAGGCGCAGCAGGCTGACGCCGCTGCGGCCGGGCATGCGGACATCGCTGATGACAAGCGTGGGTGCCTCCCCGTCCAACTGCGAGGATGGCGAGGCCAGGAATTCGTCCGCCGATGAATGGCAACGAACTGAATACCCGCGACGCGTGAGGAAGGCCGCCAGGGATTCGCGGATCCCGGCGTCGTCATCGACGATATGTAGAGATATAGTTGTATTCATGCTATCTTCTTCGTCGATTGAGAAATGGCGCAGCGAATCCGTATGATCTGACGCCGCAAGACGTATTGTTTTCCGCATCGACCTCTTTCACGGCCAATCAATAAATCTCGAGACTTGTCATTTGCAAGCGACTCGTGCAGGTTTTTAGCCGGGGGCGAAGAGGAGTTTCTGGGATCATGTCATTCGTCCACCCTGAATCTACCCTGGGTAGATAATCCGACGCGGCTCCGAAGTGACCGGAGACATGTCGCTGAAATTGGAACGCCCGGACGCCGGCTCTCCCGCCGGGGAGGATGGTCGGTCGTGCGCACGGCCGCCGCCATGATCCGCCTGCGGCATCGCGAGTCGCGACCAAAGCCCTGGCCTTGGCTGGTGCTTGCCACCGCCTTCACGGTCCTCGCGACACTGGCCCTGCCGGTGACCAGGCACTTCGTCTTCGGAGAGCCGGGCGCGGTCGGGCGGCAGGCGGCGCTGCGCCTTGCCGCACGCAGTGCCGAAACGGCGCGCGAGGCCGTCGTCGCGACGATCGAGAATGCGCGGACGACGAGCCGTGCCGTCCTCGCGGCGGCGGGGGATGGCCCGGTCCTGCTGTCCGGCAGCAGCACGGCCGAGGTCGAGGTCACGCTGCGCGAACATGCCTCGGGCGAGCCGGACGGATTCGCGGTGCGGCTCGGGGGATCTTCGGGCGGCACGCCGGCCCTCGTCTTCGAACGGTGGCGCTCCGGCGCGGCTTCCGGTGCCGCCCGGGTCGCGACCATCCGGATGCCGATCCCGGTCCTTGCCGGCGCGCAGCCGGCGACGGGCCTTGTCGACACCGCGACCCGCCGCGGCGTGATGCTGGGCGGACCGCCCGTGCCGCCACGCATCGACCAGGCCATCCTCGCGGCCATCGCAGCCGGCCCGCCCTCGCGCTCGCATGTGGTCCTGCCCTCTGCGGATGGCGAAGAAACCAGCCTTGCCGCCTGGACGGCGGTGCCCGGCACCGGCTTCGTGACCTTCGCGGCCGTGCCTGTGGTGCCGGAAGCAGGGCAGTCTGCCGTCCTCTGGTTCCTCGCCTCCCTGCTGGCCGGCGCGGCGGCGCTGGTATTCCTGCTCCTCTACGGCAACCGCGAGCGGCGCCGCCTCAGCGATGACCTCGCGCGCGCGCGACAGGATCACGAGGCCGCCATCCGCGCCCTGTCGGAGCGCCAGAACCTCGAGACGCTGGGCCGCCTGACTGCCGGCGTCGCGCACGACATGGGCAACGTGATGCAGACCGTGGAATTCTACCTTCGGTCCATTCCCGACTCCCTCGACGACCGCGAGGCGACCCTGCGCCTGATCGAGCGGGCCCGCAGCGCCGCGCGCCGCGGCGCCGTCGGGGCTCGCGACCTTCTCGCGCTCGCGCGCGGCAGCGCGCGTCCGCCCGAGGCGATCGACCTGCGCCCGCTGCTGACCGAACTCGGCGAGGTCATGCAGGAACTGCTCGGGGAACGGTTCACCGTCCGCCTGAACCTGCCGCTCGCCCTGCCGCGCGTGCTCGCCGAGCCCGGCGATCTCGAGGCGATGCTGATCAACCTCGCGACCAATGCGCGCGACGCCATGGCCGAGGCTGGTCACGGCGTCCTCGGCATCTCCGTCGCGCTGATCGGCAGCCCGGACGCCCCGGTCGGGCCGAACGACGTGACGGGCGGCGAATGGGTCCGCATCGACATCACCGACACCGGCATCGGCATGCCGCCCGAGGTGCTCGAACGCGCCATGGAGCCCTTCTTCACCACCAAGCCCCGCGGGCGCGGCACCGGCCTCGGCCTCGCCCTGGCGCGCGAGTTCGCCGAGCGCTCGGGCGGCATGCTCCACATCGAGAGCACGCCCGGCAGCGGCACTCGCACGAGTATTTTTCTCCACCCCGCATCGGAGGCTGGCCCTGGGACTGCTACCGATGCCAGCCTGTCCGCGGGGGATGGGGGCGCCGGACTGGCCGGGCCCGAAGCCGCGGGGGACATCCATGCACCGGGATGATGGGATGACGCAGCGTACCGCGGCGGCGAAGTGGATCACCGGCGGGCTCGCGATCTGCCTTGCGACGCTGCCGGGCCTCGCGGGAAGCGCCCTTGCGCAGGAGGACATCCAGGTCGCGCCCAATCGCGGCCAGACCGTCATGGAACGCCCGCGGCCCGAGGTCGACCCGGTCGGCGTGCGGCTCGGCAGCTTCCGGCTCGACGCCTCTGCCACTGCGGGCGTCGGCTATGACGACAACCTGCTCGGCACCCCGTCGAACCGCGTTGGGGATGGCTTCGGCGAGGTCGCCGCGCGCGCGAGCCTGATCAGCGACTGGACCCGCCACCAGGTCGGCGCGCGAGCCGGCATCGTCGACCGGCGCTATTTCAGCAACAGCACCTTCGACTGGACCGACTGGGATGCCTCGGCCTTCGGCCGCTACGACATCAGCGGCGATACCTCGGTCTCCGGCGCCTACACTCATCTCCGCCAGCACCTGAGCCCGCAGAGCGTCGACGTTCAGCAATCGGGCTTCACCGAGCCGGTGCCGTACAATGTCGACCAGTTCGACGTCGGCGGCCTCACCCGCTTCAACCGGGTGCCGTTCGGCCTGTCGGCCACCTACGCGATGTACCGCTACGACAACGTCGCGGGTCCGGGCGGCAACGTCTCCGCCTACGACTACGATACCCTGATCCTGCGGCTGGACAGCGGCTACGACTTCGTCCAGGGCCGCGGCGTCACGGTGGGGCTGCGCTACCAGAACGTGAACTACACGAACTCCGCCGCGAGCGATCGCGATAGCCAGACCTGGGCCGCCCTCGTGGGGTTCCGCTACGACTTCGACGGGGTGTGGGCGGCGCGGATCGCCGTCGGCTACGCATGGCGCGACTACGACGGACCTCAGTTCAAGTCGCTCGGCACCCCGGCCGTGGAGGCCAACGTCACCTGGAATGCGACGGCGCTGACGACGCTCAACCTGACGGCAAGCCGCTCGATCCAGGAATCCATCCGCAGCAATACGGCGAGCTACGTCAGCAACTACGCCCAGCTCCGCGCCGACCACGAACTGCTGCGCAACGTCCTGATCTCGGCCTGGGCCGGCATCGGCGGGCAGGAGTATCAGCAGCCGACGCAGCGGGCGACGGACCTCATCTTCGGCGCCTCCGCGACCTGGCTGATCAACCGCAACTTTGCCCTGACGCTGAACTACGCCTACGTCGACCGGGTTTCCGCGACGGGCGGGCTGCAGGAATACGACCAGAACGTCGTCATGCTCCGGCTGCGGGCGGCGCTGTAGGGCAGCGGTCGGGCGCCTGCGCGGCCGGAGGCGCCGGTGGAGAGCCATGCCGCGTCCTCGGCGGCGCTCCCGCGGATATCGCCTCACGCCGGCGGGTAGCGGATCTCCAGGATCTCGACGTCCTCGGTCCCCGACGGCGTCCGGACCCTGCGCAGGTCGCCGACCCGGGCGCCGAGCAGCGCGCGGGCCACCGGCGCCACCCAGGAGATGTCGCCCTTCTCCGCTTCCGCCTCGTCCACGCCGACGATGCGGATGGTCACCTCGGCATCGTCGGACACGCGCGCATAGGTGACGGTCGCGCCGAAGAAGACCTGGTCCTGCCGGGGCTGCGCGGCCGGATCGACCACCTGCACGCGCTCGAGCCGCCTGCGCAGGAACCGCACCCGGCCGTCGATCTGGCGCAGCCGGCGCTTGCCATACTGGTAGTCCGCGTTTTCCGAACGGTCACCGAGCGAGGCCGCCCAGGCGACCACCTCGACCACCTTCGGACGCTCGTCCTCCCACAGCGCGCGCAGTTCCTCGCGCAGCGCCGCCGCGCCGGCCGGGGTCATGTAGAAGGGTGTGCCGGGCGGAAGGCCGGGCGGGCCGGCCTCGCCGTCCTCGTCGTCGTCGCTCACGGGGCGAGCAGCGCCTCGCGTGCGGCCTCCCACGACGCCCTGTCCGGGGCGCAGATCAACCCGCCATCGCGATGCGTCGGCAGGTAGGCGCTGCCGTCGAAGCGTGCCGAATACCCCCCGGCCTCGCGATGGATCAGCCAGCCCGGCAGGTGGTCCCAGGGCATCAGCCGGTTGTAGAGCTGCAGATGCGCGTGGCCGCCGGCCGTCAGCCGGTATTCATGCGCGGCGCAGCGGAAGGCCACGGCAGCGGCGAGCCGCGGCAGGCGCGACGCGACGCGCGAGCGCAGCGGTTCCTTCAGGTAGGTCCAGGAAATCGCGCCCACCATCCTCTCGGGCTCCGCCGGCGTCGCGACACGGAGGTCGGCCATGTGCCGCCCCTCGGCATCCGCGATCCAGGCCCCCTCCCCGCGCAGCGCCATCGCCGTGTCGTCACCGAGCGGATCGTGGATCCACGCCGCGACGACCTCGCCCTGCGCCACCGCCGCCGCCATGCAGCCGAACAGCGGCGTGCCGGCGGCGAAGTTGGCGGTCCCGTCCACGGGATCGACGACGAAGGCCAGTCCCGTGCCCCCCAGGCGATCAAGCACGCTCTCGTCCGCCGCGGCGGCTTCCTCGCCCACGATCGCCGCACCGGGAAAAAGCCGCAGCAGCCCCGCGGTGATGACGCGCTCGGCCGCCTCGTCGGCGTCGGTCACCAGGTCGAGCGGCCCCGACTTCGCGCGGACCTCCCCCCGCGCAAGGCGGCGGAAGCGCGGCAGGATCTCCGCCCGCGCAGCCGCGCGCAGCAGCGCGGCCACCTCGATGGCCTGGCCTGCCGTGATCATGCCCGCCCCTCGAAGCGCGCGCGGTCGGCGGGCGACAGGCGCACGGTCAGGCGGATCGCCTCCTGCCCGTCGGCGCGGTCGAGCACCTCGCCGTGCTGGTAGAGCCAGGCGAGGCCCGCGCCGTCGGTGGTCGGCAGGCTGACCTCGATCGTCTCCATGCCGGCGGAAAGCCGCACGTCGATCGCCCGGCGAAGGTCCTCGAGTCCCTCCCCGGTCAGCGCCGAGACGGGCACCGCATCCGGTGCGCGCCGCTGCACCGCGTCGATGCCGCCGAGCAGGTCGGCCTTGTTCAGCACCTCGATGACGCGGGCTTCCCATCCGGCCTCGAGCGTCGCGTGCGGGCCCTCGGCCATCTCCCGCATCACGCCGAGGACGTCGGCACGCTGCGCGGCGCTGTCCGGATGCGCGATGTCGCGCACGTGCAGGATGATGTCCGCCGCCGCCACTTCCTCGAGCGTCGCGCGGAAGGCCTCGACGAGTTGCGTCGGCAGGTCGGAGATGAAGCCGACGGTGTCCGAGAGGATCACGGTCCGCCCCGACGGCAGCCGGATCGCCCGCATCGTCGGGTCGAGCGTCGCGAAGAGCTGGTCCTGCGCATAGACCCCCGCGCCGGTCAGCGCGTTGAACAGCGTGGACTTGCCCGCATTGGTGTAGCCCACCAGCGCGACGACCGGGAACGGCACCCGCTCGCGCGCCCTGCGATGCAGGCCGCGGGTGCGGCGGACCTGGTCGAGTTCCTTCTTCAGCTTGACGATGCGCTCGCCGATGAGCCGCCGGTCGATCTCGATCTGGGATTCACCGGGGCCGCCGAGGAAGCCGAAGCCGCCGCGCTGGCGCTCGAGGTGGGTCCAGGACCGCACCAGGCGCGTGCGCTGGTATTCGAGGTGCGCAAGCTCGACCTGCAGCGAGCCTTCCCTGGTGCGGGCGCGTTCGCCGAAGATCTCGAGGATCAGGCCGGTGCGGTCGATGACCTTCGTGCCCCAGGCGCGCTCCAGGTTGCGCTGCTGGACCGGCGTCAGCGCCGCATCGACGACGACGAGGCCGACATCCTGTTCCTTGAGCGCACGGCCGACCATCTCGACCTGGCCTTCGCCGAGCAGGGTCGAGGGGCGGCGCTCGCGCAGGGGATGCACCGCGCCGTGAACGACCGTGACGCCGATCGAGGCGGCGAGTCCGACGGCCTCGGCGAGGCGCGCCTCGGCCGCGCGCTGCCCGCTCGCGTCGCCGATGGCGACGCGGTTGGACCGCTCGTAGGGCAGGATGACCGCGGCGCGCGTGGGCGCGTCGCCGGTGGCGTCAGCTTCCGCCGCCAGGGGGCACCTCACGCGTCAGGGTCATGCGGGTGTCGGAGGCCGGTGCCGCGGGCTGCGCGCCGGCCTGGGCGGAGGCATCGAACAGCATGATCGGCGCGCCCGGCATGACCGTGCTGATCGCGTGCTTGTAGACCAGCTGGGTATGACCGTCCCGGCGCAGCAGCACCGAGAAGTTGTCGAACCAGGTGATGATCCCCTGCAGCTTCACGCCGTTCACCAGGAAGATCGTGACAGGGGTCTTGGATTTGCGAACGTGGTTCAGGAACACGTCCTGTACGTTCTGGGACTTCTCAGCGGCCATTGGGACCGGTCCTTCTTCTTGCTGGTCACCGACCAGACAACGGTCCGGCGCAAACCATTCCCGGCCGCCGGCGCGCCGATTTTCCCCCGCCGATCAGGGAATGGCAAGGCGCTGGAGATGCGCTTGGAGCGCATGGCCGTCTGCGAAGACCGCATCCGGCCGGGCGGCCGCCACCCCCCCGTCATGGGCCGCATCGCCCAGCAGCACGGCCCGGCAGCCGGCCGCGCGGGCCGCCTGCATGTCGAGGACGGTGTCCCCGACGTACCAGACCGCTGACGACGCCGGCACGCCGAGCGCCGCGAGCGCCATCAGCAGCGGCGCCGCATCCGGCTTGTCCCGGGCTGCATCCCCGGCGCCGACCAGGGCGCCGAAATGGCCCGCCCAGCCGAGATGGGCGGCCTCGGCCCGCAGCAGCGGCCCCTGCTTGTTCGAGACGACGCCCTGCGGCGCCACCCGCCCCGCGGCCAGGATGGCGGCCGCCGCGCCGGGCATCGGCGCCACCACCTCGAGGTGCCGGGCGCGGACCTCGGCATAGAAGATGTCCCGCGCCGTCTCCCACGCCGCGCCGAACAGCGGCGGGAAGGAGTCGCGCAGCGACTTGCGGACATTGCCCAGAACCTGCGCCCGATCCCATTCCGGCAGGCCGAAGGCCCGGAAGGCGGCGTTGAGGCCGGCCTCGATCGCCGCCCAGCCATCGACCAGCGTGTTGTCCCAGTCCCAGAGGATGGCGGCGGGCCGGTTCATGCCTTCAACTGCCCCGTCAGCCCCAGCATGTCGCCCATCACCCAGAGGTGGCTGATCCGGCCGTCCGCGAGCGTGAAGAAGCCCACCCCTTCCCAGGCCAGCATGCGCCCGCTCGGCGGATGCCCCAGGAACGGCCCGGCGTCATGCCTGCCGGAGAAGCCGACCCGCGCGGCCGCCTTGTCGCCGTCCACGACCAGGTCGCGCACCTCGCAGCCATAGGTGGAGAAGGCCTCCCGCACGCTCCGGACATAGGCCTCGAAGGCGCCGAGGCCCCGCATCACCTGCCCGAAGGTGCCCTGGAACGCGACATCCTCATGCATCAGCGCCGGCAGGAGGGCGACGTCGCCCTTCTCCCAGAGATCGGCGTAGAAGGCGCGGATGATGGTGGCCGTGTCCCTCACGCGGCGTTCTTCATCCCGCCCTTCACGTGGCGGGCGAAGATCTCGAAGAGCCGGCGGACCACCGGCCCGACCGTGCCGTCGCCCACCGGCGCGCCGTCGATCCTCACGATCGGCTTCACGAAGGAGGTCGCCGAGGTCAGGAAAGCCTCCCGCGCGCGGCGCATCTCCTCAAGGGAAAAGGCGCGCATCTCGAAGGGGATGCCCGCCTGCTGCAGTTCGGCGATCAGCGCCGCGCGCGTGCAGCCCGGCAGGATCGCGTGGTCGAGGTGGCGCACCCGGATGGTGCCGTGCTCGTCGACGATCCAGAAGGAGGTCGCCGCGCCCTCGGTGACCATGCCCGTGGCCGGCTCGAAGAGCACCGCCTCGATCGCCCCCTTCTCCCGCGCCGCCTGGCGCGCGAGGCAATTGGGCAGCAGGTTGACGGTCTTGATGTCGCAGCGCGCCCAGCGCAGGTCCGGCGCGGTGACGGCGGCCGCCCCCCAGCGGTCCACATCGGCCGGATAGGGCGGGATGCGCTTGATGGTGACGACGACGGCCGGCGGCACCGGACGCGCCGGGAAGGCATGGTCCCGCCGCGCGACGCCCCGCGTCACCTGCATGTAGACGAGTCCCTCCCGCACCCGGTTCCGCCGGGCGACCTCCCGCAGCACATGGCGCAGCGCGGCGCGGGACATCGGCGTGGGCAGGTGGATCTCGCGCAACGAGCGCTCGAGCCGTCCGAGATGCAGGTCCTCGTCGACGAAGCGGCCGTCGTAGAGGTGGAGCACTTCGTAGATCCCGTCGCCGAACTGGTAGCCGCGGTCCTCGATGTTCACCGCGGCCTCGGGCTGCGGCAGGTAGCGGCCGTTCACATAGGCGATGCGGGACATGCGTCGTCCTTCAGGCGTTGCCGACGGAACCGGCCGGGCTCGCACGGTCCTCGGCCTGGACGCCGAGGAACTTGAGCTTGCGGTGCAGCGCGCTGCGTTCCATCCCGACGAAATTCGCGGTGCGGCTGATGTTGCCGCCGAAGCGCAGCAACTGCGCCTCGAGGTATTGGCGCTCGAAGAGCTCACGCGCCTCGCGCAGCGGCAGCGTCATGATCTCGCTCGACCGGTCGAGCTTCAGCACCGCAGGCGCCGCCGCGCCGACCTGCGGGGGCAGCATGTCCGGGCGGATCGAATCCTTCGCCTCGCCCGGGGCCATGATCAGCAGCCAGTCGATCAGGTTGCGCAGTTCGCGCACGTTGCCCGGCCAGTCATAGGCCTGCATGGCGGCGAGCGCGTCCTCCGAGAGGTCGCGCGAGGGCATGCCGGTGGTCTCGGCCGAACGCTTCATGAAGTGGCGCGCCAGCACGGGCACGTCTTCCCGGCGCTCGCGCAGGGACGGCACGCGCAGCGGCACGACGGCCAGGCGGTAGAACAGGTCCTCCCGGAAGCGGCCCGCGGCGATCTCCCCCGCGAGGTCGCGGTTGGTCGTCGAGAGCACCCGCACGTCCACCTTCACCCGCGTCCCGCCGCCGATCCGCTCGAAGCCCTGCTCCTGGAGCGCGCGGACGATCTTGCCCTGAGTCTCGAGAGGCATGTCGGCGACCTCGTCGAGCAGCAGGGTGCCGCCATGGGCGCGCTCCAGCACGCCGGCCCGGCGCGGCTGGGCCAGCGGGTCGGGCCCGGCCTCGACGCCGAACAGCTCCTCCTCGAAGCGCGCCGGGTTCAGCGTCGCGCAGTTCAACACCATGAAGGGGCCTTCGGCGCGGCGGGAGCGGGCATGGATCATCCGCGCCGCAACCTCCTTGCCGGCCCCGGCGGGCCCGGTGATCAGCACGCGGGACCCGGTCGGGGCGACCTTCTCGATCGCCCCGCGGAGCTGGCCAAGGGCCGAGGACCCGCCGACCAGATCGGTCTCCGGCCCGACACGCAGGCGAAGCTCGCTGTTCTCCCGCCTAAGGCGGGCCGCCTCGAGCGCCCGCGCCACGATCAGCAGCAGCCGGTCCGACTTGAACGGCTTCTCGATGAAGTCGTAGGCGCCCTGCTGGATCGCCTGCACCGCCGTCTCGATCGTGCCGTGGCCGGAGATCATGACGACGGGGACCTGCGGTTCCTCGACATGCAGCGCCGCAAGGATGCCGAGGCCGTCGAGGGTCGAATTCTGCAGCCAGATGTCGAGGATGACGAGCGAGGGCCGCCGCTGGCGGAACGCCGCGATCGCGGTGTCGGAATTGTGCGCCTGCCGGGTCTCGTAGCCCTCGTCCGAGAGGATGCCCTCGATCAGCGCCCGGATGTCCGGCTCGTCGTCGACGATCAGGATCTCATGCGCCATGCGTGACCTTCGCTCCCTCGGCGGACCTCGGCAATTCGGGCGTCTCCTCCTCCGCCGGGCGGATCGGCAGGATCAGGGCCACCCGGGCGCCGGGCCCGTCTTCGCGGTCCTCCAGCATCAACCGGCCCCCATGGTCCTCCATGATCTTCTTCACGATGGCAAGGCCGAGCCCCGTGCCCTTCGGCTTATGAGTGACATAGGGCTCGGTCAGCCGGTCCCGGTCTTCCTCCTTCGGCAGCCCGACTCCGTCATCGGTGACGGTGATCGTGACGTGTTCCGGGGTCGGCTCCACGCGGGCCTCGATGCGGCCGGCCCCTTCATGGGCGCGCATGGCGACCGCGTCGGCCGCGTTCTGCAGCAGGTTGGTCAGCGCCTGGCCGATCAGCCGGCGGTCGCAGGGCACCCGCGGGGCGGGATCGGCATAGACGATGACGTAGTCGATCTCGGGATGGGCGTCGCGCTGCAGCACCAGCGCCTCGCGCAGCAGCTGGTTCGCATCCTCCGGCCGGATCACCGGCTGCGGCATGCGCGCGAAGGCCGAGAACTCGTCCACCATCCGCCCGATGTCGCCCACCTGGCGGACGATGGTGTCGGTGCACTGGCGGAAGGTATCGGGATCGTCGGCGATCTGCTTGAGGTAACGCCGCTTCAGCCGCTCGGCGGAGAGCTGGATGGGGGTCAGCGGGTTCTTGATCTCGTGGGCGATGCGCCGCGCGACGTCGGCCCAGGCGGCCTTGCGCTGGGCGGAGAGCAGTTCGGTGATGTCGTCGAAGGTCAGCACGTAGCCCTCGACCCGCCCGCCCTGCATCTCGGCACCGAGCCGCGCGATGAGGGTGCGCCGGGCGGAGGGCGGCCCGATCCGGATCTCCTCGGTCTGCGGGCGGTCCGGCTGCGTGCGGGCCGCCTCGATCAGCGGCGCGAACTCCGGCACCACGCCGGCGAGCGGCAGGCCGATCGCGGCATCGAGGTCCGCGCCGAGCAGCCCGGAGGCGGAGCGGTTCGGCAGGTTCACCCGCCCTTCGGCATCGAGCCCGATGACCCCCGCCGTGACGCCCGAGAGCACGGTCTCGGTGAAGCGCCGCCGCTCGTCGATCTGGCGGTAGGCTTCCATGAGCTCGGAGCGCTGCGCGCCGAGCTGGCTGGTCATCCGGTTGAAGGCACGCGAGAGGCTGGCGACCTCGTCATCCGCCTTGCCCTCGTGCACGCGCGTCGAGAGGTCGCCGGCGCGCACACGCTCGGCCGCGGTGATCAGGCGCGAGATCGGCCGCGCGATGCGGTTCGCCATCAGCAGGCCGAGAAGCACGGCGCCGAGCAGCACAAGCAGCGTCGCGATGGCGAAGATCAGCGCGAAGGTGATCTGCAGGTCGCCCCGGTTGCGGTCGAGCCGGTCGTATTCCTGGAAGGCGAGCTCGGTCTTGCGCATGTGCTCGAGCACGCCGGGATCGACCGGCCGGCTGATCACAAGCAGGAGACCTGGCGGGATGTTGAGCTGGACGAGGGCGCGCACCCGTCCCTCCCCGCCCTCGCCCGGCAGCACCACCACCTCCCCCTGGCGCGCCTGCTCCAGCGCCCAGGACGGCGGCATGTCCACCACGGTCCCCGTGGTCAGGCCGGCCGAGGCCACCACCTGGCCGAGGGTCGGTTCCACCACCAGGGATTCGGTCAGGCCGCGGATGGCGGTATGCGTCGCCAGCAGCCGGGCGAAGGCCATGCCGTTGTCCGGCAGCAGCACCTGCGCGGCGCGGTTGAGGTCGTTCGCCATCGCCAGGATATCGGCCCGGATGGTGTTGCGGTGTTCCTCAAGATAGGCGCGGGAGGCGACCAGCGAGGCTTCCAACGTGTCGCGCACCCGGTCGCTGAACCAGGCCTGGATGCCGAGGTTGAAGAACACCGCCGCGAAGCCGGCGACGAGGATCGAGGGGCCGACCGCCACCACGCCGAACAGCAGCACCAGGCGCACATGCAGCCGCGACCCCGCCGAGCCTTCCCGCCGCTCGGCCCACATGCGCACCACGCGCGCGATGACCGAGGCGGCCAGCAGCAGCAGCACGACGAGGTTGGCCAGGACGATGCCGACGACCTGGCCGGGGCTGGTCGGCCCGAGCGGCGTTCCGCCCGAGAGCACGGCAAAGGTCGCGATGCCCAGCGCCAGCGCCACCAGCGCCAGCCCGATGGTCGCCGTGCCGCCCTGCAGGGCATCGCCGATCCGGCTGAAGATGCTGCGGCGGGGCGGCGGCTGGCCGGCGCCTTCGCCGGATGCCGGCGCGGCACGGCGGTCACCACCGCGACGGCGGAACAGGCCCATCATGTCAGGGCCTTAGCACGACTCAGGTCAGGCCGCGAACCACGGGCAATTCGAGCTCGCGGATCTTCTTTCGCAACGTATTGCGGTTCAGTCCGAGCATGGCGGCCGCCTTGATCTGGTTGCCCCTTGTAGCACCGAGCGCGAGTCGCAGCAGCGGCCGCTCGACCTCCGACAGCACGCGCTCATAGAGGTCGCGTACCGGCATGCCTTCCCTGTGGGCCGCCATGAAGCCCTGGAGATGGCGTTCGACCGCCTGTTCGAGAGTGGCCGGCTGGCCCGACCCGTCCGGCCCCGCCGGCTGGACCGCTTCGGCGAGCTCGGCCGCGACGGCGTCGGCGCCGATCACTTCCTGGGGATAGAGGGCGGCGAGGCGGCGCATCAGGTTCTCGAGCTCCCGGGCATTGCCCGGCCAGGCATGGGCCTTGAGCGCGTCCATCGCCTCATGGCTCAACTGCTTGCCGGGCAGGCCCGACGCCCGCGCGCGGTCGAGGAAATGGCGGGCCAGCAGCGGGATGTCCTCCATCCTTTCGCGCAGCGGCGGCAGGCGGATGGGCACGACGTTGAGCCGGTAGAACAGGTCCTCGCGGAACAGGCCCTGGCGGATCAGCTGCCGCAGGTCGCGGTGCGTCGCGGCGACGATGCGGACATTGGCCTTGATCGGCTGGCGGCCGCCGACGGTGGTGAACTCGCCTTCCTGCAGCACGCGCAGCAGGCGGGTCTGGGCCTCGGGCGGCATGTCGCCGATCTCGTCGAGGAACAGCGTGCCGCCGGCCGCCTGCTCGAAGCGGCCGATGCCGCGGTTGAGCGCGCCGGTGAAGGCGCCGCGCTCGTGGCCGAACAGCTCGGCCTCGATCAGCTCGCGCGGGATCGCGGCCATGTTGATGGCGACGAAGGGCCCGGTGCGGCGCTTGCCGTAGTCGTGCAGGGCGCGCGCGACGAGTTCCTTGCCGGTGCCGCTCTCGCCCGTGATCATCACGGTGAGGTCGGTCGTCGTGAGGCGCGCGACCGTGCGGTAGATCTCCTGCATCGCCTGGGACCGGCCGACGAGGGGCAGCTTCTCCCCCTCCGGTTCCTCGACCGCCGCCGCTGTCGCCGGCGCCGCCAGGGCGCGCTCGACCACCGCGAGGAGTTCCTTCAGGTCGAAGGGCTTGGGCAGGTATTCGAAGGCGCCGCGCTGGGTCGCCTTGACCGCGGTGGCGAAGGTGGATTGCGCGCTCATCACCACGACGCGCAGTTCCGGACGCACGCGCCGGATGCGCGGCACCAGGTCGAGCCCGTTCTCGTCCGGCATCACCACGTCGGTGATGACGAGGTCCCCCTCCCCGTCCTCCACCCAGCGCCAGAGCGTGGAGGCGGAGGAGGTCGCCCGCACCTGGTAGCCGGAACGCCCCAGCGCCTGGCTCAACACCGTGCGGATGGCGCGGTCGTCGTCGGCGACGAGGATGGTGCGGGGGTCTGTCATTGCGCGGTCCCAGTGCTGCCCGGCGGAGGGGTCGGCATGGACAGCCGGAAGACGGTCCGCCCGGGACGGCTGTCGCACTCGATCAGCCCGCCCTGGTCCGCGACCAGCTTCGCGACGAGTGCGAGGCCAAGCCCCTGACCCCCCCGCTTCGTGCTGACGAAGGGTTCAAAAAGCGTGCCGCGGATTTCCTCCGCGATTCCAGGACCGTTGTCGCGCACGCTGATCTGCAGCGGGAGGTGCACACGGTCGGAGGAACCGGGAACCGCGATGCGCACGCCATGGTGGTAGGCCGTCGCGAGGACGATCTCCCCGCCCACCGGATCGACAGCCTCTGCCGCATTCTTGACCAGATTGAGCAGGATCTGAACAAGCAGGTCCCGATTGCCCCAGACCGCAGGCAGCGAGGGGTCGTACTCCTCGACGATGCGCAGGTGGGAGGCGAAGCCGCTCCCTGCGATCCGCCGGACATGGTCCAGCACCTGGTGGATATTCACCGGCGCGAGCTCCACCGGCCGTTCCGAGAACATGTCGAAACGGTCCACCAGGCCGCGGATGCGGTCAGCCTCGTCCTGGATCAGCAGGCAGAGCTCGCGGTCGCCCTCCGAGGCGGCGCTCTGCTCGATCAGCTGCGCCGCGCCGCGGATGCCGGAGAGCGGGTTCTTGACCTCGTGCGCCAGCATCGCCGCCATGGCGGAGGCGCCGCGCGCGGCGCCGCGGAAATTGAGCTGCCGGTCCAGCATCTGGGCCGTCGAACCGTCCTGCAGGGTCAGCACGACGCCGCCCGGCATCTCCGGCAGCGGCGCGGCATGGACCGAGACGCCGCGCCGCGACAGGCGCGGGCTTTCGAGCGTCAGGTCATGGTCGGAGACGCGCGCATCGACATAGCGGACCTGCGCGATGACGGCGAAGAGGCGGCTGTCGCCCGGCAGCAGGTCCGAAAGGTGCATCTGCCCCAGCGATACCGCGGAACTCTGGAAGAACTGCTCCGCCGCCGCATTGACCGAGACGAAGCGGTTCTCGGCATCGAGGACCACGACGGGGACCGCGATGGCCGAGAGCACCGCGCCGGCATCCGGGGCGGCACGGCCGGACCAGCCCGCCACCGAGGCCGACCGGCGCAGCAGCCTGCCCTTCACGCGGCGATCCGGTCCTCGCCGGCCTCCCGGAAGGCGTCGCGGACCGCCTCCACGCCGCGTTCGACCAGGGGATCGTAGAAGGCGTGGATGAGGTCGCGGACCGCCTCGGGCGTATCGCAGCGATTGACCAGCACCCGGAACTCGGCCGAGCCCGGCAGGCCCTTCGAATACCAGGCGACATGCTTGCGCGCGAGGCGCACGCCGGGGTCGCGGCCGTGATGGAGCAGCATGTCCTCGTAGTGTTCGAGGAGGATGCGCTTCTGGTCGGCGAGAGCCGGCTCGGCCGCGTCGCCGCCGGTCAGGCGCCGCGCGACGGTGGCGGGGAACCAGGGGCGGCCGTAGCAGCCGCGGCCGATCATCACGCCGTCGGCGCCGGAGCGCCGCAGCGCCTCCTCGGCATTCTCGACCGTCACGATGTCGCCATTGGCGATGACCGGGATGGAAACGGCCTCCTTCACCGAGCGGATGAAGTTCCAGTCCGCGGTGCCGGTGTAGAACATCTGCCGCGTGCGGCCGTGCACCGTGACCAAGCGGATGCCGGACTCCTCGGCGATGCGCGCCAGGCGCGGCGCGTTCAGGCTGTTGTGGTCCCAGCCCATGCGCATCTTCAGCGTCACCGGCACGGGCACGGCCCTCACCGTCGCCTCCAGGATGCGCGCGGCGGCGATCTCGTCGCGCATCAGCGCCGAGCCCGCGCTCTGGCCCACCGCGACCTTCTTCACCGGGCAGCCGAAATTGATGTCCACGATCGCCGCGCCGCGATCGACGACGAGGCGCGCGGCCTCGGCCATCGTCTCCGGGTCGCAGCCGGCGAGTTGCACCGAGGCCGGGCCGCCGAAGCCGTCCACCTCGGCCATCTTCAGCGTCTGGCGGTTCTCCCGGACCATGGCCTGGGAGGCGATCATCTCGCTGACCACCATCGGCGCGCCGAGCGCGCGGGCGAGCCGGCGATACGGGAGATCGGTGACGCCCGACATGGGCGCGAGGATCACCGGCGTCTCGATCCGGACACCGCCGAGATCGATCGGCGCGACGCGGCAGCCTGCCTCGCCTGCCTGCGCCGCGGTCGATCCGGGCGGAGTGCCGCCCTGCGATGCACTGCTCATGATTTATGCAAACTACCCTTCTTCATCCTTCGCTGCAATGCAGCGTGATGCATATCGCGGCACGTTTCCCGCCCGAAGCATCTTCACCCGCTCAGCCGGAACGACATGGCCGCGCGAAGATGCCTGCCAGGACGGGAGTTGGAGAGGCGGCCGCGAGCGGCGGCGAACGGGAACCTCTCGGGCCGCCCCGTGGTGCCGCCGGCCGCGGCTGCCTTAGCATGGTCCGCCCAAGGAAGGGGGGGATTCCGTGCCACCGGAGCAGCCTGCCGACACCATCGGGGCCGCCTTCGCGGCTGCCGTCACGGCCCATGCCGGGCGGGCCTTCCTGGCCGTGCCGGCCAATCCCGGCCGCGACTACCTGCCCGAGGGCATCGAGATCACCTACGCCACGGCCGGCGAGGCGGTGACGCGCCTGGCCGCGGCCTATGCCGCCGCCGGGTTCGGCGCCGGGCACCGTGTCGCCACGCTGCTCGAGAACCGCCCCGAGGCGGTGCTCCACCGCCTGGCACTGAACGGCCTCGGCGCCTGCGTGGTGCCCGTCAATCCGGACTACCGGCCGGCCGAGATCGCCTATCTGGTCGATCACAGCCGCCCCGACCTGCTGCTCGTCCTGGCGGCGCGCGAGGACGCGGTCCGCGGGGCCATCGCGGGCTGCGCCCATCGGCCGCCCCTCCTGGCCGCTGAGACCTTCCCGGCCGGCCTCCGCGCTCCGGTCCGCCCGCCTTCCACGGCAGCGATCGGGCCGGAAACGCCGTCGAGCATCCTCTACACGTCCGGCACCACCGGCCGGCCCAAGGGCTGCGTGCTGTCGCACGGGTACGAACTCGCCTCCGGGGCGCGCTATGCCGGCCTCGGCGGCATCGCGACGCTGCGGCCGGCGGGCGAGCGCATCTACAACCCGCTGCCGCTCTACCACGTAAATGCGGGCGTGCTCTCCCTGATGGGCGCCATGCTGACCGGCAACTGCCAGGTGCAGCCCGACCGCTTCCATCCGCGCCGCTGGTGGCGCGAGGTCGCTGCGAACCGCGCCACCATCGTCCACTACCTCGGCGTTGTCGCCGCCATGCTGATGAACGAGCCGCCGGGCGAGGAGGCGCTCGCCGCCGGCCTGCGCTGCGGCATCGGCGCCGGCATCGAGCCGACGCTCCACGCCGCCTTCGAGGCCCGCTTCGGATTTCCGATGATCGAGATCTGGGGCATGACCGAAATGGTCCGCGTCACCGCCGACAGCACCGAACCCCGCCAGGTCGGCACCCGCGCCTTCGGCCGCGCCTATCCCGGCCTCGAGATCCGCGTCGCCGACGATGCCGGCGAGGCGGTGCCCGACGGCACGCCCGGCGAGATGCTGATCCGCCATTCCGCCGCCACCCCGCGCCGCGGCTTCTTCTCCGGCTACCTCGACGACCCGGCGGCGACCGAAGCCGCCTGGCGCGGCGGCTGGTTCCACACCGGCGATGCCGTCCGCCGCAGCCCCGACGGCATGGTCCATTTCGTCGACCGGCGGAAGAACATCATCCGCCGGTCCGGCGAGAACATCGCGGCCGCCGAGGTCGAGGCGGCGCTGCTCGCCCATCCCGACGTGAGCCAGGCCGCGGTGATGGCCGTGCCGGACGAGGTGCGGGAGGAGGAGGTGCTCGCCTGCGTCGTCCTGGCCCGCGACATGCCCGGCGAGGAAGCGGCGCGGATGCTGTTCGTGCACGTCAACGCGGCGCTCGCCTACTACAAGGCGCCGGGCTGGCTCCTGGTGGTCGACAGCCTGCCGACGACAGCGACCCAGAAGATCCAGAAGCACGCGATCTTCCCAGGCGTGGCCGACCCCCGCGCAACCCCCGGGATCATCGACCTGCGCGGGGCGAAGCGGCGCGGCTGAGCTCTCGCCGCCCCCGCCGGGGCGGGATAGAAGCGCGCCATGACGGTCACCGCGCTGCTGATGGCCGCCGGGCGGGGAACCCGCTTCGGCACCGAGGCCCCCAAGCAATACCTGTCCCTGCTCGGCCGCCCCGTGCTGCGCCACGCGGCGGAGGCGTTGCTGCGCGAGGGGCTGGTGGATCGCATCCTCCCCGTCGTCGCGGCCGGCGAGGAAGCGCAGGTTGCCGCCCTGCTCGCCGGCCTGCCGGCACTGCCGCCGGTGGCAGGCGGCGCGACCCGCGCCGACAGCGTGCGCGCGGGGCTCGAGGC
>JAFADX010000309.1 GCA_023424475.1 Pseudomonadota bacterium
GCCCGAAAGCCCGCCGCGCCCCGAGACGCTGCTTGCCCCGGCCGTCGCCGCCGCGGCCGCCGCCTCGGTGGGCCGGCTGCTCCAGGCGGTCTCGGCCGATCGCGGCGCCACCGTGAGCCGCGCCGGCCCGTCCATCGAGGATGTGGTGCGCGAGGAACTGCGCCCGCTGCTCAAGGACTGGCTGGACCAGCACCTGCCCGCCATTGTCGAGCGCCTGGTCCGGGCCGAGATCGAACGCGTGGTGGGCCGCGCCCTCGGCTGACCGCGCGGCATCGGGCGCCGCGCGCGCGTTGCACTTGACGGCGGGGCGGCGGCGGGGAAGGGATGCGCCCCATGCTCGACAAGTCCTTCGACCCCGCCGCGATCGAACAGCGCCTCTATGAGGGCTGGGAAGCGTCGGGGGCCTTCTCCGCCGACCCGGCTTCCCCGGCGAAGCCCTTCACCATCATGATTCCGCCGCCGAACGTGACGGGGTCGCTGCATATCGGGCATGCGCTCGACAACACGCTGCAGGATGTCCTGATCCGCTGGCGCCGCATGCAGGGCCGCGACGCGCTGTGGCAGCCCGGCACCGACCATGCGGGCATCGCGACGCAGATGGTGGTCGAGCGCCTGCTGGCCCAGCAGGGCAATGCCGACCGGCGGTCCATGGGCCGCGGCGCCTTCATCGAGCGCGTCTGGGAATGGAAGGCGGAATCGGGCGGGACGATCACGCGGCAGTTGCGCCGCCTCGGCGCGTCGCTCGACTGGCCGCGCGAACGCTTCACCATGGATGAAGGGCTCTCCGTGGCGGTGCGCGAGGTCTTCGTGCGCCTCTACCGGGAAGGCCTGCTCTACCGCGACAGGCGCCTGGTGAACTGGGATCCGAAGTTCCTCACCGCCATCTCCGACCTCGAGGTCGAGAGCAAGGAGGTGAAGGGCCATCTGTGGCACCTCCGCTATCCGGTGCAGGGCGAGCCCGGCCGCTTCCTGGTGGTGGCGACGACGCGGCCCGAGACGATGCTGGGCGACACGGCGGTTGCCGTGCATCCCGATGACGGGCGCTTCCGCGACCTGGTGGGCAGGCATGTCATCCTGCCGTTGACCGGCCGCGCCATCCCGGTGGTGGCGGATGAGTATTCCGACCCGGAAAAGGGCACCGGCGCGGTGAAGATCACCCCCGCGCATGACTTCAACGATTTCGAGGTCGGCAGGCGCCATGCGCTTGCCATGCCCTCCGTGCTGGATGCGGAAGGGCGGGTGATGCTGGAGGAGATCGCTGCCTCGATGGTCCCGGCGGCGGGAATATCGGACCTCGATTTCGTGCGCGGCCTCGCCGGCCGGGACCGCTTCGCCGCGCGCAAGGCGATCGTGGCAAGGCTCGAGGAGATGGACCTCGTCGAGAAGATCGAGCCGCACAGCCATGCCGTGCCGCATGGCGACCGCTCGGGCGTGCCGATCGAACCGCGCCTGACCATGCAGTGGTATGTCGATGCCAAGACGCTGGCCCAGCCGGCGATCAAGGCGGTCGAGACCGGGCAGACGGTCTTCACGCCGAAGCAGTGGGAGAACACCTTCTTCGCCTGGATGCGCGACATCCAGCCCTGGTGCGTCTCCCGCCAGCTCTGGTGGGGCCACCAGATCCCGGCCTGGTATGCGCCGGACGGCGAGGTCTTCGTCGCGCATACCGAGGACGAGGCCCGCAGCCTGGCGCGGGAGAAGTTCGGCCGCGAGGTGGAACTCACCCGCGACGAGGACGTGCTCGACACCTGGTTCAGCAGCGCGCTGTGGCCGTTCTCCACCATCGGCTGGCCGCAGAGAACGCCGGAACTCGCGAAGTACTATCCCGGCGACGTGCTCGTGACGGGCTTCGACATCATCTTCTTCTGGGTGGCCCGGATGATGATGATGGGCATCCACGTCATGGGCGAGACGCCCTTCAGGACAGTCTGCATCCACGGCCTCGTGCGCGACGAGAAGGGACAGAAGATGTCCAAGTCGCGCGGCAACGTCATGGACCCGCTGGAACTGATCGACGCCCATGGCGCCGATGCGGTGCGCTTCACGCTCTGCGCGCTGGCCGGGCCGGGGCGGGACATCAAGCTGTCCAGGCAGCGGATCGAGGGCTACCGCGCCTTCGCGACCAAGATCTGGAACGCGGCGCGCTTCTGCGAGATGAACGGCATCGCGCCAACGGCGCGTGGGACGGATGGTGCGCCGCGCGCGGACTTCCGCCCCGAGGACGCGAAGCTGCCGCTGTCGCGCTGGATCCTCGACGCGGGCAATGCCGCGCTGGCCGAGGCCAATGCCGCGCTCGAAGCCTTCCGCTTCGATGAATACGCCGGCGCCTGCTACCGCTTCACCTGGAACACCTTCTGCGACTGGTTCCTCGAATTCGCCAAGCCCGTGCTGAACGGCCCCGACGGCGCCGAGAAGGACGAGGTGAAGGGCGCGGCCCAGCATGTGCTCGGCAGCATCCTGCGGATGCTCCATCCGGTGATGCCCTTCCTCACCGAGGAACTCTGGCACCGCATGGGCTACGGCCCCGAGGGCAGCCTGATCCGCGAAGCCTGGCCCGCCGCCGTGCCGGTGGGCGGTGCGGCCGAGGCGCGGGCGGAACTCGACTGGGTGGTGCGCCTGGTCTCGGAGGTGCGCACCGTGCGCTCCGAGATGAATGTCGCGCCCTCCGTCACCGTGCCGCTGCTGCTGGCCGGTGCCACGGGCGAGAGCCTCGACCGGGCGCGGCGCTGGTCGGATGCGATCCGCCGCCTGGGCCGCGCGACGGAGATCCGCGCGCTGGAGGGCGAGCCGCCCAAGGGCGCGGTGCAGGCCGTGGTGGGGGAGGCGACCATCATGCTGCCGCTCGCCGACGTCATCGACCTCGCCGCGGAGCGCGCGCGCCTGGCCAGGGAGCGCAACCGCATCGAAGGCGAGGCGCAGAAGATCGAGGCCAAGCTCGGCAACGAGAGCTTCGTCTCCCGCGCGCCCGAGGAGGTGGTCGAGGAGAATCGCGAGCGCCTCGCCGCCGCGAAGGTCGAGATGGCGCGCCTCGACGCCGCCATGGCGCGGATCGCAGGCTGATGTCCGACAGCGCCCCGCTCGGCCTCCTCGTCGCCATCGCGGTCTTCGTCGTGGCGGGGGTGGCGGGGCGAGGCCCATTGGCGCGCTTCGGCATGGCCAAGGCCGTTCCCGGCCTTGCAGGCGCCGGCGTCGTGGTCGGGTTCCTGGTGGCGGCGGGGTAGGAGGATGCGATGCCGGGCAAGGCGAAGGGCAGGATCCATGTCGGCATCGGCGGCTGGACCTTCCCGGACTGGCGCGGCGTCTTCTACCCCAAGGGGCTGCCGCACAAGGATGAGCTCGCCCATGCCGGGCGGCACCTGACCGGCATCGAGGTCAACGGCACCTTCTACCGGCTGCAGACGCCCGAAACCTTCGCGAAGTGGCACGACGAGGTGCCCGAGGGCTTCGTCTTTGCCCTGAAGGGCTCGCGCTTCGTCACCAACCGCCGCGTGCTGGCCGAGGCCGGGCCGTCGCTCGAGAAGTTCTTCGCCAGCGGCCTGGCGGCGCTGAAGACGAAGCTCGGGCCGATCAACTGGCAGCTTGCCGCGACCAAGCGGTTCGACGCGGCGGATATCGACGCCTTCCTCGGCCTGCTGCCCAGGTCGCTCGACGGCCTCCCCCTGCGCCATGCCATCGAGGCGCGGCACGAGAGCTTCCGGCATCCCGAATTCGTCGCCATCGCACGGAAGCATGGCGTTGCCATCGTCACCGCGGCGGACAGCGACTACCCGCTCTTCACCGACCTGACCGCGCCCTTCGCCTATCTGCGGATCATGGGGACCACGGCAGACCATGCGGCGGGCTACGCGCCCGCGGCGCTCGACGACTGGGCCAGGCGCGCCCGCGCGCTGGCGG
>JAFADX010000379.1 GCA_023424475.1 Pseudomonadota bacterium
GTGCGGGCCGGTGCCGTCTGATCGAAAAGAGCTCTAGCGTTCGACGAGCCGCCGGAAGGCGAGGAACAGCGCCAGCGCGACGACCAGGAGCCCCGCTGCGAAAAGCACCGGCGCGACCGTTCCCGCACGGTCCGCCAGCCATCCCGCCAGCGGCGGGAAGCCGGTGCAGCCGGCATAGAAGAACAGGAAGTAGACGCCGAGCCCCCGCGCCCGCCTCTCCGGCGGCACGGCCAGCGCCGGCAGCGCGGAGAAGATCGTGATCGGCAGCGCGTAGAGCAGCCCGTGCGCCGCGAGGATGACGGCCGCGAGCCCGACATCGGCGACCGGCAGCAACACCGCGAGACCCGCCGCCGCCAGGATGCAGGCGAAGACCATCGGCCGCACCAGCCCCGCGCGCTGCGCGAGCATGGCCCCGCCCGGCACCGCGACGATGTTCACCCACGACATCAGGGAGGTGGCGAAAGCGGCACCGCCCACCGACAGCCCGCGCTCGACCAGCAGCGGCGGGGCGAAGGTGACGAGGACCATGTAGGTCCCGTTGATGCAGGCCCAGGATGCGCCGGCAAGGCACATCAGCCGCACCTCCCGCCCGGTCAGCCGCCCCGGCTGCTGAACCGGCGCCGGCGCCCCGGCCGCCGGGCGCGAGGCGGCGGCAATGGCCAGGAGCGACAACATCCCAGCAGCAGCCGCCGCCAGGAAGGGAAACTGCCATCCGAGGCCGAGCGCCAGCGGCGGCAGCACCGCCTGCGCCGCCGCGATGCCGATTGGCCAGCCGAGCACGTAGACCGACATGGCGAGGAAGAGATCCGAACCCTCGAAGCGGTCCTGCATCATCTTCGTCATCAGCAGGATGACGAGGACTGTCCCGATCCCCATCAGCAGCCGCCCGACATAGAGTGGCGCCGGACTGCCGCCGGCGCCGGCGCAGACCAGCGCCCCCGCGACCAGGATGCCGATGCCGAGCAGCACGCCGGTGCGGTCCCCGAGCCGTCGCGCCGCGAGGCCCAGCGGATAGACCAGCACCAGGCCAGGGAACCAGAACAACCCGACCAGCGTGCCGAAGGCCGTCCAGTCGAGGCCGAAGGCGGGCACCAGAACCGGCCCCGCGGCACCGGGCGCCTGGAAGAAGGCGCCGAGCGCCGCCCGCACGGCGAAGACGGCGGCGAGGAAGACGGCCGCGCCCTTCATCGCAGCACCAGCAGGCGGCTCGGCGCGCGCAGGCGCACGCGCAGCACGGCGTGCTGCCGGAAACGATGGGCCAGAACGATGATGGGGCGCAGGTCGCCCAGGATCAGCAGATGCTCCTCGGCCCAGCGCGGACGCGAGGCATGGCCCCAGCCTGCGTGGAACCGGCGCCCCGCCCGGCACGCCAGCCCGCGCAGCCGGCCCAGCATCCGGTCGTTCCAGCAGCGCGGCATGGCCCGGCTCTGCGGATTCCAGGCACCGACGAAGGCCCCTTCCCGCACCCGGCCCGCCGCCAGCAGCGCATCCACCGCGCGGGACCGCTGCCCGAGCCGCACCTCCGCGCCCGCCGCCCCATAGGCGGTGATGCGCCAGCCGCGCGCCAGCCGCGGCCCGACCGGCAGCGGGTGCCGCGCCAGCACGCGGACGTCCGGCAGGGCTGGGCGCGCGCTCACGGCAGGTGCAGCAGCATGCCCTTCAGATACTGGCTCTCCGGCAGCATCGGGTGCAGCGGATGGTCGGGACCGGCGCCGCCCATGTGCAGGATGCGCGCCTCCCGCCGGGCACGATGCACGCCCCAGCCGACCGCATCGGCGAATTCGCCGGTGGCGACGTGATGCGAGCAGGAGGCGATGAAGAGGAAGCCGCCGCGCTCGACCAGCCCCGCCGCGTTCCGCGCCAGCTTGGCATAGGCCCGCAGCGCCGCCGGCTGGTCCTTGCGCGTCTTGGCGAAGGCCGGCGGGTCGGCGATCACCACGCCGAAGCGCCGCCCGGCGCCGAGCATGCGCTCGAGCGTCTCCATCGCCTCGCCGCGCTGCGTCGCGACGCGGTCGGCGACGCCGTTCATCGCCGCGGCCTCCGTCGCGGTCGCCAGCGCGTGCTCGCTGCGGTCGAGCAGCGTCACCTGCGTCGCGCCCGCCACGGCGCAGCCGATGCCGAAGCCGCCGGTATGGCAGAAGGCGTCGAGCACAGCCGCCCCCTCGGCCAGCCGGGCGACGCGCGCGCGGTGCTCGCGCTGGTCGAAGAACCAGCCGGTCTTCTGGCCGCCGAGCAGATCGGCCGGAAAGCGCAGCCCGTTCTCCTCCACCACCGCGCCGGCGGCATCGCCCGCGAGGAGGCTCACCGCCTCGTCCAGCCCCTCGAGCCGCCGCACCCCGGCATCGTTGCGCGCGACGATGCCGCGCGGGGCGAGCAGCGCGGCCAGTGCCTCGACGATCATCGGCGTCGCGGCGTCCATGCCTGCGGTATTGGCCTGCAGCGCGACGACGTCGCCGTAGCGGTCCACCACCAGGCCGGGCAGGCCGTCCGCCTCGGCATGGACCAGGCGATACTGGGGCGCGTCGAAGAGGCGGTCGCGCAGCGCCAGCGCCTCGGCCAGCCGGGCGCAGAACCAGCCCGCGTCGCAGGGCGCCGCGGGGTCGGCGTCGAGCCGCCGCGCCGCGATCAGCGAATGCGGGTTGAAGTGCCAGGCGCCGTGCCTCACCCCATCGTCGCCTTCCAGGCGCACGACGCTGCCCGGCGGCAGCGCCTTCGCGTCCGGCGTCATCGCGATCTCGTTGGAATAGGCCCAGGGGTGGCCGCCCTTCACGCGGCGGTCGCGGCCGGGCAGCAGGCGGATCAGCGGGCGGTCTTGCGTTGCGGTCATGGCATGGCGGACCATGCCGAGGCGCGGCTTGCCCGTCCATGCATGGCCGCTAGGGTGCCGCCATGCAGATCTGCCGGGACCTGCCCTCCCTTCGCGCAGCCACCGCCGCCTTCCGCGCGGCCGGCCGGCGCCTCGCCATCGTGCCGACCA
Source organism: Pseudomonadota bacterium (assembly GCA_023424475.1). Lineage (GTDB taxonomy): Bacteria > Pseudomonadota > Alphaproteobacteria > Acetobacterales > Acetobacteraceae > Neoroseomonas. The sequence continues at coordinate 2,978 of JAFADX010000379.1, forward strand.
TGGGCGCGCTCCACGACGGGCACCTCGCCCTGGTTGCCGCGGCCCGCGCCGCCGGCGCGGATGCCGTGTCGGCCTCGATCTTCGTCAACCCCCTGCAGTTCAATCCGAACGAGGATCTCTCGCGCTACCCGCGCGACGAGGAGGGCGACCTCGCGAAGCTGCGTTCCGCCGGCTGCGACCTGGTCTGGATGCCGGGCGTCGAGGCGATGTACCCGCCCGACAGCGCCACGGCCGTCGAGGTCGCCGGCCCGAGCGCCGGCTGGGAGGGCGATGCCCGCCCCGGCCATTTCCGCGGCGTCGCCACGGTCTGCTGCAAGCTGTTCCTGCAATCCCAGGCCGAGATCGCCGCCTTCGGCGAGAAGGACTGGCAGCAGTTGCAGGTCGTGACCCGCATGGCCGCCGACCTCGACATCCCCGTCCGCATCCTGCCGGTGCCGACGGTGCGCGAGGCGGACGGCCTCGCGCTCTCCTCCCGCAACCGCTTCCTGGCGCCCGGCGAACGCGCCATCGCGCCGCTGCTCTACCGCACCATGGCCGAAGCCGCCGCCGCACTCGCCGGGAGCGATCCGGTGGAAGCGACCCTCGCGCAGGCGGGCGCACGGCTGCGCGAAGCGGGCTTCGCCCCCGACTACCTGGCGCTGGTCGAAGCCGAGACGCTCAGGCCGCTCACGGCCCTGCGCCCGGATGGCCCGATGCGCCTGGTCGCCGCGGCGCGCCTCGGCAGCGTGCGGCTGCTCGACAACATCCCGGTCGGCTGACCCGGTGCAGGGCGGGCGGGGTTTCACCCTTGCCCGCCTGGGACATCCCGCGAGCCCGGCATCAGCCCCGCAGCGCCAGCGTCACGCCCGTCAGCGTCAGCGCCAGGGACGCCGCCTCCCGCCAGCCGAAGGGCTCGCCGAGGAAGAAGGCGGCACTCGCCACGCCCACCATCGGCGTCAGCAGCGTGCCGAGCGAAGCGAGGGAGGCCGGCAGGCGCGTCAGCGCGCCGAACCAGGTCAGGTAGCAGAGGCCGAGCGCGAAGATCCCGCCATAGGCCATCAGCAGCCAGTCGCGGGGCGACAGCCGGGTGAAGTCGGGCGTGTCGAACAGCGCGGCGAGGACGGCGAGCGGCGCAATGCCGATCGCCACCTGCCAGACCGCTGCCGAGGTCGGCGGCAGGCCAAGCGGCCAGCGCTTCGTGATCACGGTGCCGAGCGAGAAGAGGATCGCCGAGCCGAGCCCGAAGGCGACGCCCGGCAGCTTGGCCAGCCCGACATCGAGGCCGCGCCCCGCCACCAGCAGCGCCAGGCCCGACAACGCGAAGCCCATCCCTGCGATGCGCCCCGCCCGCGGCCGCTCGCCGAGGATCGCCCAGGCCATCAGCGAGGCCCAGACCGGCATGGTGTAGCAGACGATGGTCGCTTCCGCCGCCGCGAGCCAGAGCAGCGAGAAGGACGCAAGCCCCATCCAGGCCGTCACGTTGAGCAGCGACACCACCACGAGGCGCGGCCACAGCCGGCCCGGCACCGCCAGGCTTTCCCGCCGCCACAGCGCGACCGAGGTGAGCACCGCGAGGCCGAGCGCGCCCGCCGCCGCGCGCGTGGACAGCACCGGCAGTTCGGCGAGCAGCACCTTCATGGCGGGCCAGTTCAGGCCCCAGCCGGTGGTCGTCGCGAGCAGCAGCGCGATGCCGGTGGGATCGAGCCCCCGCGCAGGGCGTCCGCTCAATGCATGAAGTCCGGCTCTTCGCGCGTCAGGATGCGCTTGACGCTCTCGAGGTGCAGGCGCGCGCTCTCGCGGTCCCCCTCGCGCATCTGGGCGTAGGTGCGCTGCGCCATCCCGGGCGGCACGACCTTCAGCGGCCGGCCGGTCGCCATCGCGAGGCGCTGCACCTCCGCCGCGCGCTCGAGGTAGTAGAGATCGTCCCAGGCCTCGGCCACCGAGCCGCCGACGACCATCACGCCGTGGTTCTTCATGAAGACGATGTCGGCATCGCCGATGCTCGCCGCGATGCGGTCGCCCTCGGCTTCGTCGAGCGCGAGCCCGCCATACTCCTCGTCCACCAGGGTGCGGCCGTAGAACTTCAGCGCCGTCTGCCCGGCCCAGACCAGCGGCGGGCCCTCCAGCATGGCGAGCGCGGTCGCGTTGGGCATGTGCGTGTGGAAGGCGGCCTTGGCGCGCGGCACGTTCCTGTGGACGCGGGCATGGATGAAGAAGGCCGTCGCCTCCGGCACGCCCTCGCCCGCGACCACGTTGCCGGCGAAGTCGCAGACGAGCAGGCGGGAGGCGGTGATCTCGCTGAAGGCGTAGCCGTAGGGGTTCACCAGGAACAGGTCGTCCCGGCCCGGCACCACGAACGAAAGGTGGTTGCAGATCCCCTCATGCATGCCGAGGCGCGCGGCCATGCGGAAGCAGGCGGCGAGGTCGACGCGCGCCTGGCGCACCGCGTCGGCGTCGAGTTCGCTGTTGCGCAGGACGGCAGGCGCGGCGGGCGCGCCGAGGGCATGGGCCATGAGGGAGACTCCCGGAGATCGAGAAGCGGAAGGTGCCCCCACCCAGACCGGACGGGCAAGGGCGGCGGCGCCGGCGGCCCGGCTGCAGGGCGCATGCGTGGCATGACCTGCGCCGGGCCCTCGGGCCGCCAGGCTGCGTCACACGATGCCGGCGGCCTTCGCGGCGGCGATCTCCGCCTCGTCCATTCCTGCGAAGTCCGCCAGCACCGCCGCGGTGTCCCCGCCCGGCGCCGGGATGCCGTGGCGGTAGGTGACCGGCGTTTCCGAGAGCCGCAGCGGGGAGGCCGGCACGCGCACCTTCCCCGCCGCGTGGTGCGGCACCTCGATGATCATGCCGCGCGCCTGGATGTGCGGGTCCATCTCGACATCGGCCGCGGTGTTGATCGGTCCGCTGGTGATCTTCGCCTCCTCGAGCCGCGCGAGCCATTCGGCGCGCGGGCGCGTCCTGAGCAGCGTGCGCATGCGGTCGAGCAGCGCCGCGCGGTGCTCCACGCGGTCGCGGGCGCGGCGGAAGCGCGGGTCCTCGGCCCATTCGGGATGGCCGAGCGCGGCGGCAAGGCGGACGAACTCGCGGTCGTTCAGCACGCCGATGACGAAGCGCGCGTCGGAGCCCTCGAAGACGCCATAGGGCACGGCGACGGGGCTGTCGTTGCCGGTCCGCGGCATCACCCGCCCGGCATTGAGCCAGGAGGAGTTCGGCGCCTGGATCAGCGACATCATCGTCTCGAACAGGGAGACCTCGACATGCTGTCCCTCCCCGGTGCGGTCCCGGTGGCGCAGCGCGGCGAGGATCGAGACGGCGGCCGCGAAGCCCGTGAACATGTCCGCGACCGGCACGCCGACGCGCTGCGGCCCGCCGCCGGGCGCGCCGTCGGGTTCGCCCGTCACCTCCATCAGCCCGGCCATGGCCTGCGCGACGAAGTCGTAGCCCGAGCGCCCGGCATAGGGGCCGGTCTGCCCGAAGCCGGTGATCGAGCAGTAGATCAGCCGCGGGTTGAGGGCCTGCAGCTCCGCCCAGCCGAGGCCGTAGCGGGCGAGGGTGCCGGGGCGGAAATTCTCGATCAGCACGTCGGCATTGGCGACCATGCGCTTCAGGATCGCCTTGCCCTCCGGTTTCGCGAAATCGACCGAGACCGACCGCTTGTTGCGGTTCAGCGTGACGAAATAGGCGCTGTCGTCGCTCCCTTCGATGAAGGGCGGGCCGAGGGCGCGCAGGTCGTCGCCGTCGCCGCGCCGTTCCACCTTCGCGACGTCGGCGCCGAGGTCGCCGAGCATCTGCGCGCAGAGCGGGCCCGCGACCACCCGCGTCAGGTCCACCACGCGCAGACCGTCGAGTGCTCCGGCCATGTTTCCTCCCTCCGGTCGTCGCGGCGAGCGTGGCGCAGGTCGCGGGATGGGGAAAGGGTGGCCGGCGCGGCGCGTGATCCCGGTGATGGACTCGGGCGGGCGAGCCGTGCTGCCCTGCCCGGCATGATCCGCCGCCTTCTCCTGCTCGGGCTGCTCGCCCTGCCCTGGCCGGCCGCCGCGCAGGGCGGGCCGTCCTTTGACTGCGCCCGTGCCCGCGCCTGGGACGAGCGCAGCATCTGCGCCTTCGCCGACCTCGCCGGGCTCGACCGCCGGATCGCCGAGGCCTGGCGCCGGCTGCCCGACGCCGAGCGGGCGAGCCGGCAGGCCGAGCAGCGGACCTGGCT
>JAFADX010000385.1 GCA_023424475.1 Pseudomonadota bacterium
GCGCCTGGGCGGGTGCGGCCGGGGCCGCGGGCCGCTGCTGCGCCTCCGCCGTCTGCACGCCGGCGGCGAGGCCCGCCGCGCCGCCGAGCAGCATGTTGCGCCGGTTCATCCGGCCTGTCGCGTCGCGCTCGTTCATCTGCGGTCCTCTCGGTTTGCCATGTGTCGCCTGATGCAGCGGAAGCCGATATGGCTCATGCCGCTGTCCACCATCTGCGCGTGCCGCGCCGCCGGACGGTAGCGGCGGCAATAGCTTGGCGCGCAGAGGAAGGATCCACCCTTCACGACCCGGCGAGGAATGCGGATCGCCGGCTGCGCCGGGTCGTAGCTGCCTTCGAGCGTCGGGCCGCGGCCGGTGCCGCAGCAGGTCGGCTCAGCCTCGGCTGCGTGGCGCGGGGCGAACCAGTCGCTCGTCCACTCCCAGACATTGCCGCACATCTCGAACAGGCCGTGGCCATTGGGTGGGAAGGACCGCACCGGGCAGGTGCCCGCGAAGCCGTCCGTAGCGAAGTTGCGCCAGGGGAAGGGGCCCTGCCAGGTGTTCGCGACATGCACGCCGCCCGGCGCCAGTTCGTCGCCCCAGGCGAATTCGGCGCCGTCCAGGCCACCGCGCGCCGCGTATTCCCATTCCGCCTCGCTCGGCAGGGATTTGCCGGCCCAGGCCGCGAAGGCTTCCGCATCCTCGAAGGCGACATGCACCACGGGGTGGCCGGCGCGGCCGGCGATGTCGCTGCCCGGCCCCTCGGGGTGGCGCCAGCAGGCACCCGGCGTCCAGGACCACCAGTTGCGGTAGTCGGAGGTGTCCACCGGCCCCTCCGTCATGCGGAACACCAGGCTGCCCGGCTGCAGCATCTCCGGCTTCGCACCCGGATAGAGCGACGGGTCGAGCGGCCGCTCCGCGACGGTGACGTAGCCGGTCGCGGCGACGAAAGCGGCGAAGGCGGCGTTGGTGACCGCGGTCTCGTCCATCGCGAAGGGTCCGACCATTGCCTCATGGGCCGGACGCTCCTCCGCATAATGCGCGTCCGAGCCCATGCGGAAGCGTCCGCCGGGCAGGTCGCGCATCCGAGGTTCAGGCGCCGCTTGCAGGATGGTCATGGCCTCCGGGAGACGCGGCGGCGCGGTTGCGCCGATGCGATGCAGGGCGATCCTGCCACCCGGTCCCCGAACGTCGCTACTGGGAGAAACCCCTAGGCCCGGCGCACGGAGTCCCGGCCGGAAGACCGGCCGCCGTGCGGGAGAAGGCGATCATCCGCTGCCCTCCGGGCCGCGGCCTTCTCAGGGTTCTCCCTGGGATGCGCCGCTTCCGGCCGGCCGCGTATCCTGGCCGGGCCGTGAGGGAGAACGCCGCGTGACCGTGACCACCCGCCCCATGCTGCCGGCCCTGGCTTCCCTCTGCCTGTGCGCCACCGCGGCGCGCGCGCAGAGCCACCATCCGGAGGGGTCGGACGCGCATCTCGCGCAGCAGCTCCAGAACCCGATCGCCGCGCTGATCAACGTCCCGTTCCAGAACAACTTCGACTTCAACGGCGGGCCGGGCAATGACGGCTTCAACTACACGGTCAACTTCCAGCCCATCATCCCCTTCCGCCTGTCGGAGGACTGGACGCTGGTGACGCGCACCATCGTCCCCTTCACCCACACTGAGCGCTATTTCCCGGACCATGAATCCGGCCTCGGCGACATCACGCAGAGCTTCTTCTTCTCCCCGCGCGTGTCGCGGCCCGGGCTGACCATCGGCTTCGGGCCCGCCTTCCTCTATCCCTCGGCGACCAACAGCTTCCTCGCTTCCCGCCAATGGGGCGCGGGCCCCACCGCCATCGCGGTGCAGCAGGCGGGTGCCTGGACCTTCGGCATGATGGGCAACCATTTGTGGAACGTCGCGGATTCCGGCGACCGCGGCGCGCGCCCGCGCCTGAACCAGACCTTGATCCAGCCCTTCGTCTCGCACACCTTCGGCAACGGCTTCTCGCTGATCGCCACATCCGAGATGACCTATGACTGGACGGGAAGGCAATGGACGATCCCGATCGGCGGCGGCTTCTCGCAACTCGTGAAACTCGGCGACCTGCCGGTCAATCTCGGCCTGCAGGCGCGCTGGTATCCGGAAGCGCCGAGCACCTATGCCGAATGGGGCGTTCGCTTCGTCGCCACCTTCGTCCTGCGATGATCCGCGCTGCCGCCGTCACGGCGCTGTTCGCCGCCGCGCTTCCCGCAGCGGCGCAGCCCGCGCCCGCGAACTTCACCCTCACCACCTATGGCTGGCTCTCCGCCACCGATGGGCGCATGGGCGCGGGCGGCCGCACGGTCGGCGTCAGCAACAGCTTCCGCGACACGATCCAGGATTCGGACACGGTCCTGTCCTTCATGGCGCGCGGGGAGTACCGCCAGGATCGCCTCGGCCTGTTCCTCGATGGGATGTACACGCGCCTCGGCTACGACGACCTTCGCGTCGGCGGCGCGGTGGCGAATGCGGCCAGCACGCTCTTCATCCTCGAAGCGGGCGCGGCCTGGGAAGCCGCGGCGGGGGGGCTCGGCGCGGAAGGGGATTGGGCGCTCGACCTGCTCGGCGGCGCGCGCTGGACGCGCGTGCGCAACGAGATCGCCTTCAACTCCGGCGGCCCTGCGGCCGACAGCCGCACCGACTGGGTGGACCCCTTCATCGGGCTGCGTCTGCGCGGGCAATTCGCGCCGCGCTGGGAATACACGCTGCGCGGCGACATCGGCGGCTTCGGCGTGGGCAGCGACTTCGCCTGGCAGGCGGCGGCGACCATCGGCTACCGCTTCGACCTGCTCGGGCTGGAGGCGGTGGCGCATGCCGGCTACCGCGCCCTGTCGCAGGATTTCGAGAGCCGGCGCCTGGTCTGGGACATCACCCTGCACGGGCCGCTGGTCGGGCTCAGCCTGCGCTTCTGATCCGCGCCGCACTGCGCAGTTGACACGGATCAACCACCACGCCACCTCTGATTGCAAAAGCTGCGGAACCTTCGAACCGGCCCGCCGGCTCGCCGGCGATCCTGGGAGGCAAGCGTCGTGGACATCCCGCCACTTTCCGGCATGCCGGAGACGCCGCGCCCGGCGGCGAAGTGGAACGCCGCACCCGCCCCGAGGATCTGCCGGCCGCTGATGCTCTTCGCCGCGGTCTGCGTCGTCAGCGGATTGGTC
>JAFADX010000008.1 GCA_023424475.1 Pseudomonadota bacterium
CGGTTGCCCCGGCGCCGGTGGTGCGGGGCTTCCCGAGCCCGGCCCGGCCGCGCCTCGGCGCCCGCACCTGCTGCTGGCCGATCGGCGAGCCCGGCACCAGCGGCTTCCGCTTCTGCGGCGGCGAGCCCATGGCGGGCAAGCCCTATTGTGCCGAGCATGCGGCGCTCGCCTATGTGAAGCCGCGCGACCGGCGCGAGGACGCGGCCTGAGGGCTGCCTGCGGGGGCCATCGCGGCCCCCGCCTTGGGCAACGGTCTTCCGCATCCCGCCGGCTGCACGCGGGCGACCCGGCGCCCCTGAACCGGAACGTTCATCGCCTGACCAACGCGCCGGCCGGCAAGCCGTCCGCATGAGGCGAAGCGGCGCTTGATGCCGCGGCGCCGCGCCCCGAGACTGCGGGCATGGCCGCCTCCCCCCAGGACGAAGCCCGCGCCGCCCTCGACGCCGCGGGCCAGTTGCCGGATCCCGAGATCGACATCGCCGCGACCGCGCTGCAGTTCGCGCGCATCGACGCGCCCGGGGCGGACTGGCGCGCCGCGGCGGAGACCCTGACCGGCGTCGCACGACTGGCCGTGGCTGCCGCGGCGGCAGACCCGGCGGCCGATGGCGGCGACCTTGAGGCCCGCAGGGCCGTGCTGGCGCGCGTGATCCACGAACTCTTCCGCTTCGCCGGCGATGCCGAGACCTATGACGACCCGGCCAATGCCAATCTCATCCATGTGATCGAACGCAAGCGCGGCCTGCCGGTCGCGCTCGGCATCCTCTGGCTGCACGCGGCGGAGGCCGCCGGCTGGGGCGCGCATGGCGTCGACTTCCCCGGCCATTTCCTCATCGCCCTGGAAGGCGAGCGCAGCCAGATGGTGGTCGACGTCTTCGCCGGCGGCACGCCGATGGACGCGCCGGCCCTGCGCGGGCTGATCAAGCGCTTCGAAGGCGAGGCGGCGGAACTCCGCCCCGGCCTGCTGCGGCCGATGGGCAAGCGGGAGGTGCTGCTGCGCCTGCAGAACAACATCAAGCTGCGGCGGCTGAAGGCCGGCGGCATGGCCGCCGCGCTCGCCTGCACCGAGGACATGCTGCGCCTGGCCCCCGACGCGGCGATGCTGTGGCGGGAGGCGGGGCTGATGAACCAGCGGCTGGACCGGATCGGGGCGGCGCTGGCCTGCTTCGACCACTTCCTCGGCCTGGTGCCCGAGGGCGATGCCGCGGCGCGCATCCGCGCGCTGACGATCGAGCTGCGCCAGCGCCTGAACTGACGACCGCGCGGCACCGAATGGCAGCCCGGCGTCGCCGGCTTGCGTCGGGGACTGTCACCCGGCCGGGGCCGTGCCTATGCTCGCCCCATGTCGCAGAGCAAGCCGCGCGTCGCGCTCCTCGTCACCTGCCTGGTGGACCTCTACCGGCCGAGCGTCGGCTTTGCGGCAATCCGCCTGCTCGAGCAGGCGGGCTGCCTGGTCGAGGTGCCGCCGGCCCAGACCTGCTGCGGGCAGCCGGCCTACAACAGCGGTGACCGCGCGACGGCGCGGGACCTCGCGCGCCGGGCGATCGACGCCCTCGGGGGCTTCGACTACGTGGTCGGCCCGTCGGGCTCCTGCTCCGGCATGGTCGCGCACCACTATCCCGCGCTGTTCGACGACGATCCGCAGTACCGCGCCAAGGCCGAGGCGCTGGCGGAGCGGACCTATGAGCTGGTGTCGTTCCTGCGCGACGTCATGAAGATGGAGAAGGTCGCCGCCCGCTTCGAGGGCAGCGTGACCTACCACGATTCCTGCTCCGGCCTGCGGGAGATGGGGGTGAAGGCGCAGCCGCGCGCCCTGCTCGGCACCGTCGAGGGGCTGACCCTGATCGAGATGACGGATCCCGAGATCTGCTGCGGCTTCGGCGGCACCTTCTGCGTGAAGTACCCGGACATCTCGACGCGGATGGTGAGCGACAAGTGCCGCGACATCGCGGCGACGGGCGCGGGCACGCTGCTCGCGGGCGACATGGGCTGCCTGCTGAACATGGCCGGGCGGCTGAAGCGCGAGGGCAGCCCCGTGAAGGTGCGGCATGTGGCGGAGGTGTTGGCAGGCATGACCAACGACGTGGCGCCGATCGGCGAAGGCGGGTCGCGGTGACCGCCCCGGCCGGACCCCTGGCGGACCTGGCCGCGCGGGGCTTCGCCCGCGTGCCGGGCACGACCCTGGCGGGGCTGATGGGCGAGGCCGGCCGCCCCGGGGCGCTGGCACCCTTCTTCGCCTCCTGGAACCGGCTCGAGACCGACGCCTTCATGCGCGACGGCGGGCGCTATCGCCGCCGCCGAATCGCGAATTTCGCGGCGGAGCCGGGCGTCGCGGGCCATGTGCGCGGCAGGCACCGCCCGCATTTCCAGGCGGTCGTGCACAATACGCTGAACGGCGGCGTCGACCGCTGGTTCGCGGCGATGGAGGACGAGGTTGCGGCCTCGGCACCGCTGACCGCGCTGCTCGGCCTCGGCCGCACCATGGCCGAGGCGCTGCACGGCCCGCAGTCCTGGTTCGTCGAGGCGCATCAGTTCCGCATCGAGGCCGCCGCCGGCGCCCCCGGCTTTCCGACGCCCGAGGGCGTGCACCATGATGGCGTGGATTTCGTGCTGATCGTGATGATCGCGCGGACCAACCTCATCGGCGGGGAGACGATCATCGAGGACGACGCCGGCAACCGTCTCGCTCAGTTCGTCCTGCAGGATCCGCTGGACACGGCGATGGTGGACGACCCGCGGGTGACGCACGGGGTGACGCCGGTGGCGCCGGCCGATCCCGCCCTGCCGTCCTGCCGGGACGTGCTGGTGCTGACCTGGAAGCGGGGCGGCGCGCCGGCCTTCCCGGCATAGGCCCGAACGGCCCCGGCCATCGGGTGGCACCGGGTCGGCGGTCCAGGATACGAAAGCGGGGGCGGCCGGATGGCCGCTGCCCGGCATCCGGCGGCGGGGAGCTGTATCAGGCGGACGAATGCCCGGCCTGCGGATGCGGCCCGCGCGAAGGTGAAGCCTTCGCGCGCCTGGCATTACGCCGGGATCAGCACCGCGCCGACGACGTGGATGATGCCGTTGCTGCAGAGGATGTTCGGCCGGATGATGCTGCCCGAGGCTCCGGACGGCGCCGCGCCGGCGCGGGCGGCCTGGATGCGGGGCTCGGTCGGGGTGCCGCCGACCACATGGACGTCGATGCCCGAGAGCATGCGCACCTTGTTGCCGCGGGCGGCGATGTCCGGCAGGCGCAGGCGGCCGGCGGCGATCAGGTTCCGCAGCGCCGCCGCATCGCCGTTCCTGTAGTTGGCCGGCGCCGCGGCCCAGGCGCCGTTGGTCGGCGCGAAGACGGTGAAGGGGCCGGGGCCGCTCAGCAGGGTGTCCAGGTCGGCGCGGCGCAGCGCGGCCCGGAAGTCGGACACGTCGGACAGGACGCCGAGCACGTCCATGATGGGGAAGCGCCCATCCTGGGTGATCGGCTCCTGGCAGGCCGAGAGAAGCAGCCCGCCGCCGGCGGCGGTGAAAAGGGAACGACGCGTGATCACCAGCGCTTCTCCATTGTAAGGGCACGAATCGAAGCCCAGCCGAGGGGCGCGGCCTTTTCGCGCCCTGCGTGGCATAGGGCAAGTCCCGAGACACCCCTGCCTGTCACAGGCGGGCTTTCGCGCTAGACTGGTCGCTTCCGCAGCACCCCGGTCGGGATTGTCCCTTGGTCCAGATAACCTCCCCCGCCTTCAAGGAGAACGCCGCCCGCGCCCTGGCCGATCCCGGGCTGCAGAAGGCGCTCGGCAAGGCGAAGGGCGCCTTCCTGCAGCGCCGTGCCGAGGCCGTGGCCCGCCTGCCCGAATTCGAACACCTGCGGAACATTGGCCGCGACATCAAGAATCACACCCTCGCGAACCTGGATTTCTATCTGGAGACCTTCGCGGCCAACGTGGAGCGCGCCGGCGGCAAGGTGCACTGGTGCTCGACCGCCGAGGACGCCCGCGCCGTGGTGCTCGAGATCTGCCGCCAGGCCGGGGCGAAGACGGTCACCAAGGGCAAGTCGATGATCTCCGAGGAGATCGCCCTCAACGACCACCTCGAGAAGCACGGCGTCACGCCGGTCGAGACCGACCTCGGCGAATACATCATCCAGCTCCGGCACGAGCACCCGTCCCACATCATCGCGCCTGCCTTCCACCTCAACCGCGAGGACTGGGAGGCCGATTTCCGCCGCATGCACACCGACCTGCCGGCCGACCGCGTGTTCAACGAGCGGCGGGACATCCTCGCCGAGGCGCGCACCAGGCTGCGCGAACGCTTCATCGCGGCCGATGTCGGCATCACCGGGGCGAACTTCCTGATCGCCGAGACCGGATCGTCCGTCATCGTGACGAACGAGGGCAATGGCGATCTGACGCAGACCCTGCCTCGCGTGCACGTCGCGCTGGCGTCGATCGAGAAGGTGGTGCCGACGCTCGAGGACGCGACCTCGCTGCTGCGGCTGCTGGCGCGGTCCGCGACCGGGCAGGATTTCTCCGTCTACACAACCTTCAGCACCGGCGTGCGGCGGCCGGGTGACCTCGACGGGCCGGAGGAATACCACGTCGTCCTGATCGACAATGGCCGGTCCAACATGATCGGGTCCGAGTTCCAGGAGATGCTCCGCTGCATCCGCTGCGCCGCCTGCATGAACCATTGCCCGGTCTATGGGGTGACCGGCGGGCACGCCTATGGATGGGTCTATCCGGGGCCGATGGGCTCGGTGCTGACGCCGGCGCTGGTCGGCGTCGACCAGGCGGGGCTGCTGCCCAATGCCTCCACCTTCTGCGGCAAGTGCGAGAGCGTCTGCCCGGTGAAGATCCCGCTGCCCAAGATGATGCGGCATTGGCGGGAGCGGGAATTCGAGCGCCATCTCACGCCGGCGACGGTGCGCAGCAACCTCGCGCTCTGGGCCTGGGTGGCGCAGCGGCCGGGGCTCTACCGCCTTGCGACGAAAATGGCGGTGGGCACGCTGCGGATGATCGCGCAGGGCAAGGGGAGGCTGCGCTCGCTGCCCCTCGCCGGCGGCTGGACCAAGGGCCGCGATCTGCCGGTGCCCGAGGGCGGGACGTTCATGGACCGCTATGCGAAGATGCAGCGGGGACGCTGAGCCGATGAGCAAGGAAGCGATCCTCGGCGCCATCCGCCGCGGCCTGAAGCGCGGGCCGCTGCCGGCCGACCAGCGCGCCATGCTGGAAGGGCGGCTTGCGAGCCATCCGCGCCACCTGATCCCGCAGCGGTCCCGACTGCCGCGGCCGGAGCAGGTGGGCCTTTTCGTGCAGAACGTCGAGAAGGAGTTCGGCTCCGTCGCACGCGTCGCTTCGCTGGGCGAGGTGCCGGGCGCGGTGGCGGACTACCTCTCTCAGCAGAACCTCGCGCCGCGCTTCGTCCTCGCGCCGAACGAGGAACTCACCGGCCTGCCCTGGGCCGACAAGCCGATGCTGGAATTCGAGGCGCGGCGCGCCCAGCCGACCGACACGGTCTCCGTCCAGCATGGCTTCGCCGCCATCGCCGAGACCGGCACGCTGATGCTGCCGTCGGACCCGCAGCGGCCGACCACGCTCAACATCCTCGCCGAGACCGAGATCGTGGTGCTGCGCGTCTCCCGCGTCGTCGGCGCCTATGAGGAAGCCTGGGACCGGCTGCGGGCCGAGCGCACCGATCCCGTCACCGGGGGCTTCATGCCGCGCAACGTGATGCTGGTGACCGGGCCCTCCCGCAGCGCCGACATCGAGCAGACGCTGGAACTCGGCGCGCATGGGCCGCGGCGGCTGCACATCGTGCTCGTCGATGACGACCCGGCCGCATTGCCGGGAGCATGACCCGCCGCCGGTCGCGCGGCCTGACCGGGGCCGACCGCGCGCTGTGGCGGACCTATGCGGCGCAGGTCGTGCCCCTGCCGGGGCGCGAGCTGCCGCCCGAGCCGGCGCCGCCGCC
>JAFADX010000010.1 GCA_023424475.1 Pseudomonadota bacterium
CGCCGGGCGGGTGGCCTGCGCGAGTGCCGCCAGCGCCGCCTGCCAGCGCGCCTGGGCCGGACCCTGGCCCGGTCACCGTCCTGCCGGCGGAGCCGGGGCCGCCCGAGTTCCGCATTCCGGTGCCGGAGGCCGCAACGGTGGACCCGGCCCCACCGCCGCCGCGCCGGGCGCAGCCGTTGCCTGCAGATCCGGTCGGCCGGCGCGATACCGTCCCCGAGCGGGTGCGGAATCTCGATCTGGTACTGCGGGATGGGTACTCGGATTGGGGCGGGTCGCTGTCCGAGCGCGAACAGGCCGCGATCGCGATGTATCGGCGCGCCGGTCAACGGATCAATGAATTGCTGCGGGGCGCGAGACAGGACGTCCCGGCGCTGCGCGCCTCGGCGGAAGCATTGCTGGCCGCGGTGGGTCGCGCGGAGGCACCGCGCGCGCTGGTCGTCCATCGTGGCTTAAGCGCCGAGGAGATACGGACAATTCTTGCCGCCGGCGCCGAGGGCGCGTTCCCCGCCTTCGTGTCCACCTCGATCGACCGGGACATTGCGCGCGAGTTTGCCCGGCGGCGCAATGGTCGGCTCATCGAGATCCGCATCGCCGCGGGGACGCGCGGCGTCGCCTACATCCATCCCTGGCCACACACCAGGCCGGCACAATTTGAGGTGCTGTTGGCCCCCGGGACGCGGTATCGTGTTGTTGGCCGGACCAATCGGCGTGTCGTGCTGGAGATTGCCCATGTCCGAAACCACCGGAGCGGAGGCTGATGCGATCCGCCGCCGTTATGCGGCGGTACTGGGCGTGCCCCTCGATGACGTCCGAGATGAGCCCCTCGAGGGGATGCTCTGGCTCCTGGCCGGCTATGACGCGCAGCGTGAGGAGTACCTCGCCATGGGCTTCGAGCTCGATGAGCCGGAGGGCGCGGCGCCGATCTCCGGCTGATGGCCACCATCACCATCACCTCCCGCCTGGACAGCCCCGAGGTCCAGTCTGCCTTCCAGCACTGGCGCTCCCTGGGGCGCGACGGCACGCCGCTGATGCGCGCGATCGGCGTCGGCCTGGTCAGCAACACTCAGGACCGCTTCGACGCCGCCCGCAGCCCGGATGGCGCGGCCTGGGAGCCGGTGAAGGAGCCCTGGGCGTCACTGAAGCGCGGCCCGGGCATCCTGCGCGAGGCCGGCATGCGCGGCGGCCTGCAGGGCAGCATCACCTTCGATGCCGGCAGCGACGAGGTTTCGGTCGGCAGCAACAAGGTCTATGCCGGCGTCCACCAGTTCGGCGCCACCATCCGCCCGAAGAACGGCCCCTTCCTGATCTTCCGCACGGCGAATGGCCGCCCCTACGGCTTCGCGCGCCAGGTGCGGATCCCGGCGCGCCCGTATCTCGGCATCGGGCCGGAGGACGAGGACACGATCCTCGACGCGACGGAGGTCTTCTGGCTCCGGTTCCGCTGACGCCCTCGCCACGGCGTCGCGATGCGGCCAGGACGCCGCAAAGAACCGACTAAGAACCGCCTGCGCGCCCCTGGCCGGCACGACGGTGCGGCGGAACCCCAAGGGGGCCTGTACGGCCCTCAAATCGGCTCCTGCGGAACCGGCGCCGCTGCCCCTGCCCAGGGGCGCGCCTTCGGGGCTCGCCTGCCCGCACTGTCGGCGCCATGGATCCCGTCATCCTCCTTCATCAGGCGTTGCCCGAATTCGCCGCCGACCAGGTGCCCGAGTGGATCCACCTGGTCCCGGCGGGTGAGTTCCGTGGCGCCGATGGCCGCGGCCCGTATCGCCTTGCTGACGCGACCGCCGTCGTCACGGCGTCCGTCAAGGCGGGCAAGCTGGTGCTGGACGAAAACCACGCGACCGATCTGCTGGCCCCCAAGGGCGGCAGCACGCCGGCCCAGGGCTGGATCGTGGAGCTGCAGGCCCGCGTCGATGGCATCTGGGGGCGGGTGGAATGGACGCCGCCGGGCCGCGCCCTGATGCAGAACCGCGCCTATCGCGGGATCTCCCCGGCACTCCGCGTCGCGAAGGCCGATGGCCGGATCGTCTCGATCCTGCGCGCCTCGCTCACCAACGATCCGAACTTCACCCAGCTCGCAACCCTCCATCATCAGCAGGAGCCCAGCGTGGACCTGAAAGCATTGCGCGCTGCGCTCGGCCTGGCCGAGACGGCGGATGAAGCGGCGATCCTCGCCGCGGCCGAGGCGGCCCGGACGGCCATCACGACCCACGCCGCGCAGCTCGAGCGCATCGCGACGGCGGCGAAGGTGACCGACCCGGCGAAGGCCGGCGCGGATGCCATCGTCACGGCGTTGCAGGCCGCGGGCGCCGGCGATGCCGGTGAGATGCGCGCCACCGTGGTGACGCTGCAGGCGCAGCTCACCGCCGTGACGCAGGAACGCGCGAAGGACCGCGCGACCGCCGCGATCGACCAGGCCATCAAGGATGGCAAGCCGATCGTCGCCATCCGCGACCACTACATCACCCGCCACATGGCCGATCCGGCTGGGGTGGAGAAGGAACTCGCGGCCATGCCGTCGCTGCACGGCGGGGGCCTTGGTGGCCGCCAGGCGCCCGCCGCCAGTTTGGGTGCGGACGGCCTCTCCGCCGACGAAGCCAGCATCGTCGCCTTGATGGGTCTCGATCCGAAGGCCTACGCCAAGACGAAGGCCGCCCAGGGTGAGGAGATCGCCTGATGCCGCTTACCGCCGACCGCAACACGCCCGAGCGTGACGGCAAGGAAGGCGCCCGCGCGCCGGCCGCCGGACAGGTCATCTATCGGGGCGCGCTCATCGCGCTGAATGCCTCCGGCGAGGTCGTGAAGGGCGCCGTCGCGACGACCCTCAAGGTCCTCGGCCGGGCGAAGAACAGCACCGAGGACGCGGCCTATGACGGGCTGATCCGCTGGCAGCGCGGCTGCTTCCGCTGGAAGAACAGCGCCGCGGCTGACGCCATCACGGCCGCCGACATCGGCTCCACCGCCTACATCGTCGACGACGAGACGGTGGCGAAGACCAACGGGACCAGCACCCGCAGCGCGGCCGGCACGATCCGGGACGTCGACGCGCAGGGTGTGTGGGTCGAGAGCTGAGGAGCCGCCGTCGTGATCATCAACAGCGCCAATCTGCGCACCCTCTACACCAGCTTTTCCACCGCCTATCAGGGCGGCTTCGCTGGGGCGCCCCGCCAGTTCGAGCGCGTGACCACCACGGTGCCCAGCAGCACCGCGCAGAACGAATATGGCTGGCTCGGCAACTTTCCGCGCATCCGGGAATGGGTCGGCGACCGCGTCATCCATGGCATGGCGACGCATGGCTACGCCATCAAGAACAAGAGCTGGGAATTGACGGTCGGCGTCGACCGCGACGATCTCGAGGACGATAACCTCGGCATCTACACGCCCATGTTCACCGACATGGGCCGCGAAACCGCGACCTTCCAGGACGAGCTGGTCTGGCCGCTGCTGAAGAACGGCTTCAGCCAGGCCTGCTATGACGGGCAGTACTTCTTCGACAGCGATCATCCGGTGCTCGACGCCAACGGCTCGCCGGTCTCGGTCAGCAACTTCGGTGGCGGCGCCGGCACGCCCTGGTATCTCCTCGACGTGTCGCGCTCCCTGAAGCCGCTGGTCTTCCAGAACCGGCGCGCCTTCGAATTCCGGCGCATGGACGCCCCGACCGACGAGGTGGTGTTCTCTCGCAAGGAGTACCGCTACGGCGTCGATGGCCGCTGCAATGTCGGCTACGGCTTCTGGCAGATGGCGTACGGGTCGAAGCAGACCCTCAACGCCGCCGCCTACTCGGCCGCCCGCGCTGCCATGCAGGAGATGAAGGGCGATTACGGCAAGCCGCTCGGCCTGATGCCGCGCCTGCTGGTCGTGCCGCCCTCCCTCGAGGCCGCGGGTCTCGAGATCCTGAATGCGGAGCGGGACACCGCCGGCGCGACCAACGTCTGGCGCGGGACCGCCGAGCTGATGGTGGTGCCGTGGCTCGCGTGATGCTGCGCGGCGTCGCGTTCGCCATCCTGTGCAGCCAGCCCGGTTTCCGCCGGGCCGGCATCGCGCACCCGGCGCGCGCCGAATACGCGCCGGATCACTTCAGCGAGGAGCAGCTGGAAGCGATGGCCGCCGAGCCGAAGCTGGAGCTGCTTCTCCTCGATATGGCGGGGCGCACCGGGGAGGAGGGGCCGCTGGCACCCGTCGATCCCCCGGCGGCACCCGACGCGGCGCCCGCCGCCGCGCCGGAGGCCGAGCCCATCAAGGGGGCCGAGGAGGGGCCGGTATCCTCCGAGGGCCAGGCGGCGACGCCTGGTGACGCCGAACCTGCGGCCGACGAGGCGGCGGGCGAGGACAAAGCCGGGGAGGCGGCGGGCGCCTCCACCACCTCACGCCGGCAGCGGGGCAAGTCGGCATGACCACCACCGTCGTCATCCGCAGCCCCGCGCCGAACCATCAGGATGTGCTCGTCCAGCTCGAGGACGTGCGCCCGGACGGCACCACCTTCCAGGTCGGCAACGCACGCCGCCTGAAGGAAGGCGGCACCATCACCGAGCACGTCCACGGCGGCCGGCGCCTGGTCATCACCGAAATCGCCCGCGAGGCCTGACCCGTGCCCTACGCCACGGCCGCCGACATGATCGCCGCGTTCGGTGAGGTGGAGATGATCCACCTCACCGCGCCGCAGGGCGAACTCGACGGGCCGCCGGACGAGGCGAAGATCAACGGCGCGCTGGCCGACAGCTCGGCCCTGATCGACAGCTACCTCCGGCGCCGATACGCGGTGCCGCTCGCCGCGCCCGCGCCGCTCGAGATCGCGCGCGCCGCGCGCGTCCTCGCCCGCTACGACCTGGCGCACGGCGAACAGAAGGAACCGACCGAGCAGATGCGGCTCGCCCGGAAGGAAGTCCTCACCTGGCTTGAGCAGCTCGCCGCTGGCGACGTGCAGCTCGACGGCGTGCCGCTGGCCGGCGGGTCCGGCGCCGGCGCGCGCGTCCAGGACCGCGACCGCGCCTTCTCAGACGATGCTTTGAGGGGCTGGTAATGCCGGCTTCGCCGTCTCCGCTGATCGACGCCGGGCCGCTGCTCGCCGCCCATGCGGCGTTGTGGGCGCAGCTCGACCGCTTCTTCCCGGCGTCGCACTTCGCCCGGGCCGATGTGCCGGCGCGGATCTCCCGCAAGGGCTGGGATCGCCTGCTGCGCCGCACGCCCTGGGTCGGTCTGTGCTGGCTCGGCGTCGCGCCGCAGGCGAACAACGGCCGCGTCTTCCAGGGGCGCTCGCGCTGGACCGTCTTCCTGGCCGCGCGGAACGAACATGCGCCGGCCGCCCGCACGACCGGCGCCGCCACCGGCCCCGGCCTGCTCGGCATGACACAGGTTGCCGTCTTCGCCTTCTCGGGCTTCTCGGCACCCGGCGTCGGGACCGTCACGCTGGGCGAGGCGACGAACCTGACCGCCGACGAGTGGGACGACGAGGCCGCCGCGATCGCCGGCATCCCGGTGGACCTGCCCTGCGGCATCGGCGGCGAGGACGGCATCAGTGCCGACGACCTCGATGAATTCCTGCGGGCTGGAGCGACCTGGTTCTTCGACCCGTTGCCGCCTGGCGGCCCGGCGGCCGCCTCCGACACCATCGAGGTAAGGAGCTAAGCATGACGCGCATCGCCGTCCGCCCCGGCGCCGGTCGCCGCGTCCGGCTGCCCGGCCAGGAGGCGCCGATCCCGGCCGATGGCCAGGAGGTGGACCTGGATCTCTTCGTCCGCCGCCGCCTCGACGACGGTGACCTGGTCCGCGTGACCGACAAGGCGGGCGAGCCCCGCGAGAAGAAGGCCAAGTCCTGATGTCGCAGACCATCTCGTTCGACCAGGTGCCGTCCGACTGGCGGGTGCCGGGCGCGTACATCGAGATCAAGCCGAGCTACACGAATGCCGGCGTGCTCGGGTATCCGGCCCGCGCCCTGCTGATCGGCCAGATGCTCGCCGGCGGTTCCGCCGCCGCGGCGACGCCATATCGCATCACGCGGAAGGACCAGCTCGCGCCGCTCTTCGGGGTCGGTTCGGTCGCGGAGCAGATGGGTGCGGCCTTCATGGCCGCGAACCCGACCGCCGACCTGACGGTGATGGCGCTGGCCGACCCCGGCGGCGGCGTCGCCGCCACCGCGACCCAGACGATCGCCGGAACGGCGACCGGATCCGGCGTGCTCGCGCTCGGCATCGGTCCGTGGCGCATCCCTGCCGTGGTCGCCTCGGGCGGGACGGCGGCGTCGGTCGCGACGGCGGTGCGCGCGGCGGTCAATGCCGCGACGCATCTGCCCGTCACGGCCAGCGGCACCTCCGGCGATGTCATCCTGACCGCGAAGCATGCCGGCGCGGTCGGCAACGACATTCGGGTCGTGCTCAATCCGGCCTTCGGGGACATCACGCCGGCCGGCCTGACGGTGACGATCGCCGCGATGGCGAGCGGGGCCGGAGTGCCGGACGTGGACACGGCACTCGCCGCTGTCGCGGCCGAATGGTTCACGGATATCGCCGTGGCCTGGTCGGATGCGACCACCCTCGGCAAGCTCGAGGCGTCGCTCGCGTCGCGGTACGAGGCCATGGGCAAGCGCGACGCGCACGGCTACGCGGGCATGTCGGGCACCTTCGGCACCCTCACCGCGGCAGGGGCGGTCCGCAACAGCCCGCATTGCACCATCATCGGCGCGAAGGCGGCGGGCTCCATGCCCTGGCAGTGGGCCGCGTCGCTTGCCGGCATCGCCTGCTTCCACCTGACCAATGACCCGGCCCGGCAGCTCCGCACCCTGCCGCTGCCCGGCATCGTCGGCCCCGACGGTCCCGACCGCTTCACGGCAACCGAGCAGGACTTGCTGCTCCGCGACGGGATCAGCACCTGGGACGTCGGCGCCGATGGCACGGTCTACCTGCAGCGCGTCGTCACCACCTATCAGGTCTCGGCGCTCGGCATCGCGGATGTGGCCTGGCTCGACATCACGACGCCGCGGACGCTCTCCCGCATCCGCTACGACTGGGCCAGCTACCTCGGCCTCAACTATCCCCGCCACAAGCTGGCCGACGATGGCTCGCCGGCGGCCGAGTTCTCGGACGCCGTCGTCACGCCGCGCATCCTCCACAGCAGCTGGGGCGCGCGCTGCACGCTCTACGAACGCCTCGGCTGGATCGAGGACGCGCGGCGGACCGTGGCCGACAGCGTCTTCGTGCGCGACGGCAGCGACCGCAACCGGGTGAATGCAAACCAGAAGGTCCGCGTCGTCGGCAACCTGATGGTGTTCGCCGCCAACCTGCAGTTCGAGGTGTAAGCCATGCAGACGCTCGGCATCATCGACATCGTCTGGAAGGGCCAGAAGATCCCCGTCGAGAAGGGCGCGAAGCTGCGCGTCGGCGGGCTCAAGGCCAATGTCGTCACCTATGGCCGGCAGGTCGGCTACGCCAACGAGTTCCAGGCCTCCGAGGTCACCGCGACGACGCACCTCAAGCGCGGGCAGTCGTTCAAGGCGATCTACGCGCCCGGTGAGGGCGAGCTGCAGGTGCAGTGCGACACCGGCCAGACCTTCGTGTTCTCGGACGCCTTCCTGGCCGACGATCGCCCCGAGCTCACCGGCGGCGAGGGCGGCAAAATCGAACTCAAGTGGGCCGCCGGCGAGCCGGAGGAACTGCTCAATGGCTGACATCGACCCGGCCGCGGCCCCCGTGGCCATCGTGGACCTCGACGCCGCCGAGACCGGCGCCGCGCCGGCCGCGCCCGCCAGCGACCTGGTGGACCTGGATGCCGCCGAGGGCGGCGAGGCTCTGCCGCCCCAGGCGAAGCGCCAGGACGACGGAAGCGTGCTCTTCACGCTGAAGGTCCCGGTGACCATCCGCTATCGCAAGGGTGGGGTGGAGCGCAGCGAGACGGTCACGACGCTGACGATGCGCCGCCTACATGGCAAGGAAATGCGCGCGGTGACACAGGCCGGCGCGGGTGCCGCGATCGCCGCCGCGGCGGCTTCGGCCGGCTGGTCCGGGCCAAAGTTCGACATCCTGTTCGACGAGATGGACGCCGATGATGCGACGGCGGCGCTCGAGGTGGCGGCCCATTTTATCAGCAGTGGCCGGAGGATTGGCCGCTGATCCTCGCGGCGATCGGGAGCCACTACGGCTGCCCGCTCGCCGAGCTCGATGCCCTGACGCCCGACGCGGCGCAGTTCTGGCACGGGGCGGCCTGTGAACTGATCCGGCGGAGCCGAGAGAAGGAGAGCTGAGGTGGCCACCGGCCGGGATCTTCGCGCGCGCCTCGTCCTCTTGCTGAACGACCGCGCCTCGCCCGGCCTGGATCGCGTGCCGGGCCGACTCGACCGGATCCGCAACGCGCTGCGGCGGATCTCGATCGCAGCGGCGGTGGTCGGTGGGCTGTCCATGCTCGGCCCGCTGCAGCAGGCGGCGGAATTCGAGGACACGCTGCGGCAGAACGCGATCACCGCCGGTGAGACGGGCGCGGCGGTGGAGGAGATGATCCGCCGAACCCAGGGCGCCTATGAGCGCCTGGCGCGCGCGACCGGCCAGCGCAGCCGGGACATCGCCCAGGCGGCTGCGAGCCTGATCGCCGCCGGGCTCGACGACGGCGTGATCCAGCGACTTCTGCCGATCATCGCGCGGGTGGCGACCGGAACCAATGCGACGCTCGAGGATCTCGGGCAGACCGCGCTGCAGCTCCGCCAACAGCTGGGCATCACGATCGAACAGATGCCGCAGGCCTTCGCCTCGCTGATCCAGGCGGGGCGCGACGGAAACTTCGAACTGCGGGACATGGCGCAGCAATTCCCGTCCATCCTCGCGGCCGCGCGCTCGCTCGGCATGCAGGGGCCGCAGGCGCTGGCCGCCCTGGCCTCCGCGCTCCAGGTCGCGCGCCAGGCGGCCGGCACGTCGAGCGAGGCCGCGAACAACGTCCTCAACATGCTCCAGAAGATGGCATCGCCGGAGGTGGGGCGGAACTTCCGCGAGATCGGGGTCAACCTCGAAGGCGTCATGCAGGACGCGGCACGCCGCGGCATCAACCCCATGGAGGCGTTGATCCAGAAACTGCGGGAGCGCACGGGCGGCAATCTCTTCCGCCTGCAGGAGATCTTCGCCGATCGCCAGGCGCTGATGGGGATCCTGCCCCTGATCCAGCAGACCGAGCGCTATCTCGAGATCCGCGACCGCGCGGCCGGCGCGCGGACTGGCATCATCGACGAGGCCTTCGCGGACCGCATGCGTGGCGCGCGCATGCAGCTGACGGCCTTCGTAGAACGCCTCGAGCAGCTGCACCGCCGCTTCATCCTGCTCGCAGGAACCGCCCTGCGTCCGGTGAACGACGCGCTCGATCGCCTGTTCGACTGGATCGACCGGATCGACGCGGCGATGCCCGGCATGATCGATCAGACCGCGTCCTGGGCGCTCGGCGGTATCGCGCTTGCCGCCGCGCTCGGCCTGGTCGGGCAGGCCCTGTCCTTCCTCGGTGCCGGCCTCACCCTGCTGCTCACGCCGCTGCGCCTGGTCTTCATCGGCATCGCGGCGATCGTCGGCATCAAGGTGGCGCTGATCATCGCAGCGATCGCCGCCATCGCCGGCGCCGCCTACCTGATCTGGCGGTATTGGGACCGCATCGGCCCATGGTTCCGGGCGCTTTGGGAGACCATCAAGGGCTGGTTCACCGGCTTC
Organism: Pseudomonadota bacterium; assembly: GCA_023424475.1. Lineage (GTDB taxonomy): Bacteria > Pseudomonadota > Alphaproteobacteria > Acetobacterales > Acetobacteraceae > Neoroseomonas. The sequence goes on from JAFADX010000010.1 coordinate 9,675, forward strand.
GTGGATTGGCTCACCGGCTGGGCCTCGGCTGCCTACGGGGGCGCGGTGCGCCTCATCCAGGGTGCATGGCTCGTGCTGAGCACCTGGTTCGACACGCTCTGGAATACGTGGGTCCGCGCGCCCTTCGAGGCTTTCGTCACCTGGGTCGATGGCTGGACCGATGGCGCGGCGACGGCGGTGGTCGAGAAGATCAAGGCCGGGTGGGAAGGGCTTAAGACGTGGTTCGCGGACTTCTGGGCCGGGGTCACCAAGATCTTTACCGACGCCTGGGGGCCGATCCTCGCCGCGATCGAGCGCATCGAACGCTTCTTCGCCCGGCGTGGCGAGGGCGCGGCCTTCCAGCCGGCCGCCCAGGGCGAACGGGGCCAGCGCATGAACGCGATGGGCGCGCAGCGCATCCCGGACAGCGAATGGAATGCGCCGGAGGACGGCGCCGCCGGCGGCCGAGGCAACTGGACCGGCCGCATCGTCCTCGAACTGCCGCCCGGCGTCGTGGCGCGGGAGGCGAATACCAACGACCCGCGCGTCAGCATCTCGCCAGACCGGGGCGCCACCCGGAGCCGCCCCTGATGTCGGGCAGCCTGTTCGCCCTTCTCGATGGCCTCTTCGGTGCCTCTTTCCGGGGCGTCGACTTCCACGTCCCCGACACCCGGCAGGAGGTCGGTCGGCGGGTGCAGCGGTTCTGGTTCCCCGGCCGCGACGACACCGTCCATCAGGATCTCGGCGCCTTCGAAGGCCCGATCGCCGTCTCTGGCCTGATCATCGGCGACGACTACGTCTCCCGCGCCCGCGCCCTGCGCGCCGCGTTTCTCGAAGCCGGGCACGGCACCCTCGTGCATCCCTGGCTCGGCGAGATCGAGGTGGTACTCGCCCAGCCCGCCACCATCACCTTCTCCGAGCGCGAGCTGCGCGTCGCCCGCTTCGAGGCGACCTTCGAGCGGGCGGCGACCGACACGGCCTCGCCGATCGACACCCTGGCCCGCGTCATGGACCGCCTGCAGCAGCTGCGCAGCCAGGTCCGTTCGACCATCGCGCGGATCCTCGCCCCGGTGCGCCAGACCGTCGCCCTGATCGCCGGCGTGCAGGCCTTCGCCGCCGGCACCGCGGGCACCTGGCGCCGCCTGGTCGCGGCCGGCCGGGGCCTCGCCGGCCTGGGCAACAGCCTCGATGCCGGCTTCCGCGGGCTCGATGGCCTGTCGTCCCTGCCTACGGACAGCGACTATGGCGGCGGGGTCGCGGACCGGCTGGCGG
>JAFADX010000022.1 GCA_023424475.1 Pseudomonadota bacterium
CTTCGCGTGCAACTGCGCCTCGGCGGCGACCTGGCCCGCCTGCCGGCGCGCCCGGTCGAGCAGCGCCTGGGCGTCCTTGCCCGCGGTCGCATGCGCCTCGGCGAGCAGGGCCTCGCGCTCCTTCGCCATGCCCTCGCGCTGCCGTGCCGCGGCGGCCTCGAGTTCCTCGGCGCGGCGGCGACCGGCCTCGGCCTCGGCCAGCAGCCGGTCGGATTCCGCGCGCCGTGCCGCCACCACCCGCATCACGGGCTGGTAGAGGAAATGCTGCAGCAGCCAGGCCAGGATCAGGAAATTGACGGCCTGGAGCCCGAAGGTCCACCAGTCGAAATGCACGAAGTCACCGCACGAAGGGATTGGCGAAGAGCAGCAGCAGCGCGATGACCAGGCAATAGATCGCCACCGTCTCGATCATCGCGAGGCCGACGAAGAGCGTGCGGGAGATGACGCCGGAGGATTCCGGCTGGCGCGCGAGGGCATCCATCGCCGCCGCGACCGCGCGGCCCTCGCCGAGCGCCGGGCCGATGGCGCCGAAGGAGACCGCCATCGCGGCGCCGATGATGCTGACATGCTCGATGTAGTTCATGCGCGGGTCAGCTCCTTTCCGTGGCGCCCATGGCGGCGCCGATGAAGACGGTGGCGAGGATCGCGAAGATGTAGGCCTGCACCAGGCCGGTGAGGATATCGAGCGCCATGAAGGGGATCGGCACGAAGAGCCCGGCGAGCGCGAGCGCCATGGCGCCGATGAAGACGCCGCTCATGATGTTCCCGAACAGGCGCACCATGAGCGAGAAGCTGCGCGTGAACTCCGAGACGATGTTGAGCGGCAGCATGATCCAGACCGGCTGCGCGAAGCCCTTGAGATAGGGCCACAGCCCGAGCCGCCGCACGCCGAAGACATGCGTGGCGAGGAAGACGATCGCGGCGAGTGCGGCCGCCGTCTCCAGGTGCGAGGTCGGTGGCTCGAGCCCCGGCAGCAGCCCGAGCAGGTTCGCCGTCGCGAGGAAGACGAAGAGCGTGCCGATCAGCGGCATCAGCGGCGCCGGATCGGTGCGGATCACTTCCCGTATCTGCCCCGCGATGCCGGTCACCAGCAGTTCGAGCGCGGTCTGCAACGGTCCCGGCCGCAGCGAGAACCGCCGTGCCGCCACCGCCGAGCCGACGGCGAGCACCGCCATCAGCCCCCAGGTGGTCAGCACCGTCGTCGAGATCGGCACCGGCCCGATGTGGAAAACGACCGTGGTGGCGATCGGCCCTTCGGTCACGGCCGCGGCCTCCAGGCCCTGAGCGCGGCCGCGCGGGCCGCGAGGATGCCGGCGAAGGTTCCGAGCAGCCCCGCCCCGCCGCCGAGCCGCACGGCGCCCACCAGCAGCGCCGCCAGCGCGACCAGGCGCAGCATGTGCAGCCCCACGGCCGGCCAGCCGGACCCCTCCGCAACATAGAGCTCCGCGTTGCGCCGCATGGCGAGGAAGAACAGCCCGCCCGCAAGCAGCCCCGCCGCCGCGCCGATCGCGGCCTGCGCCCAGATCGTCATCGTCCGCGCCCCATCTCGTTCATCCTGCGCCAGGCGAGCCAGTAGCCGATCGCGGCACCCGCCACGAGGAGGGCACCGGTCCAGAAGATCCCGCTTTCCGCCCAGCGATCCAGCGCCCTGCCCGCCAGCACGCCAAGCAGCATCGGCGTGACGAAGAGCCACCCCAGCGCGCCGATCGCCGCGAGGCCGAGGGCGAAGGGCCTCTCCCCCTCCCTGCGCTGTTCCGCGCGGCGGGCATTCTCGCGACGCACCGCGCCGATCAGCCGGTCGGTCTTGGGCTCGGGCCCGGTCACGACGGGGCGCCCCGCGCGCCGCCGGGGCGCAGGAGCTCGATGATCCGCCGGATCGCCGCGGCCTGCATCTGCGCCGCCGACAGGCGCTCGGCGCGCTCGCGCTCGGCCGCCGCTTCGAAGCCCGCGCGGAGGATCTGTTCGAGCTCCGCGATGTCGTCGCCGAGGAAGGCCTGGCGCGTGGCGATGGCGATCTCGTCGCCGTCGCGCACCGTCAGGAGGCCGCCGCGCACCGCGCAGTGCCTCTCGGCGCCGGCTGCGTCGCGCCAGGAGACGACGGAAGGGGCCAGCGCCGTCAGGAAGGGAACATGGCCCCGCATGATGCCGAAGGAACCGCTCTCGTCCTGCGCCCGCAGCGAGACGACGCCGTCCTGTTGCAGCAGCAGGGCCTCCGGCGTGGCGATGGTCAGGCGCATCACCCGCCTGCCTTCGCCTTGGCGGCGGCTTCCTTGGCGCGCGCCTCGTCGAGGTCGCCCACCATGTAGAGCGAGGATTCCTCCCAGTCGTCGCAGGCGCCGTCGAGGATGGCGCGGCAGCCGGCGATGGTGGCCTCCCGCTTCACGGTGCGGCCGGACTTGCCGGTGAAGGCCTCGGTCACCTTGAAGGGCTGCGTCAGGAAGCGCTGCAGCCGGCGCGCCCGCGTGACGATGCGCCGGTCGGCAGGGCCGAGTTCCTCGATGCCCAGCAGCGCGATGACATCCTGCAGGGAGCGGTAGTGCGCGATCGCCTCCCGCACCGCCTGGGCGGTATCGTAGTGCGCCTGGCCCACCACGATCGGGTCGAGCAGGGTGGAGGTGGATTCCAGCGGATCGACCGCCGGGTACATCGCCTCCGCCGCCATACCGCGCGAGAGCACGATCGAGCTGTCGAGATGCCCGAACAACGCGGTGACGGCGGGGTCGGTGAAGTCGTCGGCCGGCACGTAGACCGCCTGGATCGCCGTCACCGTCGCACCGGGCACCGAGGCGACGCGCTCCTGCAGCTCCGCGACCTCGGTCGCCAGCGTGGGTTGGTAGCCGACGCGCGACGGCAGCCGGCCGAGCAGGCCCGAGATCTCGCTGCCCGCCTGGACGAAGCGGAAGACGTTGTCCATCAGCAGCAGCACGTCGCGGTGCATCGCGTCGCGGAAATATTCCGCGATGGTCATCGCCGTGAGCCCGACGCGCCAGCGCGCGCCCGGCGGCTCGGCCATCTGGCCATAAACGAGCACGGTGCGGTCCAGCACGCCGTAGTTGTGCATGTCGAGAAGCATCTCGTGCCCCTCGCGCGTGCGTTCGCCGATGCCGGCGAAGACCGAGAGGCCCGTGTAGGTCTCGACGGTGGTGCGGATGAGTTCGGTCACCAGCACCGTCTTGCCGACGCCGGCCCCGCCGAACATCGCCGCCTTGCCGCCGCGTGCGAGGGGCGCGAGCAGGTCGATCACCTTGATGCCGGTCTCGAGCAGGTCCCGCCGGCCCTGCTGCTCCTCGAGCGGCGGCGGCAGGCGATGGATCGGCCAGCGTTCCGCCTCGGCCGGCAGCGCAGGCCCGTCGTCGGCGGGCTGGCCCAGGACATCGACCAGGCGGCCGAGCACGGCCTCGCCGACGGGAACCGAGATCGGCCGGCCGGTGCGGTGGACGGGCGTGCCGCGGCGCAGGCCGGCGGTCTCGCGCATCGCGACGGCGCGGGCCGTCTCGGGGCCGTGGTGGCTCTGGACCTCGGCGACCAGGCGCTCCGGTCCGTCCCAGGCGATCTCGACAGCCTCGCCGATCTCGGGCAGCGCCTCCGCGGGGAAGCCGAGGTCGAGGACCGAGCCGCGCACGGAAAGCACCGTCCCGGCTGCGGGGGGCTGCCCTGCCGTCGCCGCGCCGGCGGTCATCCGGCCGGCATCCCGCAACGCATGGGGGCCACGGCGCCGCGGACGGCGCCGCGCGTCGGTTCAGTCATGGGCAATCGCGCTCTCCGTTCCGTCGGATCCGAGGCGACGTGATGACCTGCGCTCCTGTCGCGGAAACATAGAACAAATTGGCTCCGCGCGATCATGAAATGCCATGATTCATGTCAAGTGCGGGCTGCACGCAGGTCGCCGACGCAGGCACGCGCACCACTGCCATCAGTGTCGGCGACCCCCTGCCGCATGTGCAGGGGTGCGGCACGTGCATCCGGGCCGCCCGGTCGTGGGGCATGAGCCGCAGCGTGGCCGCATGCGACATGAGCCGACAATGCCGCGCTCAGAGGAACGAAGAAAGAACATCACCCGTGGCGTTCGAGAGCGTTCGGCAATGACGGACCGGCGCTGAAGCCCCGGTGAAGCCCCGGAGATGTCTGAGCCTATGGATATGTCTCTGAAACGTTGGTAGCGGCGGGCAGACTTGAACTGCCGACCCCGGCATTATGAGTGCCGTGCTCTAACCAGCTGAGCTACGCCGCCATCCGAACGGGAGCCGCGAGTTAGGCCGCGGCCCGCTCCGTGTCAACCGATCCCGGCGCGCGAAGGAACCCGCCGCCCAGGACGCGGTCGCCATCGTACATCACGCAGGCCTGCCCAGGGGCGACGATTCCCGGCACGTCCAGCGTGATCCGGGCGAGTCCCGCGGCAGCGTCCCAGATCACCCCCGCCGGCCGCGGGGCCTCCCGCGCGCGCAGCTTCACCGCGCAGCGCAGCGGCGCCGCGGGCGGCGGGATCAGCCAGTTCATCTCCCCCGCCTCCGCCGCCACCGTCTCGAGGCTGCCGCGCGGCGCGATCACGACCCGCCGCCGCCCGGCATCCACCCCGGCGACATAGAGCCGCTCATCCCCATCCCACGACGCCTGGCCGAGGCCCCGCCCCTGGCCCACCGTATAGCGGGCGATCCCGTCATGGCGGCCGAGCACGCGGCCATCGGCATGGACCACCTCCCCGGGGGCCACCGCCTCGGGGCGCAGCTTCGCGACCAGCGAATCGTAGCGGCCCTCGGGCACGAAGCAGATGTCCTGGCTGTCGGGCTTGTCGGCCACCGGCAGGCCGAGCCGCGCCGCTGCCGCCCGCACCGCCGCCTTGTCCGCCATGCCGCCCAGCGGAAAGCGGGCGAAGTCGAGCTGCGCGCGCGTCGTCGCCGCAAGGAAGTAGGACTGGTCGCGCGCCGGGTCCGCCGCGCGATGCAGCTCGGCGCCGTCCCGGCCCTCCACGCGGCGCGCGTAATGGCCGGTCGCCAGCGCCTCGCAGCCGAGGTCGCGGGCCAGCGCCACCAGGTCGCGGAACTTCACCGTCTGGTTGCAGCGGATGCAGGGCACCGGCGTCTCGCCGCGGGCATAGGTGTCGGCGAAGTCCTCGATGACCTCGCGCCGGAAGACCTGCTCGCGGTCCAGCACGTAGTGCGGGATGCCGAGCCGGTCGGCCACGTCGCGCGCGTCGTGGATGTCCTGCCCGGCGCAGCAGGCGCCCTTCCTCTGCACCGCCGCGCCGTGGTCGTAGAGCTGCAGCGTCGCCCCCACCACCTCGTGCCCCTGCTCGGCGAGCAGGCCGGCGACGACGGAGGAATCCACGCCGCCCGACATGGCGACGAGAATCCTAGCCATGGACCGTCTCGGCGCCGCGCGACGGGCACACGGCGTCCAGCCCCTGCTGCCAGAAGCGCTGCTCGAGCCGCGCTGCCTCGGCGAAGTCCGCCGCCAGCCTGGCGAAGCGCGCGTCGCCGCCGTGCGAGACGCCGAGCGCATCGATCCGCGCCGCCGCGGCACGGGCGAGCGCTTGGTAGTCCCCGGCCGCATAGGTGTCGATCCAGGACTGGTAGGTATTGCGGTCGGCCTTGCGCGCCGGATCGGCGAGGATGCGCAGCGCCACCTCCCCATAGCCCACCGTGCAGGGCGCGAGCGCCACCTCGAGGTCGAGGATGTCCCCATGCAGCCCGCGGTCGAGCACCCAGCGGGTATAGGAGACGGTCTCGGCGCTTTCCGGCGTCGCGATGACGTCGGCCTCCGACAGCCCCCATTCGGCGCAGTACTTCAGGTGCAGCCTGGTCTCGTCGAGGATGGCGAGCACCGCCGCCGCCTTGTCGCGCATCGCCTGCAGGCTCTCGCCCTTGACCACCGCCAGCGCCTTGGCGCGCGCGAAATGGATCAGGAACAGGTAGTCCTGGATCAGGTAGGTGCGGAAGGCGGGCAGCGGCAGCGACCCGTCGGAGAGCCGCTGCACAAAGGGATGCCACGTATAGCCGGACCAGGCCTCGGCCGCGGCATCGCGCAGCCGGCGGAACAGGCCGCCCGGCGCGCCGAAATCGGTCTCCCAGCGCGGCGCGGCGGTCACGTCAGCCGCTCGCGTTGCGGCTGCCCTTGGGCAGCTTCACCACCAGGCCGTCGAGCTTCTCGGTCATGATGATCTGGCAGCCGAGGCGCGAGGTCTCCTGCAGGTCGAAGGCGAGGTCGAGCATGTCCTCCTCGTCCTCGGTGGGGTTGGCCAGCTTGCCGAACCAGCCGGCATCCACGATCACGTGGCAGGTCGAGCAGGCGAGCGAGCCCTCGCAGGCGCCCTCGATGTCAATGCCATGGCGGTGCGCGATCTCGAGCACCGAAAGGCCGAGCGGCGCGTCGACTTCCTTGCGCGTCCCGTCGCGCTCGATGAACACCATCTTCGGCATTGCTACTCCGCCGCCCTGCTCGTTCCGGAAACAACCCTGGACCACGCCTCCGCCAGCAGGGCGGCGGCCTGGTCCACGTCGGCGGGCGAGGTAAAGCGTCCGATGCCGATCCGCAAGGTCGCCCTGGCCCGCGCCTCGTCGAGGCCGATGGCCTTGAGCACATAGGAAGGCTCGACCTCGGCCGAGGAGCACGCCGATCCGGTGGAGACGCAGACCATCGGTGCCGCCGCCATGAGGTCCTGCGCCGAGACGCCGCCGGGAAAGGCGATGTTGACGTTGCCCGAGACCCGCGGCGCCTCGGGGGCATTGAGCGCGAGGCCCGGCACCGCGGCGGCGAGCGCGGCGATGAAGCGGTCCCGCTGCCCGGCGATCCGCCCGGAATCGAGCATCCCCTCGATGGCGGCGATCCGCGCCGCCTCCCCGAAGCCCACCACCAGCGGCGCCGGCAGCGTGCCCGAGCGCAGCCCCCTCTCCTGCCCGCCGCCCGAGAGGAGCGGCGCAAGCCGCACCCGCGGCCGTCGACGGACGTAGAGCGCGCCGATCCCCTTCGGCCCGTAGATCTTGTGGCCCGAGAGGGACATGAGGTCGGCCCGGACCTCGCCGACATCGAGCGGGATGCGTCCGGCGGCCTGGGCGGCGTCGGTATGGAACAGCGCGCCCGCTTCCTTGGCGATCGCCGCGATTGCCGCGAGGTCCTGGATCACCCCGATTTCGTTGTTCACCGCCATGACCGAAACGAGCAGCGTCCGCTCGTCCACCGCCGCGCGCAGCACGTCGCGGTCCAGCAGCCCGTTCGCGTCCACCGGCAGGATCACGGGCTCGAAGCCCTCCTCCGCCAGCACCTTCACGCTTTCCAGGACGCATTTGTGCTCGGTCGCGACGGTGACAATGCGCCGCCGGTCCGCCCCCTGCGCCGCCGCGAAGCGCGCCGCGCCCTTGATGGCGAGGTTGTTCGCCTCCGTGGCGCCGGAAGTCAGAACGATCTCCCGCGCCTCGGCGCCGATCAGTTCCGCGACGTGCGCGCGCGCCTCCTCGACCGCCGCCTCCGCGGCGCGGCCCATGGCGTGCTCGACGCTGCCGGGATTGGCGAAGTTCTCCTCCCACCACGGCCGCATGGCCGCGAGCACGCGCGGATCGACCGGCGTGGTCGCATGGCAGTCGAGGTAGATCGGGCGGTTCGGCAGCGTGCTCATGGCCGCAACATGGGACCTCAGGCCGCGCGGCGCGAGAGACGCGAGCGCATGGCCGACCAGGCGGCGACAAAGCGCCCGGCGGCATCGGCCGGCGCATTCCATGGCAGGGAGACGCGGATCGCGCAGCCCGCATCGGCCCCGAGCCCCATGGCCGCGAGCACATGGCTCGCCGCGACCTTGCCCGAGGAACAGGCGGCCCCGGCCGATACGCGGATGCCTGCGAGATCGAGCGCGATCACCTGGGTTTCCGCCGGCACCCCCGGCAGCAGGATCGTGGTCGTGTTGGGGAGACGCGGCGCCTCGCGGCCCGGAAAGCGCGCCTCGGGCGCGGCCGCGGCGATGCCGGCCTCGATGGCGTCGCGCAGGGCGCCGAGCCGCAC
>JAFADX010000033.1 GCA_023424475.1 Pseudomonadota bacterium
CGGCTGCTCTGCCCGGTGCGCTGCGTGATCGGCGGGGACGGGCTCTGCCTGTCGATCGCGGCGGCCTCGATCCTGGCGAAGGTGGTGCGGGACCGGGCGATGGCGCGGCTCGACCCGCGCTGGCCGGGCTACGGCTTCGCGCGGCATGCGGGCTACCCCACGGCGGCGCACCGGGACGCGCTGGCGCGGCTCGGGCCGACGCCGCATCACCGGCGGGGCTTCGGCCCCGTGGATAGATTGTTGTGACGCCCTCAGGCGTCGGCGCAGGTTTTACGTGCCTCAGGCGCCGGCGCGCGCATGCGCGCGCCTGGCTGGCGCGCCGTGAGCGGTTGCGTCTGCGGCGATGGTTGGTCTGGGCGCGGTCGCGCTTCGCGCTCCCGGATCGAGGCCGAGCCTCGGTCCGCCGTGCATCGTCTACCTCAGGCGCCGGCGCGCGCATGCGCGCGCCGGCGCCTGAGGCAAGCAAATCTTGACCTCCCGAGTCGCACAAGCGATTCTGCGGCCTTCACGTCGGGGGACGGGGTTCGGAGTGGGGACGCAGATCGATCTGCCGCTCGACCAGGTGCTGGTCGGGGACTGCATCGCTTGGCTGCGGCACCTGCCGCCGGCTTCGGTGCATGCCATCTTCGCGGACCCCCCCTACAACCTGCAGCTCAAGGGCATGCTGCGCCGCCCCGACGATTCCGTCGTGGACGGCGTGGACGACGAATGGGACCGCTTCGCGGACCTCGGCGCCTATGATTCCTTCACGCGCGAGTGGCTCGCCGAATGCCGCCGCGTGCTGCGCAAGGACGGCACCATCTGGGTGATGGGCGCCTATCACAACGTCTTCCGGCTCGGCTCGGCGCTGCAGGACCTCGGCTACTGGATCCTGAACGACGTGATCTGGCGGAAGTCGAACCCGATGCCGAACTTCCGCGGCCGCCGCTTCACCAACGCGCATGAGACGCTGGTCTGGGCCGCCCGCGGCCCCGAAAGCCGCTACCGCTTCAACTACGCCGCCATGAAGGCGCTCAACGACGACCTGCAGATGCGCAGCGACTGGCTGATCCCGCTCTGCACCGGCCATGAGCGGCTGCGCGACGACAAAGGCGGCAAGCTGCACCCGACCCAGAAGCCCGAGGCGCTGCTGCATCGCGTGATCCTGTCCTGCACCGCGCCGGGCGAGGTGATCCTCGATCCCTTCCTCGGTTCCGGCACCACGGCGGCGGTCGCGAAGCGGCTCGGCCGCCGCTTCATCGGCATCGAACGGGAGCAGCCCTATGCCGATGCCGCGCTGGCCCGCGTCGCCGGCGTCGAGCCCGCGCCGGAGGATGCCGCCGCCGCCCTGCCCTCGAAGAAGGAGCAGCCGCGCATCCCCTTCGGCACGCTGGTCGAACGCGGCCTCGTGCCGGCCGGTGCGAAGCTCTACGACCGGCAGAAGCGCTGGGAGGCGGTGGTCGGCGCCGACGGCACGCTGCGCTGCGGACTCGCCAGCGGCTCGATCCACAAGGTCGGCGCGGCGGTGCAGGAAGCGCCCTCCTGCAACGGCTGGCTGTTCTGGCACGTCGAAGCGCGGGACGGGCGGCTGCGCGTGCTCGACGAATACCGCGCGGAGGTGCTGCGCCAGGCGTGACCGCGCACCGGCGCCGCCGCGTCAACCGAAGGAAGCCCCGCCGATGAGCGAGACCGCAGGACCGCACGCCACCGCGCCCATTCCGCCGGCACCGCCCGGAGCGGCGCCCTCGCGCTCCTGGGGCCGCGCGCTGCTGGCCGAGGCGCCTTACCTCGCGATGCTGGTCGCCGGCTTCGCGGGCGTCGCCTTCGCCGGCGCGGCGAGCCACCCGAACCTGGTCTATTGGCAGGTCCTCGCACCCGTCTTCGGCGTTCTCTGCGTCGTGGCGGGGTGGAAGCGGGCGACGGCGAACGGGCTGCGCATGCGCCTGATCTGGACCCAGGCGCTGCACTGGGCCGCCTTCCTCACGGCGATGCTGATGCTCTTCCTGCCCTCGGTGCGCAGCGTGGTGAACGACAGCGCGACCGAGATCGGGCTGCTGCTTCTGCTCGGCCTCGGCACCTTCGTCGCGGGGGTGCATGCGGGGTCGTGGCGGATCGGCGCGGTGGGGGCGGTGCTCGGCCTCTCGGTGCCTGCGGTGGCGGTGCTGCAGCAATCGGCGCTGCTGATCGGGGCCGGGGCGGTGATGGTGCTGCTGTTGGGCGCCGTCTTCGTGCTCACCTCGGCGCGCGGCCAGGGCTGACGCCGGCCGCGAGCAGGGTCGGCCTTCACGCGGCGGCCGCCTGCCGTTCGCCGCGCGGCCGCATGTCAGCCGGCCGGCCTCGCGCCACGCTCGAGGTTCAAGGGCCGGCCGCGAGCAAGAGCAGCCGGCGCATCACGCTCGGCAGCGCGCGGGCGGCCTCCTCGTGCGTCAGCCACGCACCCTCGGGCGGCGGGGCGCCGGCGGGCAGCGCGGCGGCGAAAAGCGTCATCTCCAGTTCGAAATGCGTGAAGCCGTGGCGCGCCACGCCGGGCCGCGGCAACCAGGCGGCCGGCAGCGGCGCGTGCCGCAGCGCCTCCGCCGCATCCCACGGTTCCGCGCGCCAGGGCGTGCCCGGCACCTCAAGCATGCCGCCGAGCAGCCCCTTGTCCGGCCGCCGGCGCAACAGCATCCGACCCGCATCGTCCCGCAGCAGGAAATGCATTCCGTGCCGGAGCGGCCGCGCCGGCCTGGGCGCCTTGCGGGGCAGGCCGCCCTGGATGCCCGCCCGCCGCGCCGCGCAGCCCGCCTGCCAGGGGCAGAGCGCGCAGGCGGGATTGCGCGGCGTGCAGATGGTGGCGCCGAGGTCGAACAGCGCCTGCGCGAAATCGCCCGGCCGGGCCCGCGCGGCGGCGTCTTCCATGCAGGCGGCCGCATGGGCGGCGAGGATCGGCTTCGCGCCCGGCAGCGGCGCCTCGACGGCATGGATCCGGGCCATCACCCGCTCCACATTGCCGTCCACCGGCACCACCGGGGCGTCGAAGGCGATCGCACCCACCGCCGCGGCCGTATAGGGGCCGATGCCGGGCAGCACCGCCAGGCCCTCCGGGGTGCCGGGGAAGCCTCCGGCCGCAGTGACGGCCCTGGCGCAGGCATGGAGGTTCCGCGCCCGGGCATAGTAGCCGAGGCCCGCCCATTCCTCGGCGACCGCCGCCCAGTCGGCGGCGGCGAGCGCCTCCACGGTCGGGAAGCGGGCCAGGAAGCGGGCATAGCGCGGCCCCACGGCCGCGACCGTGGTCTGCTGGAGCATCACTTCCGAGAGCCAGATGCGGTAAGGGTCGCGGGCCTCCCCCGGTGCGGCCCGCCACGGCAGGATGCGCCGGTGCCGGTCGTACCAGGCGAGGAGGTCGGCGGCGGAGGGCTTCGCGGATGGCACGGGATGACGGGGAGAAGCGGTTCCTGGGCGGGCCGAGGCCGCTCGGCGCGCTGGTCCCAGCGCTCACACGCCCCGCCTTCAAGCGCAAGAGCCCGGCGGCCGCCCAGATCATGGCCGACTGGCCAGACCTCGTCGGGCCGGCGCTCGCCGCCGTGACGCAGCCGCTGCGGCTGGCCTCCGGGACGCTGACCCTGGCCTGCGCGGGGCCGGTGGCGATGGAGCTGCAGCACCTGGCCCCCCAGTTGGCGGGCCGGATCAACGCCGCGCTCGGGCGCGTGGCGGTCGAGCGGTTCCGCTTCGTCCAGCAGGCGCCGACGGCGGCCGCACCGCGCCGGAAAGCCCCGGCGCGGCCCGTCCGGCTGCCGGAACGGGTCGAATCGGCCCTCGGATCCGTGACCTCGCCGGAACTGCGTGAAGCGCTGGAAAGATTGGGCCGCGGCGTCTATCGGACTCGATGAGACGAGGGCCCGAGTCCCTGAAGGGTGCCCGGCAGCCCCCATATGGATGCGGTTGCCGTCCCGCGGGGCGGCCTGCACAGGAGACCGGATGAAGATGTTCCATCGCCGCACCCTGCTCGCCGCCGGCGGCACCCTCGTCGCCCTGCCGGCCTTGGCGCAGGCGCAGGCGCCCGCCGACCCGCGGATGGCGGAACGGTCCATGGGCAACGCCTCGGCGCCCATGACCGTGATCGAGTTCTTCTCCCTGACCTGCAGCCATTGCGGCGACTTCAGCCGGCAGACCTGGCCGCAGGTGAAGGCCCGGCTGGTGGACACCGGCAAGGTGCGGATGGTCTGGCGGGACTTCCCGCTCGACCAGATCGCGCTGCGTGCGGCGGCGGTCGCCCGGACCTTCCCTGCCGCGGCCTACGAGGCCTTCATCAGCGCCCTCTTCGCCAGCCAGGACCGCTGGGCCTTCGCCCGCGGCGTCGACCACAAGACGGAGATCGGCAAGATCGCCGCGCTCGCCGGCATGTCCCAGGCCACCTTCGATGCCGCCTGGGCCGATGACGACCTGGCCCGCGCCATCCTCGCCGATCGCGAGCAGGCGCAGCGCCAGTTCAACATCCAGGCGACGCCGACCTTCGTGTTCGGCAGCCGCGTCGTCTCCGGCGCCATCTCCTTCGACCGCTTCGCGCGCGAGGCCGGCGCCTCGTGACGCAGGACGGGTCCCTGCCGCCGGCGCCCCCCGGGCCGGAGGAAGAGGATTCCGTGCCGCGCACCGAGGCGCAGCAGGCGGCCCCGGTGCGCGCGACGCTCGCGCGCATCCGCATCGCGGGCTTCAAGTCCTTCGCCGAGGCGACGGTGGTCGAGGTCCTGCCGGGCCTGACCGGCATCGTCGGCCCGAATGGCTGCGGCAAGTCCAACGTCGTCGAGGCGCTGCGCTGGGCGATGGGCGAGACCTCGGCCAAGGCGATGCGCGGCGGGGAGATGGACGACGTCATCTTCGCCGGCACCGCCACCCGGCCGGGGCGCAACCTCGCCGAGGTGATGCTGAGCCTCGAGGATGCCGAGGGGCTCGCGCCGCCGCCCAACCACGAGCAGCCGGAGCTCGAGATCGCCCGCCGCATCACCCGCGGCGAGGGATCGGCCTTCCGGGTCAACGGCAAGGAAATCCGGGCGCGCGACGTCCAGACCATGTTCGCCGACATCGGATCGGGCGCGCGGGCATCCGCCATGGTCAGCCAGGGGCGCGTCGCGACCCTGATCCAGGCCAAGCCCGAGGACCGCCGCCAGGTGCTGGAGGAGGCCGCCGGCATCGCCGGGCTGCGCGCCCGCCGGCATGAGGCCGAACTGAAGCTGCGCCAGGCCGAGACGAACCTCTCCCGCGCCGAGGACCTGCTCGGGCAACTCGATGCCCAGCGCCAGGGGCTGCAGCGCCAGGCGCGGCAGGCCAACCGCTACCGCAACCTGTCGGGCCTGGTGCGCCAGGCGGAGGGGGAATGGCTCGCCATCCTTGCGGCCCGCGCCGACGCCGCCGCGCAGCATGCCGGGCAGCAACTGGCCGAGGCGAAATCCACGGTCCGCGCCGCCGAGGCCGAGGCCGAGCGCGCCGCCATCGCCGCCTTCGAGGCCGAGCAGGCCATCCCCGCGCCGCGCGCCGCCGAGGCCGCGACACGCACCGCCCTCGAACGCCGCCGCGTCGAGACCGAGGGGCTGGAGGCCGAGGAGCGCCGTGCGCGCGAGGCCCTCGAGGCCGCTGAAGCACGCCTGACCCAGTTGAAGCGCGACCTGACTCATGCCGAAGGCGTGCTGCGCGACGCCGAGGCGGCGCGCGAGCGCCTGGGCCAGGAGGCGGAAGCGCTCGCCGCCGTCGAGCGATCCCTCCC
>JAFADX010000114.1 GCA_023424475.1 Pseudomonadota bacterium
CTCCTCGGCACCATGGCGACGCAGGGCGTCAACCCGATCCTCTACCCCGATCCGGCCTTCGACCCGCGGCGGGACCTGGTAGGCGTCGGGATGATGGCGGACATGCCGAACGTGCTGATCTGCAACCCGCGCCGCTGGAACCCCGCCAATGCGCAGGAGGCGATCGCGCGCATGAAGGCCGAGCCGGGCAGGATCCTGTTCGGCTCGGTCGGCAACGGCTCCTCCTCCCACCTGTCGCAGGTGATGCTCTGCCGGATGGCGGGGCTCGAGGTGGTGCACGTCCCCTACCGCGGTTCCTCGCCGGCGGTCGCGGCCATGCTGGCGGGCGATCTCGACCTGCTGTTCGACGCCTCGGCGACCTCGGGCCCGCATGTCAGGCAGGGCGCGGTGAAGGGTCTCGCCATCACGACGAACAGGCGGATCGAATCGCTGCCGGATGTCCCGACGCTCGCGGAGGCCGGCGTGCCCGGCTATCACCTCAGCGTCTGGAACGGCGTGCTCGCGCCCGCGCGGTTGCCCCGGCCGGTGCTCGCGCGGCTGCAGGACGCCTTCGGCAAGTCCATGGACGCGGCGATGGTCGCGCGGCTGCGCACGAACTTCACCGAGCCGCTGATCATCCCGCCCGCGCAACTCCAGCCCTGGCTCGACGAGGACGCCCAACGCTGGTCGCGCATCGCCCGGGAGAGCGGGATCCGCGTCGATTGATCTTACCCTGGGATGGACGACGCATTGCACGGATGAAACTTGCCGCGTCATCCATCCCCATTAGCGTCCGCGCGGAATCGTGCCCCGACGGGGCATTGCCGGGAGTAGTCCATGGAAGCCCTGATCGCGGCCGCGCCGCGTTTTCTCGAGATTCTCTGGCTGAACGTCATCCTGTCGGGCGACAATGCGGTCGTCATCGGGATGGCGGCGGCCGGCCTGCCGGCGCATCTGCGCAGCAAGGCGGTGCTGTTCGGCATCGTCGCTGCCGCAGTGCTGCGCATCGTCTTCTCCATCTTCGCGACCTACCTGCTCAGCCTGTGGTGGATCGCCTTCATCGGCGGTGCCGCGCTGCTCTACATCGCCTGGGGCTTCTGGAAGGAACTGCGCGGCCACGGGGAGGGCGAAGCCGAGGAGGACAGCAGCGGCAAGGAGAAGACGCTGGCCGCGGCGCTCTGGCAGATCGTGCTCGCCGACGTGTCGATGTCGCTCGACAACGTCCTCGCCGTCGCGGCGGTGGCGCGCAACGACCTGATGATGCTGGTGATCGGCCTGACCATCTCGATCATCCTGATGGGCCTGCTCGGCGGCCTGCTCGCACGGCTGCTCGACCGCTTCAAGTTCATCGCCTATGTGGGCGTCGCCCTGATCGCCTGGATCGGCATCGAACTGATGTACGAGGGGGCGCAGAACGCCAACCAGGTGCTGGCGCTCGGCCTGCCCATCCCGCCCCCGCACCACGCCGCGGCCCCCCCGCATTGATGCGGAGGCCTCCCCCGGCCTAAGAGGGCTCCACGCGGGCGGCACCCCAGACCACCCGCCGAGGAGAGGATCCAGCATGAGCATGACCCGCCGCGCGGCCGTTGCCGCGCTTGCCGTCGCCGGCCTGGCGGCGGCGCCCGCCATGGCGCAGACCACCATCACCCTGACGCACCCGCTGCCGGCCAGCAGCCACTATGGCGCCGGCGCCCAGGCGCTGAAGGAGTCCTTCGAGCGCGCGACCGGCGGCCGCTACCGGGTCAACATCCAGCGCAACGACAACGAGCGCGAGGCGATCGAGAGCGTGCAGATCGGCACCATCGAATGCACGATCACCTCGACCGGGCCGGTGGGCAACTTCGTGCCGGCGGTGCGCGTCGTGGACGTGCCCTTCCTGTTCCGCGACTACGCCCATGCCCGCGGCGTGCTCGATTCCGAGATCGGCCAGCAGCTCCTGGCGCAGTTCCAGCCGCGCGGCCTCGTCGGCGTGATCTGGCTCGAGAACGGCTTCCGCCACCTGACCAACTCCCGCCATGCGGTGAACGCCCCGGCGGATGTGCGCGGCCTGAAGATCCGCACCATGGAGAACCAGGTCCACATGCGCGCCTTCCAGGCGCTCGGCGCGCTGCCGACGCCGATGGCCTTCTCGGAACTGGTGCCGGCCCTGCAGCAGGGCACCGTGGACGGGCAGGAGAACCCGATCCCGGTCATCGTCTCCAACAACCTGAACCAGGTGCAGCACTACCTGACGCTGACCGGGCACGTGTATTCGCCCGCGCTGCTGATCTGCAACCCGGCGATGATGCAGGGGCTGTCCGCTGCCGACCGCACCGCCTTCATGGCCGCCGCGCGCGCCGCGCAGCAGGCCAACCGGGACAAGGTCTCGGCCGACGAGGCCTCGGGCGTCGACGCGCTGCGCAGCCGCGGCATGGAGGTGGTCACCCAGGTCGATACGGCCGCCTTCCAACAGGCCCTCGCCCCCGCCTTCGCCCAGTACGAGCGGGACCTGGACGGGGCGCTGCTGCGCCGCATCCGCGACTGGCGGCCGAACTGACGCCCGGCGCCGGGCGATGACAGCCGGGGCGCGGGCCTGGTCCGCGCCCCGACCCATGGAGCGGGATTTCCGATGAACGCGATGAACCTGCTGCCGCTGCAGGTGACGGTGGCGGCCACGCTCGCCACCGTGGCGGCGGCCCTCTGGGCCGGCTCGGGGGACGGCATCCGCGCCGGCGTCCGGCGAACCGTGCTGGCGCTGGACCGGATCGTGACCGGCATCGCCGGGGTGCTGGCCTGCATCGCGCTCACGGCCGCGGTCGCCGCCGGCCTCTGGCAGGTGATCGCCCGCTTCGCCACCGAGACCCCTTCAGTCTGGTCCGAGGCCCTGGTGCGCACGGCGCTGGTCTGGATGGCCTTCATCGGTCTCGCCGTGGCGCTGCGCGCCGGCGCGCTGGTCTCGATCGACGTCGCCCACCGCTACAGCTCGGGTTCGCTGCAGCGCGGACTCGAGGCAGCGGCGCTGGCGGCGAGCCTGTCCATGCTCGGCATCATGTTCTGGTTCGGCTGGACCATGGCCCAGCGGGTCAGGTTCCAGGAGATGGCGGGCCTCGAGGTCTCGATGTCCTGGGGCTATGCCGCCATCCCCGTCGGCGCCGCCTTCGCCGTGGTCGGCGTGGTCGCGAACTTCCTCGACCGTCGCCACGAGGACCTGGAGACCGCGATATGAGCGGCGCGATGCTCACCGCGATGCTGGTGCTCTTCGCCGCCAGCATCCCCGTCGCGATGGCGATCGGCATCGCCACCATCCTCGGCATCGCGGGCTTCACCTCCTTCCCGCTGATCGTCGCCCCGCAGCAGCTCTTCGTCGCGCTCGACAAGTTCCCGCTTGCCGCCATCCCCTTCTTCATCCTGGCGGGCAACCTGATGGAGATCGGCGGCATCTCCCGCCGCCTCGTCGAATTCGCGCGCTCCATCGTGGGCGGCGTGCAGGGGGGCCTGGCGGCGACCTGCGTCGTCACCTGCATGATCTTCGCCGCGATCAGCGGCTCCTCGGTCGCGACCACCTTCGCGATCGGCGCCATCATGATCCCGGCGCTGGTGCGCGGCGGCTATCCGGTGGCCTTCGCCGCGGCGCTGCAGGCGACCTCGGCGGAGCTCGGCGTGATCATCCCGCCCTCCATCCCGATGATCCTCTACGGCGTGACCGCCCAGGTCTCGATCCCGGAACTCTTCATCGCGGGCTTCGGGCCGGGCCTGCTGATCGGCGGCGTGCTGATCGCGACCGTGCTCGTGTGGTGCCGGATCAAGGGGTGGGGGAAGGAGGACGGCGTCGGCCGCCTGCCCTTCCTGACCGCGACGCGGCAGGCCGGCTTCGCCCTCGTCATGCCGGTGGTGGTGCTCGGCGGCATCTATGGCGGCGTCACCACGCCGACCGAGGCCTCGGTCATCGCCGTGGTCTATGCGCTGATCGTGGGCATGTTCCTGCACCGCGAACTCGGGCTGCGGGATCTCTACCCGATCTTCCGCAAATCGGTGATCAGCAGCTCGGTGATCATGTTCATCATCGCCTGCGCGGCGATGTTCTCCTGGCTGCTCAACCGCCAGAACGTACCCGACGCGGCGGCGAACTGGCTCGCCACCTCCTTCGACAGCGCCGGCGCCTACCTGCTGGTGGTCAACCTCTTCCTCTTCGTCGTCGGGATGTTCGTCGAGACCTCGGCCTCCATCATCGTGCTCGCGCCGATCCTGCAGGAGGCCGCGCAGCGCGTCGGGGTGGACGGCGTGCATTTCGGCACCATCATGGTGGTGAACCTCGCGCTCGGCATGATCACGCCGCCCTTCGGGGTGAACCTCTTCGCCGCGGCGCAGGTGGCGGGCTGCGGCGTGGACAGGATGATCAAGCCTCTCCTGGTCTTCATCGCAGTGATCTTCGCCTGCCTGATGGTCATCACCTACGTGCCGGCGATCACGCTGACCCTGCCGCAGATGGTGTTCCGGTGAGCCTCGGGACGCCGGAGGCGCTCCGGCACCTCCGGCGCGATCCCGTGCTGAAGGGCGTGATCCGCCAGGTCGGCCCCTGCACGCTGAAGCCCGCGCGGCGCCAGCCCTACGAGGCGCTGGTACGGGCCATCGCCCACCAGCAGGTCCACGGCCGCGCGGCCGAAGCGATCCTCGGGCGCTTCCTCGCCTGCTGCGGCTGTTCCGGCTTCCCCTCCCCCGAGGCGGTCCTGGCCCTGACGCCGGAGGCGATGCGCGCCTGCGGGCTTTCGGCCAACAAGGTTCTCGCGATCCGCGACATCGCCGCCAAGGCGGCGGAAGGCATCGTGCCGACCCGCGCGGCCGCCCGCCGCCTAACCGACGGGGAGCTGATCGCCCGCCTGCTGCCGCTGCGCGGGGTCGGCCGCTGGACGGTCGAGATGCTGCTGATCTTCACCCTCGGCCGCGCCGATGTGCTGCCGGTGGACGATTTCGGCGTGCGGGAAGGCTATCGCCTCGCCGCCGGGCTCGAGGCGCAGCCGAAGCCGCGGGACTTCGCCGCGATCGGCGAGGCCTGGAGCCCCTACCGCACCACCGCCGCGTGGTATTTCTGGCGGGCCGCGGACCTCGCCAAGGAAGGCCGCTTCCGGCTGCCCAAGGCGATCTGAGGGCACACCCGGCCAAAGGCCTGCCATCTTCCGGGGCATGATGCCGGGCGACGGAACGGAGAGTCGCGATGATATCCCGACGCGGCCTGCTGGCGGGCCTGGGTGCGACGATGATGACGGGAACCAGCGGCGCGGCCTATGCGCTGGGCGTGGAGCCCTATCTGCGCCTCGCGGTCCAGCGCCATGCCTTCACGCCGCGGGACTGGCCGCAGGGGCTGGGGCTGCGGGTCGTGGTGCTGGCGGACCTGCATGCCGGCGCGCCGATGGTCGACGAGCCGCGGATCGAGCAGATCGTCGCCGCCGCCAATGCGCTCTCGCCGGATCTCGTGCTGATGGTCGGCGACTACGGCCCCTCCAACCCCTATGTGACGCGCGTCCTGCCGCATGACGACGTGGCGCGGCGGCTCGGCGGGCTGCGGGCGCCGCTCGGCGTCCATGCGGTGCTCGGCAACCATGACTGGTGGGAGGACCCGGCGGCCGGCAGGGGCCGCGGTGCCATGCCGGCGATCGGGCGCGCGCTCGAACGCGCCGGCATCAACGTGATGCAGAACGACGTCGTGCGGGCCGGGCCGGTGCTGGTGGGCGGGCTCGATTCCGCCTGGGCCTACAGCGTGCGCAACGGCGCCGACGACCTGCCGCGGCTGATGGCGCAGGTGACAGGGGAGGCCCCGCTGCTGCTGATGGCGCACGAACCCGACTGCTTCGCCACCATGCCCGGGCGGGTTGCCGTGACGTTCTCGGGCCATACCCATGGCGGGCAGGTGCGCCTGCTCGGCTGGTCGCCGGTGGTGCCCTCGCTCTACGGCAACCGCTACGCCTGGGGCCGCGTGCAGGAACACGGGCGGGACCTGGTCGTCTCGGGCGGGCTCGGCGTCAGCACCTTCCCCATCCGCTTCGGCGTGCCGCCCGAACTCACCGTCGTCGATCTCGGCCCGCGGCGGGAGGAAGCCTCCCACCTCATCAGTTGATCACGCCGGCTCCGCCAGGAAGGGGTCGAGCAGCGCGAGGAACCCCGAGGGATTCTCGGCATGCACCCAATGGCCCGCCCCCGGCACGGTCGCGAAGCGCGCCCGCGGGAACAGGGCGCGGAACAGGGCGTGGTGCTCGGCGCGGATGTAGGGCGAGCGTTCCCCCGCCATGACCAGCACCCGACCGTCGAACCGCGCGCCGGGCGGCGCGGCGAAATCCTCGATCTCGGGCATGGCGGCGCCGATCTCCTCCAGCCCGAGCCGCCATGCCGGCGGGTCGGCCTCGAAGCGCAGGTTCTGCAGCAGGAAGGCGCGGATGCCGGCCTCCGGGATGGTGGCGGCCAGCGCAGCGTCGGCTTCCTTGCGCGTCAGGCCGGGGCGGAGCGGCACCGCCCGCATCGCCGCGACATGGCTGCGCAGCGACGGCCTGTACCGGACCGGCGCGATATCGGCGACGACCAGGCGCTCGACCCTTCCGGGACGGGCGAGGGCCAGCGCCATCGCCGCCTTGCCGCCCATCGAATGGCCGAGCACCGCCGCGCGGGCGATGCCGGCGGCATCCATCGTCTCCGCGATGTCCCCGGCCATGGCGGCATAGGACATGTCGGCGGCGCGGCCGGAGGCGCCGTGGTTCCGCAGGTCGGGCGTCAGCACGCGGAAGCGCGGCGCCAGCGCGCGGCGGATCGCGCCCCAGTTCTGCCCGGAGCCGAAGAGCCCATGCAGCAGGAGGAGCGGCGGCCCCTCCCCCGCCTCCGTGACGGCGAGCCTCATCCGCGGGAGGCTAGCACGACCGAGGCGACGATCAGCCCGCCGCCGAGCAGCATGTCCCAGCCCAGCGGCTCGCCGAGCCAGAGCGTGCTGACCAGCACCCCGAAGGCCGGCACCAGCAGGAAGGCGACCGACGCAACCGCACCGGGGAGGCGGCGGCCGACCTCGATCACGCACCAGGTCCCGATCGGCGCCACCACCAGCCCGATATAGAGCATGAAGGGCCAGGACGGCCCGAAGATGCCGCCATGCGGCTCGATCACCATGGCGAAGGGCAGGATGAACAGCGTGGCAAGGCCGAAGCACCAGGGCAGCAGCTCGAAGACCGGCGTCTGGGGCGGCCATTTCCGCGTCGCGACGATGGCGAAGGACCAGAACAGCGCGGCGGCGACCAGCATCAGATGCCCGACGAGCTCGTCATGGTCAGTCCAGTCCACCGCCCAGGGGCCGGCCAGGGCCGCGACGCCGGCAAGCCCCAGCCCCGCCGCGATCCAGCGGTGCGGCGGCACCTTCTCGCCGAGGACGATCACCGAGAGCGGGATCAGCCAATAGGTCACGACGGCGGAGATGATCGCCGTGCGCCCCGCCTGGACCAGCGCGACGGCGGCATGGGCGAGCACGAAGAAGGCGCCGAGCTGCAGCAGGCCGAGCGCGAGGACCGATGGCCAGTCGCGCCGCCGCGGCACGTGCAGCCGCCCGAGGGCCGCGAGCAGCAGCGCCGAGACGATGGCGGCGAGGCCGGCCCGCCCCACCGCGAACCACATCGGCGTCGCATGGGCGAGCGCCGCCTTGGTCACGGGCCAGGCGCCGCCGAACAGCAGGATCGCCACGATCAGGAGATGAAAGGCCGAGCGCATGGGGTCGTGGGATGGTCCTGGTGGAATGACGGCCCGAACGTATGCGCGGCCTGGTTGCGATTTGATGGCAAGGCCGGCCGTCTGGGAAGCCGCCCCACCGAAGTTTCAGACGAAGGCCGGGACCCTTTCGGCACGCATGCATACCGCCTCATGCATCGGGCCCGGCGGCGCGCCGGAAGAGAAGACGGTGTGCTGGTTCGCCCAAGCGATGTCCGTTCCCTCATGCCATGGCGCGGCCACGGCCCGCACCGCCCGGCGCGAGGCCCTGCCGCCGCCCTGCGGCGGCAGGAGGAGCGGGGGCCGCCCCCTCAGTCCATGTAGAGGCCGCCATTGATGTGGATCGTCTCCCCCGTCACGAAGGCCGCGGCCTCGGAGGCGAGGAAGGCGATCACGGAGGCGACCTCGTCGGGCGAGCCGAATCGGCGCATCGGCGTGGCCGCCAGGAGCGAGGCGCCGTTGCTCGCCATCACGCCCTCGGTCATCGGCGTCGCGATGATGCCCGGGGAGACGCAGTTGGCGCGGATGCCGCGCGGGCTCAACTCATGCACCAGCGAGCGCGTGAAGCCGAGCACCGCCGCCTTGCAGGCCGCATAATGCGCGTGCCGCACCGAGCCGCGATGCCCCGCCATGGAGGCGATGTTCACGATCGACCCGCCCTGCCGGAGCAGCGGCATCGCCGCGCGGCAGGCGTAGAAGACGCCGTCGAGGTTGACGCCGAGGGTCAGGCGCCAGTCCGCGTCGGACATCTCGGTGACGGCCTGCTCGACGTAGAGCCCGGCACCGGTGACGAGGATGTCGATGCCGCCGAACTCCCGCCCGGCCAGCGCGACGGCCTCGTCCACCTCGTCGCGCTTCGTCACGTCCACGCGGGCGGTGAGGATGCGCGCCTCGGCCCCCGGCAGCGAGGCCGCGAAGGCGTCGAGCGCGGCGGGGTCGAGGTCGGTCAGCACCAGATGCGCGCCGAGCCGGCGGAACAGCGCCGCCGTCGCCCGCGGAATGCCACCATTCGCGCCGGTCAGCAGCGCTACCTTGCCCTTCAGGTCGAACATGCCTTCCCTCCTCTCGCCGCCCGCGTCCCGATGACGGAATGCCGAAGGCCCGCCGGCCGAACCGGGGCGCGCCGCATCATGTCATCATCCAGCCGCCGGCGACGTCGATCGTCTGGCCGGTGACGAATTCCGCATCCGGCCCGGTCAGGAAGCAGGCCGCGCGCGCCACCTCCTCGGGCGTTCCCAGGCGCCGCAGCGGCGTCGCGGCCACCACCGCCGCGTTCGCCTCCGCCCCCGCCGCCGCGACCATGGGCGTCGCGATGCGCCCCGGCGCGATGGCGTTGACCGTGATGCCGTGCGGGCCGAGTTCGCCCGCCAGGTGCCGGGTCAGCCCGATCAGCGCCGCCTTGGTCGCCGCGTAGTGGCAGCCGACGATGGGCGTGAAGGCCTTCCCGGCGATGGAGGCCTGGTTGACGATCCGCCCGGACCGCCGTGCCGCCATGCCGGGCGCGAGCCGCCGGATCAGGTTCCATGCGCCGGTCAGGTTGACGGCCAGCACGCGGTCCCATTCCTCCGGGTCCATCTCCTGCACCGGCGCGGCCTTGCCGGCGTGCTTCGGGCTGATGCCGGCATTGTTCACGAGAATGTCGACGGGGCCGAGTTCCGCCTCGACGCGGCCGCAGGCGGCATCGACCGCCGCGCGGTCGGCGACGTCGCAGAGGATGGCGCCGGCGGCCTCGGCCAGGGCAGGATCGGCTTCCAGCGCCGCGACGCTCGCGCCGCGCGCGGCGAGTTCCGCCGCGATCGCAGCCCCGATGCCCCGGCCGGCGCCGGTGACGATGGCGACGCGGCCCCGGTGCGTCGCGCCGGCCATGCTCAATCCGCCACGGTCAGCATGATCTTGCCGATATGCTCGCTGCTCTCCATCAGCCGGTGCGCCTCGGCCGCCTGGGCGAGCGGGAAGCTGCGGTAGATCTCCGGCCCGCACCGGCCCTTGGCGAGCAGCGGCCAGACCTTGGCCTCGAGCGCGGCGGCGAGCTTGCCCTTCTGCGCCGTGGTGCGCGGGCGCATGGTGCTGCCCGTCACGGTCAGCCGCTTCAGCATGATCGGCCGCAGGTCCGCCGCATCCGCCTGGTGCCCGCCGAGGAAGGCGATCAGCACCAGCCGCCCGTCCCAGCCGAGGCTGCGCAGGTTCCGCTGGAAATAGGCCGCGCCGACCATGTCGAGGATGACGTCGACGCCCCTGCCGCCGGTCAGCGTCTTCACCTCGGCGGCGAAGTCCTGCGACCTGTAGTTGATGGCGACATCGGCGCCGAAGCGGCGGCAGGCTTCGCACTTCACATCCGTACCCGCGGTGGCGTAGACCGTCGCGCCGAAGGCCTTGGCGAGCTGGATCGCGGTGACGCCGATGCCCGAGGTGCCGCCATGGACCAGCACCGTCTCGCCCGCTTCCATCCGGCCATGGCCGAAGAGGTTGGCCCAGACGGTGAAGTAGGTCTCGGGCAGCGCGGCGGCGCGGGCCGCGTCGTAGCCGGCCGGCCAGGGCAGCGTCTGCGCCTCGGGCGCCACGCAGTATTCGGCATAGGCGCCGCCATTGGTCAGGGCGCAGACGCGGTCGCCCACCTTGTAGCGGGTCACCCCGGCGCCGACGGCGGCGACCTCGCCCGCACATTCGAGGCCGATGACCGGGCTCGCGCCCGGCGGCGGCGGGTAGGATCCGCTGCGCTGCTGCACGTCCGGCCGGTTCACGCCGGTCACCATCACGCGGATCAGCACCTCGTCCGGCTTCGGCTGCGGCAGCGGCCCGCGCGCCGGAACCAGCACCTCCGGCCCGCCCCCCGCACCATGGGCGATGTAGGTCATCTCCTGCGGCAGGCCGGCCATGGCGCTCTCCCCGTGTTGCTCGCAGGGGGAGCAATCCCCCCGTGCCGCCTGCGCGTCAAGGCGGCAGCGGGCTTGCCAGCGCGGCCGGGGACGCCGAAGATTCGGACCCCGATGTCCGATACGCCGGGAGAGAGGACCGTCATGCGCGCCTTCCACCGCCGTCCGCTGCTCGCCGGGCTGGCCGGCGCCGTCGCGGCGCCCGTGGCGGTGCGCGCCCAGGCGCAGGAATGGCGGATCGGCGCGCTCTTTCCCTTTTCCGGCCCGCTGGCGCTGGTGGGAGACGAGAGCTTCCGCGGCCTCGAGATCGCCGTCGAGGCACGCAACGAGGCCGGCGGCGTGCTGGGGCGGCCGTTGCGCCTGGTCCGCGGCGACGCGGTGGACCAGGCGCAGGCGGCGGCCGAAGCACGCCGGCTGATGACCGCCGAACGCGTCTCCGTCGTCTTCGGCACCGCCT
This sequence comes from Pseudomonadota bacterium, assembly GCA_023424475.1. Taxonomy (GTDB): domain Bacteria; phylum Pseudomonadota; class Alphaproteobacteria; order Acetobacterales; family Acetobacteraceae; genus Neoroseomonas. The sequence continues at coordinate 11,023 of JAFADX010000114.1, forward strand.
TCTCGACGCTGTCCTTCGCGGCAACGCAGGTGACCGAACTGCAGGGCGTGCCCTATTTCGAACTCGGCGCCACCGCGGACACCATCACCGAACGCGGCTTCCACTACGTGTTCCGCACAGGGCCGCGCAGCGCCGCCTTCGGCGCGGCGACCGCGGCCGCCATCGAGCATGCGCTCGCGCCGGCGCTCGGCGCCGCGCCGGGCGCGCTGCGCCTCGCCATCCTGCACGAGGAGGCGCTGGACGGGCAGCTGGTCGCACAGGCGCAGGAGGCCGAGCTGCGCGCCCGCCGCCTGCAGCTTGCCGAGAAGATGGCGACGCCCGAGCGCGCGCCGGACATGGCCGCGGCGATCCAGCGGCTGCGTGCCGCCAATGTCGATATCCTGCTGCACGACGCCTTCCAGACCGAGGCCGCGCCCGTCTTCCGCGCCATGCAGGAGATCGGCTGGCGCCCGCGGCTTCTGGTCGGCGCCGGCGCAGCCTATGCCCTGGCCGATGCGGCGCGCGCGATCGGGCCGGCCTTCGAGGGCGTGCTCAGCCTCGACGTGCCGCCCTTCGCGGTGAATGCGGGGGCCGCGCCCGGCGCCGCCGCCTTCCTCGAATCCTACAAGCGCCGCTACGGCGCCGAGCCGCGCTCGGGCCATTCGCTCGCCAATTTCGCGGGCGCCGGCGTGTGCCTCGATGCCCTGCAAGACGCCGGCGCCGCCGACAAGGACCGCGTGCGCGCCGCCGTCCTTGCGACCGACCTGCCGGAAGGGGGCCTCGCCACCGGCTGGGGCGCGCGCTTCGACGACAAGGGGCAGAACGGCCGCGCCTTCCCGCTGCTCGCGCAGTGGCAGGACGGGCGGCTGGTGACGGTCTTCCCGGCGCCGGCGGCGGTCGCGGCGCTGCGGGCGCGCATGGGAACGGGCTGAAACGTCACGGGGAGGGATCCGCATGGCCGAAGTGCTCAGCGCAACGCCGTCGCCGGGCACGCGGGTGCTGGTCACCGGGGGCGCGCGCGGGATCGGCCGCGCCGTGGCCGATGCCTTCGCCGCGGGCGGCGCGCGCATCTGCATCCTGGACCGCGATCCGGTGGCGGATGCGCCCGCCGGCTGGCTCTGCGTCGCGGGTTCGGTCGCCGATGCCGCCGGGGTCGAGGCCGCCTTCATGGCCATGGACCAGGCCTGGGGCGGCGTCGATGTCGCGCTGGCCAATGCCGGCTTCGCCATGAACGCCCCGACGCTCGATCTTTCGGTCGAGGACTGGCGCCGCACGGTGGATGTGAACCTCACCGGGGTCTTCCTTACCGCGCAGGCGGCGGGGCGGCGGATGGTGCGGGACGGATCGGGGCTGATCCTGATGACCTCCTCGCTCTACGGCACGGTCGGCGGGGCGCAGCGCGCGGCCTATTGCGCGACCAAGGCGGCGGTGGCGAACCTCGCGCGCGCCCTCGCCTGCGAATGGGGCCCGCGCGGCGTGCGGGTGAACGCGCTCGCGCCCGGCTACACCGAGACGACGCTGGTGACGGACCTCGTCGCGCAGGGGCGGCTCGATCCCGCGGCGCTGGCGGCACGCGCGCCGCTGCGACGGCTGGTGCAGCCGGAGGAGGTCGCGGCGCTGGCCTGCTTCCTCGCCTCCCCCGCCGCCTCGGCGATCACCGGCGGGGTGCTGCCGGTCGATGCCGGGTGGAACGCGAACGGGGCGCCCTGAGATGCCCGCCACCACACCGCTGCTGCCCTTGGCACCCTGCCTTCGCCTGACGACGACCGAAGCGGACTGGGCCGCGCTGACGCCCGAAGACGCGCGCGCGCTGTTCTTCTCCATGCAGGCGATCCGCTCCTTCGAGGAAGCGGTGCTGCGGCTGGCGGGCGAGACGCTCGTCCATGGGCCCGCGCATTCCTCGATCGGCCAGGAGGGCGGCGCGACGGGCGCGGTCTTCGCGCTGAAGCCGGGCGACCAGATCAACGGCAGCCATCGCGGGCACCACCAGTTCCTCGCCAAGGCGCTGCGCCATGTCGGCGCGACGGACGCGGTGACGCCCGAAGCGCACGGGGTCATGCGCCGGGCGCTCGCGGAGATCATGGGGCTGTCGCCCGGCTGGTCGGGCGGGCGCGGCGGGTCGATGCATCTGCGCTGGGCGGAGGCGGGCTGTCTCGGCACCAATGCGATCGTCGGCGGGGGCGTGCCGCTCGCGGCGGGCGCGGCGGCGGCGATGAAGTTCGCGGGCACCGACAATGTCGCCGTGACCTTCCTCGGCGACGGCGCGACCAATATCGGTGCGGCGCTGGAGACGATGAACCTTGCCGCGGCGTGGTCGCTGCCGCTGGTCTTCTTCATCGAGAACAACGGCTACGCGGTCTCGACCACCGTGGCGGAGAGCACGCGCGAACCGCGCCTCGCCGCACGCGGCATGGGCTTCGGCATCCCGTCCTGGCAGGTGGACGGGATGGATCCGCTGGCCGTGAGGCTGGCGATGGAGCAGGCCGCCGCTTCGTGCCGCGCAGGCAAGGGACCGGCGCTGATCGAGGCCGAGTGCTACCGCTTCTTCCACCAGAACGGCCCCCTGCCCGGCTCGGCCTTCGGGTATCGCAGCAAGGAGGAGGAGGCCGCCTGGCGCGCGCGCGACCCGATCCTTCTGCTGGAGAAGCGGTTGCCGCAGGCCGAGGCCGCGCGCATGCGCGCCGACATCGAGGCCGCGATGGCCGGGATCGTCGCCGGGTTCACCGAACCCGCCGGCAATGCGCGCCGCATCCGCCCGGCGCTGTGGCCCGATCCGGCGGGCAAGGACGAACACATCCGCGGCGACCTTTCGGAACTGCGCGACGCGCGCACGGAATTCCGCGGCAGCATCGTGACGCGGAAATTCATCGACTGCGTCTCCGACGTCATGCACCGCCGCATGGCGGGCGACCCGCGCATCATCGTCATGGGCGAGGACGTGCATCGCCTGCGCGGCGGCACCAACGGCGCGACGCGCGGGCTCGCGGAAGCCTTCCCCGGCCGCATCCTCGGCACGCCGATCGCCGAGGCCGCCTTCATGGGCCTGGCCGGCGGCATGGCGATGGATGGCCGCTTCCGTCCGGTCGTCGAGTTCATGTATCCGGATTTCCTCTGGGTCGCGGCGGACCAGGTGTTCAACCAGACGGCCAAGGCGCGGCACATGTTCGGCGGCACCGCGAAGGCGCCGCTGGTGCTGCGGACCAAGGTCGCCATCGGCACCGGATATGGCAGCCAGCATTCGATGGACCCGGCGGGCATCTTCGCCACCGCGCCGGGCTGGCGGATCGTCGCGCCGTCCACGCCCTACGACTATGTCGGCCTGATGAACGCGGCGCTGGCCTGCGACGATCCGGTGCTCGTGCTCGAGCACGTCGCGCTCTACCAGACCGAGGGCGAGGCGCCGGAAGGCGACTGGGACTACGTCATCCCGATCGGATCCGCGAAGACGGTGCGGCGCGGATCGGCGGTGACGGTCGTGACCTACCTCAACATGGTCTCGCAAGGCGTCGCGGCGGCCGAGGCTGCGGGCATCGATGCCGAGGTCATCGACCTGCGCACCCTGGACCGGGCAAGCCTCGACTGGGCGGCGGTCGAGGCCAGCGTGAAGCGCACCGGCGCGCTGATCGCCGTCGAGGAAGGCGCGCAAGGTCCCTCCTGGGGCGGCTGGTTCGCCGATGCGGCGCAGCGGCGGCTCTTCGACTGGCTCGACGCGCCGGTCGCGCGCGTCACCGGCGGGGAGGCAAGCCCGACCATTTCCAAGGTGCTGGAACACGCCGCGCGCGCGACGCAGGTGGATGTCGAAGCCGCGCTGATCGCCATGGAACGCGAACGCGGACGGCGCTGATGCAACCGCGTGCGAGCATTTCCGGCCGGACCGCGATCACGGTGATCCTTGCCCATCCGGTCGCGCATGTGCGCACGCCGCAGGCGATGAACGCGCATTTCGATGCCCTCGGGTGCGACGGCGTCATGATACCGCTGCAGGTGCTGCCCGAGGATCTCGCCCAGGTCGTCGCGTCGTTGCGGCGGATGCGGAACCTGCGCGGCATCGTCGTGACCGTGCCGCACAAGGAGGCGATCGCCGCGCTGTGCGACGACCTCACCGACACCGCGCGCCAGGTCGGCGCAGTGAACGTGATCCGCCGCGATCCCGATGGCCGCCTGACGGGCGGCCAGTTCGACGGCGAGGGCTTCGTCGCCGGGTTGCGCGAGGCCGGTCACGAAGTCGCCGGGCGATCGGTGTTCATGGCCGGGGCGGGCGGCGCCGCCGCCGGGCTGGCCTTCGCCTTCGCCCGCCATGGTGCGGCGCGGCTGACCATCCACAACCGCACGGCGGCGAAGGCCGAGGCGCTCGCGGCCCGCGTCCGCGCCGCCTATCCCGCCTGCGACACCCGCCCGGGCGGCCCCGATCCGTCGGGCCACGACATCGTCGCCAATGCGACCTCGCTCGGCATGCGCGAGGGCGACGCGCTGCCGCTCGACGCCACGCGCCTCGCGCCGCCCATGCTGGCAGCCGAGGTGATCATGGCGCCGGAGGTGACGCCCTTCCTCGCCGAGGCCGCCCGGCGCGGCTGCGCGACCCATGGCGGCAAGCCCATGCTCGCCGCCCAGATCGCGCTGCTCGCCGGCTTCATGGGCGTGGGGTGAACGGGCCGCCTTCCCAGGCGCTGCGCCGGCTCACGCTCCGGCGCAACGCCTGGGCACGGGATCGGGTCAGTTCGGGCGGATGCCCGCGGCGCGGATGACCGGCGTCCACTTCGCGATCTCGCTCGCGAGGAAGCGGGCCGCGCTTTCCGGCGTGCTGTCGGTGGTCACGTTCATGAGCATCTGGCCGAGCCGCTCCTGCACCGCCGGCACGGCGAGCGCCCGGTTGAAGGAGGCATTGATCGCCTGGACCACCGGGGCAGGCGTGCCCGCGGGCACCAGCGCCATGTGCCATGTGTAGCATTCGAAGTTGGCGACGCCGCCTTCGATGAAGGTCGGCAGGTCGGGCAGGTAGGGCATGCGGGTGCGCGTGCTGATGGCGAGCGGCCGCAGTTCGCCGCGCCGGATGTAGGGCAGGGCACCGGAGGCGACGTCGAAGATCATCGGGATGCGGCCGGCCAGGACCTCGGGCGTCGCGGCCGAGGAGCCGCGGAAGGCGATGTGGTTCACCTTGAGCCCGCCGGCCATGTGCAGGAAGAGCTCGGTGCCGAGATGCACCGCGCCGCCATTGCCCGAGGAGGCATAGTCGTACTTGCCCGGGTTGTCGCGCAGCAGCTTGATCAGGTCGGGCAGCGTGCGCGCCGGGAAGTCCTTGTTGACCATCAGGATCATCGGGATCTGCCCGACGAAGGCGGCCGGCGTGAAGTCGCGCACCGGGTCGAAGGGCAGGCGCTCGAAGAGACCCTCCAGGTAGGCATGGCCGACCGTGGTGTACAGGATGGTCAGCCCGTCCTTCGGCGCCTTGGCGACGACCTCGGTGCCGATCAGCACGCCCGAGCCGGTGCGGTTCTCGACGATGATGCGGTTGGGCAGGAACTTCGACATCTCGTCGGCGAGGAGCCGGGCAGGAATGTCGGTGGGACCGCCGGCGGCGAAGGGCACCACCATGCGTGCGGGCTGCGACGGCCACGGGGCGGCCTGCTGGGCGCGTGCGGCGTAGGGGGCCAGGACGCCGGCGGCGCCCATGCCCAGGAGATGGCGGCGATTCATGCGAGGAAACCTCCCGTTTGGTTGCGGGAGTCTGGCGACGCCTCGCCGCGGCCGTCAATGGTGCTCAGGCGGTCTCGATGCGCCGTCCGTCCACGGCATCGAAAACGTGCAGCGCGGCAAGGTCGGGCGCCAGCCGCAGGTCGTCGCCCGGAACCCCGCCGGGCAGGCGCGCGGTGAGCGTGGTGCCGTCCGCCAGCCGCCCATGGACCACCGTTTCGGAACCGAGCGGCTCGGCCAGTTCGATGGCCACCGGCAGGCCATCCGCGCCGTCGGGCAGGAGGTGTTCCGGGCGGATGCCGATGGTGACCGCCCGCCCTTCCCCGCCCGGCCGCGCGCCGTCGGCGAAGCGCCAGACCGCACCGCCGGCGAGCCGCGCCGCGGCGCCGTCCTCGATGAGGGTGGCCGGAAGGAAGTTCATCGCCGGGCTGCCGATGAAGGACGCGACATAGGTGTCGGCCGGGCGCGACCAGACCTCCATCGGCGTGCCGACCTGCGCCGCGCGCCCTTCATGCATCACCACCAGGCGGTCGCCCAGCGTCATCGCCTCGACCTGGTCGTGCGTGACGAAGAGCGAGGTGACCGCGAGCCGCTTCTGCAGCCGGCGGATCTCCGCGCGCATCTGCACGCGCAGCTTGGCATCGAGGTTGGAGAGCGGTTCGTCGAAGAGGAACAGCTTCGGATGCCGCACGATCGCCCGGCCCATGGCGACGCGCTGCCGTTGCCCGCCGGAGAGCTGCCGCGGCTTGCGTTCCAGCAGCTGGCCGATGGACAGCAGTTCCGCCGCCTCCTGCACCCGCTGGCGGATCTCGGCCCTGGGCAGGCCGCGGATCTTCAGCCCATAGGCCATGTTGTCGAAGACCGTCATGTGCGGATAGAGCGCGTAGGTCTGGAAGACCATCGCGATGTCGCGATCCGCGGGTTCGAGCGGCGTGACGTCGAGACCCTCGATCAGCACCTTGCCCGAGGTCGGGGTCTCGAGCCCCGCGACGATCCGCAGCAGGGTCGACTTGCCGCAGCCCGAGGCGCCGACGATGACCACCATCTCGCCATCCTGGACGGCGAGGTCGATGCCGTGCAGGACCTTCGTCGCGCCGAAGGACTTCTGGACGCCCTGGATGTCGAGGCTCGCCACGCCGCTATTTCTCCGTCTCGGTCAGGCCCTTGATGAACCAGCGCTGCATCAGCACCACGACGGCGACCGGCGGCAGCAGGGCGAAGACCGCGGTGGTCATGATCAGGTTCCACTCGTTCTGGGTGTCCCCGATGCCGATCATCTTGGTCAGGCCGACGATGATCGTCTCGAGGTCCCGGTCCGAGACCATCAGCAGCGGCCAGAGATACTGGTTCCAGCCATAAATGAAGAGGATGACGAAGAGTGCCGCGATGTTCGTCGCCGAAAGCGGCAGCACCACGTCCTTGAGGAAGCGCAGCGGCCCGGCGCCGTCCACCTTGGCGGCCTCGACATATTCGTCGGGGATGGTCAGGAAGAACTGGCGGAACAGCAGCGTCGCGGTGGCCGAGGCGATCAGCGGCAGGGTCAGCCCCGTCATGCTGTCGATCAGGCCGAGGTCGGTCATCACCTGGAAGGTCGGGATGATGCGCACCTCGACCGGCAGCATCAGGGTGATGAAGATCATCCAGAAGAAGAGCATGCGGCACGGGAAGGCGAAGAACACCACCGCGAAGGCCGAGAGCAGGGAGATCGCGATCTTCCCCACCGCGATCAGCAGCGCCATGACCAGGCTGTTCCACAGCATGGTGCTGGCCGGCACGCGGAAGGTGTTGCGCCCGCCGCCGCCCTGGAACCAGGCGGTCATGTAGTTGCGCAGCGCCTCGGTGCCCGGCAGCAGCGGCACGTCGCCGCGGCCGATGGTGTCGGTGTCGTGGGTCGATCCGACCAGGGTGATCCAGATCGGCAGGGCGAAGACCGCGACGCCGAGGACCAGGGCAAGATGGGTCAGGAAGCGTTCCCGCGCCTGGCGGCGGCGGGAGGCGGCGGCAAGCGCCTCGACGTCGAGAGCAGCCGCCATCAGTAGTGCACCCGCCGTTCGATGAAGCGGAACTGCACCGCCGTCAGGCCGATGACGATGATCATCAGCACCACGCTCTGCGCCGCGGAGGACCCGAAATTGAGGTTCTGCACGCCGTCCACGTAGACCTTGTAGATCAGCGTCTCCGTCGCATTGCCGGGGCCGCCGCGGGTCAGGGCGTGGATCACGCCGAAGGTGTCGAAGAAGGCGTAGACCAGGTTCACCACCAGCAGGAAGAAGGCGGTGGGCGAGAGCAGCGGGAAGATCACCGTCCAGAACCGGCGGAAGGGCCGCGCGCCGTCGATCGCCGCGGCCTCCAGCACCGAGGTCGGGATCGACTGCAAACCCGCGAGGAAGAAGATGAAGTTGTAGGAGACCTGCTTCCAGGCGGCCGCGATGATGACCATCGCCATCGCCTGCCCCCCGTTCACCCGGAAGTCCCAGTCGATGCCGAGTGCGGCGAAGCCGCGCCCCACCAGCCCGATCGAGGGATGGAAGATGAAGAGCCACAGCACGGCCGCAAGCGCAGGCGCGACCGCATAGGGCCAGATCAGCAGCGTCTTGTAGAGTCCGGCGCCGCGGATCTTCTTGTCCGCCTGCACGGCGAGGAAGAGCGCGGCGCCGAGGGCCAGCGCCGCGACCGAGCTCGCGAAGACGGCCGTGTTCCAGGCCGCGTTGAGGTAGATGGGGTCGCGGAACAGGTCGGTGAAGTTCTCGAGCGCGACGAACTCGGTGCTGAGGCCGAAGGCGTCCTCGCGCTGCGTGGACTGCCAGACCGCCATCCCGGCGGGCCAGAAGAAGAAGACAAGGGTGATCGCCATCTGCGGCAGCAGCAGCAGATAGGGCAGCCCGGCGCCGCGGAAGATGACCTTCTTTCTCAATCGATCCTCCCCGGCGCCGGGCCGTGCCTCAACGACGGTTGGCGCGCTCGAAGTTGCGCAGCACGACGTTGCCGCGCGTCGTCGCGCTCGCGAGCGCCTGCTCGGCCGTCTGCTGGCCCTGGAAGGCGCGCTCGAGTTCCTCCTCCATGATGGTGCGGATCTCGACGAAGCCGCCGAGGCGGATGCCGCGGCTGTTGTCGGTCAGCACGCCGCCGCCGCGCAGGAGCTGCTCGATCGGGATGTCGGCACCGGGGTTGTCGCGATAGAAGCCGCGGTCGCGCGCGATGGCGTAGGAGGCGCGGCGCACCGGCACGTAGCCGGTGTCCATGTGCCAGCTCGCATCCACCTCGGGCTGGCTGATGTACTTGAAGAACTCGGCCACGCCGCGGAACTCGCCGGCCGAGCGGCCGCCGGCGGCCGGGCCCTTGTTCATCACCCAGAAGCTCGCGCCGCCGATGATGCTGTTGATCGGCGCATGGGGCGTGCCCGCGTAGTAGGGCAGCATCGCCACGCCCCAGTTGAAGCGCGCCTCTCGCGACACGCGCGCACGGAAGCCCGAGGAGGTGAACATGATCGCCGCCTGGCCGGACGGAAAGGCGGGCTCGCCGGCATTGTTGCGGCCGCCGTAGCGGAACAGGCCGTTCTTCTGCCAGTCGACCAGGTTGCCCATGTGGCGCTGCACGAGCGGGTTGTTGATCCGCAGTTCGGTGCCGAGGCCGCCGAAGCCGTTGGCCAGCGTGGCGAGCGGGATGTCGTGGATGGCCGAGAAGTTCTCGATCTGCGCCCAGGTCAGCCAGGCGGTGCTCATCGGCACCTCGGTCCCCCCCGCGCCCTTCAGCTTGGGCAGCGCCTCGGTCAGTTCCTGCCAGGTGGCGGGGAACTTCTCGGGGTCGAGGCCGGCGGCGCGGAAGGCGTCCTTGTTGTACCAGACGACGGTGGTCGAGCTGTTGAACGGCATCGACATCATCCGCCCGTCCGAGAGGCTGTAGTAGCCGCGCACGCCGGGCAGGTAGTCGTCGAAGTCGATGCTGATGCCGGTCTCGGCCAGCAGTTCGTGCACCGGCTTCACCGCGCGGCCGGCATTCATCATGGTGCCGGTGCCGACCTCGAACATCTGCACGATGTGCGGGGCGTTGTTGGCGCGGAAGGCGGCGATCGCCGCGACCATGGTCTCCGGATAGGAGCCGCGGAAGGTCGGGACGATCTTGTACTTGGTCTGCGTCGCGTTGAAGTCCGTGCAGCGCTTCTCGAGCAGCCCGCCGAGGGGCTGGGCGAGACCGTGCCAGAACTGGATCTCGATCGGCTGGGTCTGACCCAGCGCAGGCGCGGCGACGCCGAGGGACATCGCCCCGGTCAGCAATGTACGGCGGTGCATGGGTCTTCCTCTCCCTGGGTGGCGACGCGGCCGATTAGCCGCATCCCTTTGCCGGGAGATTACAGTTCGGCGTCATTCAGATGAAGGGGCATGTCCGACCAGGCGCGCATAGACCTCAGGGTCCGTTGCGCCTTCGGTCCCGAACAGCAGCACGCGGCTGTCGGCCTCGAGGCCCAATGCTGCGCGCGCGAAGGGCTCCCCCGAGGCCAGGAGCAGCCCGGCCAGGCCGGCGACGGCGCTTTCCCCGGCCACCACCGGCGGCCTGCCCGCGGCAAGGGCCTTCATGCAGGCGACGGCACTGTCGTCGGACACCGCCATGAAGGCGAAGGCGGCGCGCTCGAGCTCCTGCCAGGCGAGCAGCGACGGTTCCCCGCAGGCGAGGCCGGCCATCAGCGTGTCGAGTTCGCCCGGCACCGTGGTCGGCTGACCGGCCTCGGCGCTGGCGAGCAGGCAGGCGGCCTTGTCGGGCTCGACCACGACGACCTTGACCGCGCCGCCGAAGCGGGCGCGCATCTGGGCCGAGACCGCTGCCGCCACGCCGCCGACGCCGCCCTGGACGAAGACATGGGTCGGCGCGGCGCCCATCTGCTCCGCGGCCTCCTCGGCCATCACGCGGTAGCCCTGCATCACGTCGCGCGGCACCTCGGTGTAGCCGGGATAGGAGGTGTCGCTGACCACGAACCAGCCATGCGATTCGGCCTGCTTCTGCGCCTCCCTTACCGCATCGTCGTAGTTGCCGGGGACGACGCGGATCTCGGCGCCGAACTTCGCGATCGCGTCGCGGCGGCCCTGGCTGACATGCTCGTGCACGAAGATGACGCAGGCCGCTCCGAACAGCCTCGCGCCCCAGGCGACGGAGCGGCCGTGGTTGCCGTCGGTCGCGCAACAGACCGTGACGGCCCTCGCCGCCCCCCCGTGGGTGCCCTCCATCAGGTCCTTCGCGGTCGCCGCATCGGCGACGCCGCGCTTCGCCAGCTCGGCCTGCAGCAGCCGCATCACGGCATAGGCGCCGCCCAGCGCCTTGAAGGAGCCGAGGCCGAAGCGCCCGCCCTCGTCCTTGTAGGCGACCCTGCCGATGCGTGCCGCCGCGGCGACTTCGGGCAGGTCGATGAGGGGCGTCGGTGCGTAGCCGGGCCAGGACGCGATCTCCTCCTTCGCGCGGCGGAAGCCGGACTCGGGCAGCACGACGACGCCCGGCGTGCCGTGGTGGCGGTTGACGAGAAACTGGAACGGGCTGTTCGGGATCATCGGCGGGCCTCCGGTCGCGGGGCATGTGCCACGGGAAGGTGGCGGCAGGCAAAAGGGGCGGGCAGCGGTCAGCCCTTCGGCGGCAGCGTCGCCACATGCGCCTGCGCCCGGGCGAGCCATGCCCGCAGCGCCGCATCGTCGCCGGCCGCAGCCGGAATCCGCACGAAGGCGGCCATGCGCCGGCTGCCGACCTCGACCGCCGCCGCCTGCCCGCTGGCCACCGCCTCTGTCGCCGCATCCCGCCCGATGCGGACCATCAGCCGCGCCCCGCCGCCCCTCGGCCGGTCCGCGGCGCAGAGCATGTGGCCGTTCAGCATGACGCAGACACCCCCCATCATCGGCATCCAGGCGAGGCCCTCCACGCCGGCCAGCGCAGCATGCAGACGGTCCTCGAGAGCGGGGTCGCGGGCCATGCAAGCAGTCTAGGCCACGTGCGCGGTCCGGTGTAGGCGAAGGCGACGGGGCCCCGCCCCGGGGAGGACAGGAGCGACGATGCGCATCACGATTCTCGGCGGCGGCGGATTCCTCGGCAAGAAGCTCGCCGCCCGCCTGGCCCGCGACGGAAGCCTGGGCGGCCGGGCCATCACCGGCCTGACCCTCTTCGACCTCGCCGCGCCGCAGGCACCGGAGGCACCCTTCCCCGTGCGGTGCCTGGGCGGGGACGTGTCCGACCCGGCCGCGGTGGCTGCCGCGATCCCGGCGGGAACCGAGGTGGTCTTCCACCTCGCCGCCGTGGTCAGCGCGGCGGCGGAGGCCGATTTCGACCTCGGCATGAAGGTGAACCTGCACGGCACGCTCGCGGTGCTGGCCGCCTGCCGCGCGCTCGGGACGAAGCCGCGGGTGATCTTCACCTCCTCGGTCGCCTCCTTCGGCGGCGGGCAGGACGCGGTGGTGCCCGACGACGGGCGCCAGGTGCCGACCAATTCCTACGGCGCGCAGAAGGCGATCGGCGAGCTGCTGCTGCAGGACGCGACGCGCAAGGGCTTCCTCGATGCCGTCAGCCTCCGGCTGCCGACGGTGATGGTACGGCCCGGGCGGCCGAACAAGGCGGCATCCTCCTTCGTCTCGGCCATCCTGCGCGAGCCGCTGCTGGGCCTTTCGACCGACTGCCCGGTGCCGCCGGAATTCGCGGTCTGGATCTGCTCCCCGCGCAGCGCGGTGGAATGGTTCCTGCATGCGGCGACGATGGACACCTCAGCCATGGGCCTCGACCGCGGCGTCAACCCGCCGGGCCGCAGCGCCACGGTGGCCAAGATGCTCGCCGCGCTGGAATCCGTGGCCGGCAAGGCGGCGCGCGACAAGGTCGGCTTCGTCTTCGACAGGGAGGTCTTCGACATCGTCGTCGGCTGGCCGGCGGCCTTCACCGCCGACCGGGCGCGGCGGCTGGGCTTCGCCGAACAGGAATCGCTCGAGGATCTGGTGCAGGCCTTCATCGAGGACGACCTGGCCGCGACGAGGGCCGAACGGAAGCTCTGAACCCATGGAACGGCTGATCGAGCGCATCATCGTCCTCAGCCGCTGGGCGATGGTGCCATTCTACCTCGGGCTGGGGCTCGCGCTCTTCGGCCTGCTCGCCGCATTCCTCCGGCAATTGTGGTACGGCTTGGCCAACGCGGCGACACACTCCGAGCACCAGGCGATGATCACCGTGCTCACCTTGGTGGACCTGGCGCTGGTGGCCGGCCTGATCATCATCGTGCTGTTCTCCGGCTACGAGAACCTCGTCTCGCGGATCGATCCGGGCGGTGCGCGCGACTGGCCCGCCTGGCTGACGACGGTCGATTTCGGCGGCCTCAAGAAGAAGCTCTTCGCCTCCATGGCCGCGATCTCCGGCGTGACCATGCTGAAGGCGCTGATGAAGCTCGAGGACACGGTGAGCGAGGCGCAGCTCTACTGGCTGGTGGTGATCAACCTCGTTTTCATGACCGGCTATCTGCTGATGGCCGTGGCGGACTGGTTCGCCTCGAAGACCGCAAAGCACTGACGCGGATCATGCCGCGGGCACGGAGGTTTCGCCTCCGTGCCCCTCGGGTGCTCGGCGTCAGACCTCCGCCACGGCGCCGTCGCGTTCGGCCATCAGGCGGCGCATCCCGTCCGACAGTTCCGCCTTCTTCCCCGTCGCGTTGTCGATGACGACGCAGAGCGCACGGGCCGAGCAGAGCAGCCCGTCGCGCCACATCGCATACTGGTGGACGAAGGAGGATCGGCGGAACGACGCGGTGCGGGCCGTCAGCAGCACCCTGTCCTGGAAGTGGCCGGGGCGATGGTACTTCACCTCGAGCGAGCCCACGACCGGCCCGGGCGCAGTGGGGGAGAAGCCGCCGCCGGCGCCGAGCCACCAGTCGATGCGCATGTCCTCGAACAGCGTCAGGTAGGCCGCGTGGTTCACATGGGCGTAGATGTCGCATTCCGCCCATCGGATGGTGTGCTCGCGCGAAAGGGCCCATTGGCCTTCCGCGCCGTAGGCGTCCCGCAGTGCCGCGTCCATGCCTGATCCTTCGCCGGTGCCATGAGGGAAGGTGAACCTTCCCCCATACCCCTATCCCTTCTTTTTGATTCTTCGGGAACCGGCGTCGAAGGCCGGTCCCCAAATGTCAGGGAAGGTTGAGGGGGGATTCGGGGGTCCATAGCCCCTTATGTCGAATATCCTTAAGCATTGTCCGGCAGCGCGGCGAACCCAGCCTTTCCAATACCCTACCGCCTCGCCGCGGCAACAGGGGCTGCGATCTCGCCGGCAGGCATGACCTCGGGGAGCGGACCGTGCCGGTGCCATGCGTGCCCCGCGTTGCCATTCCTTCATCGTCGCCCTGAACTGCTCGATGTGCCGCAGGCGTCCGGCAAATCAGCCCGGGACAGCACCCCGGAAGCACCCATCGATGCACGATGCCCGCGTCCACCTTCGGCACCGCGGCGGCTCCGATCTGCGCGCGCGTCGGACCGACCTACCGATAGATCAGCGTCGGCAGGAACAGCACCATCTCCGGCCAGTAGGTGACGAGGGTGAGGCAGAGGAACAGCGGCACGAGGAAGGGCGCGCAGGCCCTCACCGTCTGCTCGAAGCTCAGCCCGGATACGCGCGCGAGGATGTAGAGCACCATGCCCACCGGCGGCGTCAGCAACCCGATCATCAGGTTCAGCACCATGATGACGCCGAAGTGCACGGGGTCGACGCCGATATGGGCCATCAGCGGCAGCAGCACGGGCACCAGGATGGTGATGGCCGCGATGGTCTCGAGGAAGCAGCCGATCACCAGCAGCAGCAAGTTCACGAGCAACAGCACGATGAGCGGGTTGCTGCTGACCGAAAGCACCGCCTCGGCGACCGACTCGGTGACCCTGGTCGTGGTGACGAGCCAGCCGAAGATCGAGGCGCCGGCGACGATCATGAGCACGACGGCGGTGGTCTCGATCGTTTCCATCGTCACGCGCAGGAAGCCGCGCCAGGACAGCGACCGATAGACCACGGTGCCGAGGAACAGCGCGTAGAAGGTCGCGGCGATCGCCGCCTCGGTCGGCGTGAAGGCGCCGCTCGTCATGCCGCCGACCAGCAGCACCGGCGTCATCAGCGGCAGGAAGGCGCGCTTGCCCGTATGCACGAGGCGCGCCCAGCGGAACTGCGCATCCCGGTCGAAGCCGCGGCGATGCGCGACCCAGGCGACGGAGCCCATCAGCATCAGCGCCATCACCAGGCCCGGGATGATGCCCGCGGCAAAAAGCTGGCCGATCGAGGCATTGGCGGCGACGCCGTAGATCACCATCGGCAGCGAGGGCGGGATGATCGGCCCGATGGTCGCCGAGGCCCCCGTCAGCCCGACCGCGAAAGGCAGGGGATAGCCGTGCTCCTTCATCGCGCGGATCTCGATGTTGCCGAGCCCGCCGGCATCGGCGACCGCGGTCCCCGACATGCCTGCGAAGATCACGCTGCCCACCACGTTCACATGCCCGAGCCCGCCCTTCAGCCAGCCCACGAGGGCGGTGGCGAAGGAGTAGATGCGCTCGGTGATGCCGGCGCTGTTCATCAGGCTGCCGGCCATGACGAAGAAAGGCACCGCGAGCAGCGGGAAGCTGTCGACGCCCGAGGCCATACGGTGCAGCACCACCAGCGGCGGCACCGACTGGTCGAGCCAGACATAGATGAGCGACGCCCCACCGAGCGCCACCGCGACGGGCACGCCGAGCAACAGCAACCCGAAGAAGGCGAGGAAGAGGATCCAGGTCATCCCGCGCGGTCCTCAGACATGCACGCCGGCGGAAGGATCGGGCGGCTGCTCCGGCTCACCCGCGCGGAAGCGCCGCCAGGCGGCGCCCACCGCCCGCAGCGTGGTCAGCACCAGACCGAAGAGGATCGCCCAGTAGACATAGGACAGCGGCCAGTCGACCACGACCATGGGCTGGAAGCGCATCGCCTCGGAAACCTGCCAGCAGAGCCAGACCGAGACGGCGTAGAAGGCGATGGCGATCAGCGCCGCGAAGAGGTGCACCCAGCGCCGCGCCCCTGGCGGCAGGGCGTTGGGCAGGAATTCGACGGCGATATGCGTCCCGCGCCGCGCCGCCATGGCGCTGCCGGTGAAGGTCAGCGCCATCAGCGCATAGCGCGCGATCTCCTCGGTCCAGGCGATGCTGTCGTTGAGGATGTAGCGGCTGAAGAACTGCAGGAAGACGATGCCCGCCAGCGCCCAGAACAGCAGGAAGGTCAGCCAGTCCTCGGGCGCCATGTCGACGGGCGGTTCGGGCGCCTCCGCCTCATCGCGGGTGAGTTCGACGAAGAGCTCCTCCTCGTCGCCATGCGGCGTGGCCAAGCCCGTTTCCTCCTGAGATTGGGGTCAGCCTAACACTGCTATTGCAGTCGGGGGAATGCGGGATCGGCCGCGCGCCGCCGCCGGACGCGCGGCCGGTCGGGGCTCAGCGGCCGATGGCCTGCAGGCGGTCGTACTGCTCCCGCGTCCAGCCGGCGCCCGCCGAGGCGTCGTTGTGCAGCGGCAGCGCGGCGGCGCGGAAGGCTGCGCGATCCGGCCGCTGGACGGTCCTGCCCTGCTGCTCGAACCAGGGCGGCAGGGCGAGCTCGGCCTGCCGGATCTCGTTGGTCGCGCGGTCCGAGGCTTCGCGCAGCACGTCGCGGAACACGCCCTTGTCGGCATCGCTGAGGCGCCGCCAAGTGCCGCCGGAGAGGATCGTCAGGAGGCTCTCGGTGATGTGGCCGGTCAACGAGATGTGGCTCTGCACCTCGTAGAACTTCTTGGCCTGGATGGTGGGCAGCGGGTTCTCCTGCCCATCGACCGTGCCTTGCTGCAGCGCGAGATAGACCTCGGCGAAGGCGATCGGCGTCGCGTTCGCGCCGACGCTGCGCGTGAACATCAGGAACAGCGGCGCCTGCGGCACGCGCAGCTTCATGCCCCGCATGTCCTCGGGCTTCATGATCGAGCGATTCGCTGTCACATGGCGCTCACCGTAATAGGTCAGCGCGAGGGCGGTATTGCCGGACTGGCGATTGTAGCCGCCCATCATGTCCTGCAGCAGGTCGCTGCGGCGATAGGCCATGAAGTGGTCGAAGTCCCGCAGCGCATAGGGCGCGTTGGTGACCGAGATCGGCTTGTAGGTGGCGCCGGCGAAGGCGACGCCGGTGTAGATCATGTCGACGGTGCCGAGGGCGAGGCCCTGGTTGATCGTCGGCTCGTTGCCGAGCGCGGAGGCCGGGAAGACCTCGATCGACCAGCGGTTGCCGGTGCGCTGCTGGATTTGCTGCGCCGCCCAGAGCGCCTGGGTGTGGTACGGCTCGTTGGTCTCGTACACATGCGCCCAGCGCAGGCGCGTCTGGGCTTCGGCCGCGCGGCCGAAAAGAGCGGGCGCGGCCAAGGCCGCACCGATGACCGTCCTGCGATGCGCCATGACATCCTCCCTCTTCACCTGGACTGCGTCTGAGCGCGGTCTTCTTGGAGGAGCATGGCGCCTGGAGCACCATGGATGCAAGATCGACTCAAACCCGGGCGCCGGTTGCCTGCGTGCCCGGGGGCTGGCCGTGCTGCACACCGGCGGGGTGGATGCCGCCGCAGGTGGCTGCCCTCGGCTCATGCCTCTCCGCCATGATCGCCGGTTCGGCAAAGGGGAACGGAGGGAGAAGTTCCCTTCTCCCCCGCCTTCATCACAGCCCCGCCTGTTCCAGCCGCAGGATCGCCCGCGCCATCGCCTGCGCGCGCGGCACCACGGTCTCGACTTCCAGGTATTCCTCCGGGCTGTGCGCCAGCCCGCCCACCGGCCCGACCGCGCAGAGCGTCGGCACCCCGAGCGCCGCCGTGAACCCGGAATCCGCGCAGCCGCCCGAGAATTCCCCGCCCACCTTCAGCCCGCTGTCCGCCGCCGCGGCCTGATAGACCTTGAATACGCGATCCGAGGCCGGCGTCGGGTTGAGCGAGAGGAATTCGCCCTTCACCGTGAGCACGGACTTCGTGCCGGGGACATGGGCGCGCGCGACGATATCGTGGATCCTGCCCATGATCTCGTCGCGGTCGGCGGGCTCGACGTAGCGCAGGTCGATCTGGAACTGGCAGTTCGGCGCGGTGGTGTTCACCGACTGGCCGCCCTGGATCAGGCCCACGTTGAGGGTGATGCCGCGCTTGAGGTCGGTCAGCGCATGAATGGCGACGATCTTGTGCGCCGCCTCGCCGATCGCGCTGATGCCGGCCTCGAAGTTTCCGCCGGAATGGGCGGCCTTGCCCTCGATGTCCACCACGCTGAAGACGCCGCCCTTGCGCGCCGTCACCACGTTGCCCGAGGGGCGGCCGGGTTCGCTGTTGAGGACGACGCGGGCGTTCTTCGCCTCGGCCTCGATGACCGAACGGCCTTCGGGGCTGCCGATCTCCTCGTCGCCGGTGAAGAGGCCGACAAGCGGGCCGGGCGCGCCGCCGAACTTCGCGAAGGCGGCGAGGACGAACATGTTCATCACGATACCCGCCTTCATGTCCGCGACGCCGGGGCCGTAGGCGCGGCCGTTCTCGATGCGGAAGGGGCGGCGCTCCGGCTCGCCCTTGGGGAAGACGGTGTCGCGGTGGCCCATCAGCACGATGTTGGCGCGCTGGTTGCCGGTGCCGAGCGCGTGGCCGCCCTCGACGATGCCGCGCAGGCAGTCGCCGTGCTGCCGCTGCGGCAGGGTCTCGGTGGCGATGCCATGGGATTCGAGGAAGCGCTTCACCTGCGCGCCGGTGCGATCGACGCCGGGCTTGTCATAGGAGCCGCCGTCGGTGTTCACCATCTCGGCGAGTTCGGCGAGCATCGCGTCCTTCTGCGATGCCAGCCATTCGGTGATCTGCGCTTCCGTGCTCATGGGCATTCTCCTTGCGTGGGCGGAGGATCGCACCACCGGCGCGCGACGCAAGGGGAGGCAGACCGGACCGGCGCCGGTGGACCGGCGCCGGCCCCCGTCAATCGACCTTGCCGATCCGCTGCACCGCCCGCACCAGCCGCGCGCTGTCCTCACGGAAGAAGCGCTCGAAGGCCTCGCCCTCGCGGAAGTCGATCGGGCTGCCGGCCGCGGCCAGCGCCTGCTTCAGCGCATCGTCCCGCACCGCCTGGCGTAGCGAGGCGCGCAGCCGGTCCTGCACCGCCGCAGGCGTCGCGACGGGCGCGAAGACGCCGGCCCAGATGTAGAACTCGACCTCGGCGTAGCCCTTCTCCTTGAAGGTCGGGACGGTCTCGAAGCCCGGCGCGCGCGTGGCGCCCCATTGCGCGAGCGCCCGCAGCTTGCCGTCCCGCACCTGGGACAGCGCCGGCCCCGGCCCGGAGGACAGCGCCTGCACCGTTCCCGAGAGCAGCGCCGTCATCGCCGGCCCGCCGCCCTGGAAAGGCACGTGCAGCAGGTCGATCCCCGCCGCACCGGTGAACATCGCCATGGCGACGTGCAGCGTCGAGTAGTTGCCGGCCGAGGAATAGGTGATCGCCCCGGGGCGGCGCTTCGCGTCCTCGACGAATTCCTCGAGCGTCCGCCAGGGCGCGTCGGCCTTCACCACCAGCACGGTCGGATCGGCGGTGATCAGCGCGATCGGAGCGAACTGATCGACGGTGTAGGAGGGCGCGCGCCCGTTGATGCGATCGGCCTCCGGCAGCATGGCCAGGGAGGAGAGCGCCATCAGCAGCGTGTAGCCATCCGGCTGCGCCCGCGCGACCGAGGCATTGCCGATCGCCCCGCCGGCGCCACCGCGGTTCACCACCGGCACCGGCTGGCGCCAGATGCGCTCGAGCGCGGCGGCGACGGGGCGGGCCACCGTGTCCGCCTGCCCGCCGGGCGGGAAGGCCACCACCATCTGCACGGCGCGGGACGGGTATTCGCCCTGCGCCATCGCCAGGCCCGGCGCCAGCGCCAGGCCGGCGCCGCCGGCCAGGATGTCGCGTCGCTTCATCGTTGTTTCCTCCCGGTTGGACCGTCGCGTCAGGCGACGGGATTCTCCAGCACCCCGATGCCGGGCACCTCGATCCGGACCACGTCGCCCGCCTTGAGGAACCTCGGCGGAGTGAAGCCGATGCCGACCCCGGCCGGGGTGCCCGTGGCGATGATGTCGCCGGGCTCGAGCGTGATCGCGGCCGAGATCGTCGCGATCAGCGCCGGGATGTCGAAGATCAGGTCGTCGATGGTGGCGCGCTGGCGGAGCTCGCCGTTGACCCAGGTGGAGATGGCGAGCCGCGGCGGCGTGCCCGCGGCATCGGCGGTGACGATCGCCGGCCCCATCGGGCAGAAGCCGTCGATGCCCTTGCCCAGGATCCACTGGCGGTGCTTGTGCTGGAGCGTGCGCGCCGTGACGTCGTTGACGATGGTGTAGCCGAAGACGTGGGCATAGGCCTCGGCCGCCGGGATGCCGCGGCCGCCCTTGCCGATGACGACCGCGATCTCGCCCTCGTAGTCCGTGCTGGCGGAGGCGTCGAGGTAGGAGGGAATCGGCGTTCCCGGCGCGCTCACGCTGGTCGGCGGCTTGGAGAAGACCACCGGCGCCTCGGGCACCACCTCCTTCGCGGTGGCGTCGAAGCCGCTGGAGGCGAATTCCTTCGCGTGCTCGTGGTAGTTCTTGCCGACGCAGAAGACGTTCTTCGCCGGGCGCGGGATCGGGGCGAGGATCGTCGCGCCCGCGACGACGGGCGCCTTGGCCGCGGCGGCCCGCGCCGCATCGAGCACCGCCGGCCCGGCGGCGATCAGCGCGAGCATGTTCCCGGGCAGGCCCGCATCGGCCGCGGCGAGGTCGAGGACCTCGCCGGTCTCGTCCAGCGCCCCGAGGCGCGTTCCCCTCCCGTCCTTGAACGTAACCAGCCGCATGCCATCCCCCGTCAGCGCTTGCGAACGAACTCCGTGCGCAGCACGAGTCCCCTGATGCCTTCGTAGCGGCAGTCGATCTCCTCGTCATTCTCCGTCAGGCGGATCGACCGGATCACCGTGCCCTGCTTCAGGGTCTGGCTGGTCCCCTTCACCTTCAGGTCCTTGATGAGGGTGACGGAATCCCCGTCCGCCAGGACATTGCCGGCCGAATCCCGCACGCGGGACTTCGCGGCCTCGGCCGCGGCGGCGGCGGCGTCCGAGGCCGGGCGCCATTCGCCGGTCGCCTCGTCATAGACGTAGTCGTCCTCGCCGCTCATGCCTGCGGCCTCCCCGGGGCGGTTTCCGCCGGATCGGCCAGCGGCATCGTCGCCGCACGCTCCAGTGCCCGCGCGCCACGGAAGACAAGGTCGTCGCGATAGAGCGCCGCGGCGATCTGCACCGCGCGCGGCATCCCTTCCCCATCCAGCGCGACGGGCACCGAGATGGCGGGCTGGCGGGTCAGGTTGAAGGCGAAGGTCCAGGGCGCCCAGTCACGCCAGAGCGAGAGTTCCGGCTGCACCGTCGGCTGGTCGGCGGCGAAGGCCGCGGTCGGCGTGCAGGCGGTCAGCACCAGGTCGTAGCCCTGGTGGAAGCGCGCCATCGCGTGCGCGGCCTCGAGCCGCATCGCCTCGGCCGCCAGGTAGTCCGCCGCCGGCATGTCGCCGTTCTTCCGCGCCACCTCGAGGATGCCGGCATCGAGCAGCCCATGCTTCTCCCCGGGGATGGTGGCGACGACGCGGGACAGGGCGACGCCCCAGACCCGGCCGAAGATCGCGCGGGTGTCGGGCAGGCCGGGGTCGGCTTCCTCGACGATGGCGCCCTGTTCGGCCAGCATCCGCGCCGCGCCGGCCAGCACCGCCTCGCCATCCGCATCGAGGGGCGGCTCGAAGCCCATGCGCCGCACCAGCGCGACGCGCAGGCCGGCGACGCCGTCCTCGATGCCGCCGCGCCAGTCGCGGGGGTCGTCCGGCAGGCAATAGGGGTCGCGCAGGTCGAAGCGCGCCATGGCCGAGAACATCAGCGCGGCGTCGCGCACCGTGCGCGTCATCGGCCCCGCCGCCGCGACATGCCCGAAGGCGCCGAGCGGCCATTGCGGGATGCGCCCGAAGGTCGGCTTCAGCCCCACCAGGCCGCAGAAGGACGCCGGGATGCGCACCGACCCGCCGGCATCCGTGCCGATGTGCAGCGGCCCGAAGCAGGCCGCGCCCGCCGCGCCGGCGCCGCTGCTGGATCCGCCCACCGTGCGCTGCGGGTTCCACGGGTTGCGCGTGATGCCGTTCAGCGGGCAGTCGCCCGGCGACTTCCAGCCGAACTCGGTCGTGGTGGTCTTGCCGATGATGACGGCGCCGCTCTCCTTCAGGCCCATCACGGCCGGCGCGTCCTCGATTGCCGGCGTCGTGCCGGTGGTGCGGCTGCCGCGGCGGGTGGGGAAGCCCGCCAGGTTCAGCAGGTCCTTCACCGTGGCCGGCACGCCGTCGAGCGGGCCGATCGGGCGGCCGGCCATCCAGCGCGCCTCGCTCTCGCCCGCTGCGCGCAGGGCGTGCGGGTTCATGGCGGCGAAGGCGTTGACCCAGGGGTTGTAGCGGGCGACGCGCTCCATCACGGCCTTCAGCGCCTCGACGGGCGAAAGGGCGCGACGGGCGTAGAGGCCGAGCAGGGCCTCGGCGGACATCAGGGCGGGATCGGTGTCGGACATGGGCGGCACCATGTCGCCGCGGCGCAGGGGGTTCAAGGGAAGGATCGGATGACGGCGGCGGGCCCGGCGCCGCCGGTTGACTGCACGCCAGCCGCGTCTACCGTTCCGCTGCTGGAAGCGCGGAGGTCACCGATGAGCCAAGACAAGGCCAAGCCCTGGGACTGGAGCGAGCCCGAATGGCGCAGGATCGTCGGGCGCGCCCGCGCCGGGCGCTCGCTGGCGCCGAAGTCGTGGCCGGGCGGGGCGCGCTGCGCCGTCTCGCTCTCCTTCGACGCCGACCACGAAACCATCCCGCTGCGCGATTCCGACGAAAGCCCGATGCGCATCAGCCAGGGCCAGTACGGCGCACGCCAGGGCGTGCCGCGGATCCGCGCCCTGCTCGACCGGCACGGCGTGAAGGCGTCGTTCTACTACCCCGCCGTCTCGGCGCTGCTGCACCCGAAGGAGGTGCGCGGCGTCGCCGAGGAGGGCCACGAGATCGGCATCCATTCCTGGATCCATGAGGCCAACACGCAGCTGCCGCCGGGCGTCGAGCGCGAGCTCACGCTCCGTGCCGCCGACACGCTCGAGAAGATCGCCGGCAAGCGGCCCGTGGGCATCCGCACGGCGTCCTGGGACTTCTCCGTCGATACCATGGACATCATCCGGGAGATGGGGCTGCTCTACGATTCCTCCCTCATGGCCGACGACGAGCCCTATGAGCTCGAGGTGCAGGGCGAGCCGACCGGGATCGTGGAACTGCCCCCCGAATGGATCCGCGACGACGCGGTCTATTTCAACATGGTCCGCTTTTCCGCCCTGCGGCCCTACACGCCCCCCTCCGCTGTCGAGGAGGTGTTCCGCGCCGAGTTCGACGGCGCCTATGCCGAGGGCGGGCTGTTCCTGCTGACCATGCACCCGCACGTCATCGGGCACCGCAGCCGCATCGCGCTGCTCGACCGGCTGGTGGACTACATGAAGAGCAAGCCCGGCGTGTGGTTCGGCACGCATGAAGACGTCGCGCGCTGGTGCGCGCAGCAGGCGGGGATGACGCCGAAGACGTGATACGGGCGGCGTTTTGCGCCGCCCGTATCACGCGCAGGGTTGGCGTGGCGGCTGCGCGCGAGACCAAGGGGATGCCGGCGGCGCGGCGGGATCAGGCGGAGAGGTCGAAGATCAGGCGGCGCCAGGTCCCGGCCTCCGCCGGGTCCTCGATCGCGATATGCGCGCCGAGGAGGCTCACGCCCCGCACGGTGGCGCGGAACGGCATGTCGGGGCGCTGCATCAGCTTCACCAGCAGCAGGTCGCCGGCCACGAGGCCGGGCACCCCGCGCAGCATCGCCCCGCCTTCGGAGACGTCGCGCAGATGGCCGTCATGGACATGGCGGCCGGTATAGACCGTGCAGGGATGATCGACGACGAAGCGCGGCGCCTGGCGCCGTTCGCCCGGATAAGCTCCGCCCGGCCCGCCGGAAGCGGAATCCCTGTCCGACATGAGCCCCTCTCGGCGGTCCTGGCCGCCGGGCGGCATTTACGCGCGCCCGGGGCGGCCAGGGCAAGGATTCGCTGACGCACCGTTACTGGGCGAGCGCGGCGCTCCACGGGCTCATGGCGTCGGTGATGCCCTCCCGCGTGCCGTCCGCCGCGATGCGGATCAGGTTCGGACAGGCGAAGTTCACCGGCATGACCGCGTGTTCCACCTCGGTTACCTCGGCATCCCGGGCCAGTGCGGCGATGGTCTCCGCGCCCAGCCGGATATCCGCCGTCACGCCGTCCGGCCCAGAGACGTCAAGGCGCGGGTGATGCGCCGCGGCCTCCGGGCTCATGCCGAAATCGGCGACGCAGGACAGCATCTGGAACACCGAGGCCATGATGCGCCGCCCGCCGGAGGCCCCGAGCGCCATCATCGGCGCATCGCCCTCGGCGGCGATGACCGGGCACATGTTGGTCAGCGGCCGCTTGCCGGGGGCGATCCGGTTGGTCGCCTCCGGCCGCGGGTCGAACCACATGATGCCGTTGTTCATCAGCACGCCGGACCGCGGCAGCACGACGCGGCTGCCCATCGAGGACAGCAGCGTGGTGGTCATCGCCACCATCATCCCGTCCTTGTCGCAGACGGTCAGATGCGTGGTGCAGGATTCCGCCGCCTGCGGCTCGGCGTCGCCGAGGCCCGCGAGGCGCTCGGCATAGGCCGCGCGCATCACGCGGGCGAGCTGCGCATACCAGGCCGCGGATGGCGCCCCGCCCGCGAAATCGGCGTCGCGCATGCCGTCGAGCACGCGCAGCAGAGTCGGCGCCGCAGTGAGGCCATTGGCGAGGAACAGCCGCCTGCCGCGCCACTCCGCCTCGAGTGCCGGCTTCACGATCGGCTTGCAGCCCATCAGGTCGGCCGCGCTGATCGGCGAGCCCATCTCCCGGAAATCCGCGAGCAGCTCGCCCGCCACCTCGCCCTCGTAGAAGTCGCGCAGCCCGGCATGGGCCAGGCGCTCCAGCGTCTCGGCGAGCTTGCCCTGGGTGAAGAAGCCCGGGCTCCCCTGGTAGGGCGGCACCGGCGGCAGCCCGTTCGGCAGGTAGATCCGCGCGCTTTCCTCGTAGAGGCGCAGCACCGGGGCGCTGTTCGCGACCTTCAGCGTGGTGAACCAGTCCTGGGCCAGGCCGCGCTTCGCCAGCGCGATGGCCGGCGCCAGCACCACCGAGATGGGCAGCCGGCCATGCTGGGCGTGCAGCTCCGCATAGCCCGCGACCGAGGAGGGAATCGCGAAGGAGAGCGGACCGTGGACATTGCGGTCCTCGACCACCTCCGGCCAGGTGAAGAGGTCGGCCTTCATCTTCCCGGTCATCGGATAGGCCGAGGGATCGAGGCCATGCGGCGAGACCGGGCCGAAGTCGAAGGTCTGCGCCGCGACGTCCGGGCTCGCCACCTGGGTGAAGCCGATGCCGCCGAGGCCGGAATTCCAGGGCTCGACGACGGCCAGCGCGAAGGCCGTGGCGACCGCGGCATCCGCGGCGGTGCCACCCTCCTCGAGGATGGCGATGCCGGCCTCGGCCGCGTCGCGCGCCTGGGAGGCGACCATGCCGCGCCGGCCCCGCGCGCCGGGTTTGGTTACCTGCCAGTGCTGGGTCACATGCGGGGGCGGGGTCCAGGCCATGGGGCGATCCTTCTCTGCGTGCCGCCCCGAGCCTCGCGCCGCGAAGGGGCGGCGGGCAAGCCCCGGCGGCGCGGAAGCCCGCTGTCCGGTGCGTTTGCCCCATCCCGGCTTTACGCCTAGGAACGAGCCGACGGGCCTCCGCCGGAGGCAGGAGAGGGTTCAGGAGAGACCGGCCATGGCCGCACACAAGGGCCTGCACGTGGCACCCGTGCTCAAGGCGTTCATGGAATCCGAGGCGCTGCCCGGCACCGGCGTGGAGCCCGCGCGGTTCTGGGAGGCGATGGAGCGCATCCTGCGCGAACTCGTGCCGGCCAACGCCGCACTGCTGAAGAAGCGCGACGAGTTGCAGGCCCGGATCGACACCTGGCATCGCGCCCATCCCGCGAGGCCGGTGGACCTCGCCGCCTATACCGCCTTCCTGCGGGACATCGGCTACCTGCTGCCCGAGCCGGCGGAGGTGACGGTCGGCACGACCGACGTGGACGCCGAGATCGCGACCATCGCAGGGCCGCAGCTCGTCGTGCCGGTGTCCAACGCGCGCTACGCGCTGAACGCGGCGAATGCACGCTGGGGCTCGCTCTACGACGCGCTCTACGGCACCGACGCGATCCCGCAGGACGGCCCGAAGGCAAAAGGCTACGACCCGGCCCGCGGCGCGAAGGTCATCGCCCGCGCGCGCGCGGTGCTGGACCAGGCCGTGCCGCTCGCGAGCGGCAGCCATGCGGAGGCGACCGCCTACCGGCTCGAGGCCGGGGCGCTCCAGGTGATGCTGAAGGACGGCACCAAGGCCGGACTCGCGCGGCCGGGCCAATGCGTCGGCTACCTGGGCGACGCGCATGCGCTCTCCTCGCTGCTCTTCGTCCACAACGGCCTGCATCTCGAGGTGAAGTTCGACCGCGCGCACCCGATCGGGAAGTCCGATCCCGCCGGCGTCTGCGACGTGGTGATGGAAGCCGCGATCACCACCATCCAGGACTGCGAGGATTCCGTCGCCGCGGTGGATGCCGAGGACAAGGTCGAGGTCTATCGCAACTGGCTCGGGCTGATGAAGGGCGACCTCTCGGCGGAGTTCGAGAAGGACGGCAAGGCGATGACGCGGCGGCTCAATGCCGACCGCATCTTCCAGAAGCCCTCGGGCGGCGCGATGACGCTGCACGGCCGCTCCCTGATGCTGGTGCGCAATGTCGGCCACCACATGATGACCGATGCCGTGATGCTCGACGGCGCCGAGGTGCCCGAGACCATCCTCGACGCGATGTGCACGGTCGCGATCGCGCTGCACGACATCCGCGGCAAGCGGATGAACTCGCGCGCCGGGTCGGTCTACATCGTGAAGCCCAAGATGCACGGGCCGGACGAAGTCGCCTGGGCCGACATGCTGTTCTCGCGTGTCGAGGACGCGCTCGGCCTCAAGCGCGCCACGGTCAAGATGGGCATCATGGACGAGGAGCGGCGCACCACCGTCAACCTCAAGGCCTGCATCGGCGCCGCGAAGGACCGGGTGGTGTTCATCAACACCGGCTTCCTCGACCGCACCGGGGACGAGATCCACACCTCGATGGAAGCCGGGGCGATGGTGCGCAAGAACGACATGCGCAAGGCCGCCTGGATCGGCGCCTACGAGGACTGGAACGTCGATACCGGCCTCGCCTGCGGCCTGCGCGGGCGCGCGCAGATCGGCAAGGGCATGTGGGCGATGCCCGACATGATGGCCGCGATGCTGGACCAGAAGATCGGCCACCCCAAGGCCGGCGCGAACACGGCCTGGGTCCCCTCGCCCACCGCCGCGACGCTGCATGCGCTGCACTACCACCTGGTCGACGTCGCGGCGCGGCAGGACGAACTGCAGAAGGGCGGGCCGCGCGCGCGGCTCGAGGACATCCTGACCGTGCCGCTGGCCGAGAACACCAACTGGTCGCCCGCCGACGTGCAGGCGGAGCTCGACAACAACGCGCAGGGCATCCTGGGCTATGTCGTGCGCTGGGTGGACCAGGGCGTTGGCTGCTCCAAGGTGCCCGACATCAACGATGTGGGGCTGATGGAAGACCGCGCGACCCTGCGCATCAGCAGCCAGCACATCGCCAACTGGCTGCGCCACGGCATCGTTTCCGGCGAGCAGGTGATGGAGACGATGCGGCGCATGGCCGCCGTGGTGGACCGGCAGAATGCCGGCGATCCGGCTTATGTGCCGATGGCGCCGGCCTTCGACGGCCCGGCCTTCAAGGCTGCCTGCGACCTCGTGTTCGAGGGCGCCAAGCAGCCGAGCGGCTACACCGAGTTCGTGCTGACGCGGCGCCGGCGCGAGGCGAAGGCGGCGGGCTGAGGCTCGGCCGGCGGTCACTCACGGGCGTCCGGGAAGGCGCGCCTCCCTCCCGGCGCCGCTCAGGCATAGGCCCCGGCATGGGCCTCGCGCAGCGCCTCCTCGAGCGGCCGTCCGGGCCGGTAGGCCTTGAGGTCGTCGCCGCGCCGCACGCCCTCCATCAGCCGGGGGCAGGCCTCGGGTTCCCCGATCACCGTCCGCACCGGCAGCCGTTCGGCATAGATCGGAAGCGCGTAGTCCTCCTCCTCGTCGCCCACGCCCTTGGCGCGGATCTTCGCCGAGGCGCGCTCGATCTCCATCCAGACCACCGCCGTCGCCTTGATCTCCTGCCTGGAGCTCGGGCGCAGCCCTGCCGTGCGGTTGGGAAAGAAGCGATCGACCATCATGGTCAGCGCCCGCTCCTTCTCCTCGGGATCGGCCACCAGGCGCGCCTGGCCGAAGCACATCGCGGAACGGTAGTCGACCGAGTGGTTGAAGCCGCAGCGCGCCATCACGAGGCTGTCGAGATGCGTCACCGTCAGGCAGGCCGGCTCGCCGTCCGAGAGGTTGCGCAGCATCCGGCTCGCGCTGCTGCCGTGCCAGTAGAGCCGCGTGCCTTCCCGCCAGAACAGGGTCGGCGTGCAGTAGGGCTGGCCGTCGATCACATAGGAGACGTGGCAGAGCATCGCGGAATCGAGGATGCGGTGGACCGTCTCGTGATCGTAGCGGCCGCGTTCATGGAGGCGCTTCACGCGGTTGACGGGCGTGATGGGGTAGCTCGGCGGAACGGCGGTGTCGGGCATGGCTGGACCCTCGGTTGACGGCCCTTCCATGCACCCCGAAATTGGTTGGATCGAGGGCCATTCCGGAGCGGCTTGTGCCAACCAATCGCGAAAGCCACCCTGCCGTGCTGGATGTTCCGCTGCGCCTGGACGGGCCCGGCAGCCAGTCGGCCCGCGTGCATGCGGGGCTGCGCGCGGCGGTGCTGGACGGGCGGCTCACCGCCGGGCTGCGGTTGCCCTCGAGCCGCGCCCTCGCCGAGCAGCTCGGCGTCCGGCGCAACGCCGTGGTCGCCGCCTATGAACTCCTGCTGAGCGACGGACTCGCGGAGGCGCGCGTGGGCGACGGCACCTACGTCGCCGCCCAGGTGCCGCGCGGCGCCGCCGCAGCCGATCCGCCGCC
>JAFADX010000043.1 GCA_023424475.1 Pseudomonadota bacterium
GGGCCATGACGGCACCGGCACCGCGCGCGGACGCCCCGCCGCCGCGGCGGCGCGTGGAGGAGGTCCGCGCCCGCACCCTCGCCTGGCTCGCGGCCGAACCGCGCCGGCGCGTCACCAACGACGACCTGGAAGCCCTCGGGGTCTACGAGGTGCTCGGCGAGGGCTGAACGAAGGAACGATGTCCTCCCGGTCCTCCTCGGCCGAAGGCCGAAAGGTCCCTCGACGCCGCGGCGGCGGGAGCAGTGCCGGGCGGGCGAAAGGCCACGGCGCGGGAAGCCCCCCGCCGCGGACATCGCGCCACGTGATGCAGAAGACAGCGGATGCGCCATGCTGCGCCGTAACGCGTGTCCGCCCCCGGCATCCGGAGCACAGATCATGGCCAAGGAACCGCCGCCGCCGCATGTCCGGCGTGCCTTCGCGGATCGCCTGTACCAGGAATGCGCCTACGACATCATGTCCATGAGCCTGCCGGTCTCCGGCGTCATCGGCATGGCCTGCCTCGAAAGCGCCTTCGGCACCTCCGACCACTTCCGCGACTACAACATCCTCTTCGGCATCACCGCGCCCTACAAGGACGGCTGGGACCTTCCGGGATGCAAGGTGCGGGGGACCGAATGGGTCTACCTGCCCACCCAGGCGATCAAGGACGGACCCATCGTGCAGGACCGCTTCTGCATCGCGCCGACGCTCAAGGGGGCCTTCGCGATCTTCCGCGGCCTGATCGAGAATCATCCGATGCTGAAATCGGCCAGCGGGAAGGCGGCGCTGAAGGCCGCAGCCAGCGACCCCGGCGCCTTCGCCAAGGTCATGGCGACGCGCTGCCTGTTCGGTGCCGGCAATGCGATCGAATACCCGAAGACGGTCCTGCGCATCATCGAGCAGGAGAATCTCCGCCGCTTCGACACCGGCAAGATCGCCTGACGCGCCTCAGCGCAACGCCGGCGCCGGGTCGAAGCCGTCCGGAACGACGCCGCGCGGGCGGATGAAACCGTAGGGCCCGCGCGGCAGGAAGCGGCCGGTGCCGGGCTCGGCCTGCACCTTGCCGTCGCGCATCACCACCTCGCCACGCCGGATCGTCGCGACCGGCCAGCCGGTGACCTCGAGACCCTCATAGGGCGTGTAGTCGATCGCGTGCTGCATCAGCGCATTGGTGATGGTCACCTTCTTCGCGGGGTCCCAGAGCGCCAGGTCGGCATCGGCGCCCACCGCGATCATCCCCTTGCGCGGCGCAAGCCCCATCAGCCGCGCCGGATTGGTGCTGGTCAGCCGCACGAAGTGATCGAGCGTGATGCGCCCCTTCGACACCCCCTCGCTGAACATGATCGGCAGGCGCGCGGCGAAGCCCGGGATGCCGTTGGGGATGTCGCGGAACACGGCATCGGTGCCGTTCTGCCGCTTGCCCCTGCCGCCCTCGTAGGAGAAGGCGCAGTGGTCCGAGGAGACGACGTCGAGCGTGCCGCGGCGGATCATCTCCCAGATCCGCCCGTGCTCCTCCTTCGTCCGCGGCGCGGGGCTGCACATGAACTTCGCCCCCTCGAAGCCGGGGCGGTCCATGTCCCCGGCGGTCAGGGCGACGTATTGCGGGCAGGTCTCGCCCCACACCTTCACGCCGCGATGCTGCGCGCGGGCGATCTCCTCCGCCGCCTCGGCGCAGGAGACATGGAAGACCTGGATCGGCTGGTCCACCAGTTCCGCAAGCGCGATGGCGCGGTGCGTCGCCTCCCGCTCCACGATCGTCGGGCGCGACCAGGCATGGTACTTCGGCGCCGTCATGCCGTGCTTCAGCAGCCCGGCCGTGCGCCAGCCGATGGCGTCGTAGTTCTCGCAATGCACCGTCACCAGGCAGCCGAGTTCCCGCGCCTTGGCCAGCACGCGGATGAACTGCCCGTCCGACAGGTGCAGCGGCTCGTAGGTGAGGAAGACCTTGAGGCTGCGCACGCCCTCGGCGACCACGCGCGGCACTTCCTCGTCCATCACGACGTCGGTCGGGTCGCTGATGATCTGGTGGAAGGAATGGTCGAGCATCCCCTTCGCCGCCCGCGCCCGGTAATCCGTGTAGCGGTCCCAGATGCCGAAGCCCTTCCACTGCGGGACGAAGCAGACGACCGAGGTGGTGCCGCCGGCGAAGGCCGAGGCCGAGGCGGTCGCGAAGGATTCCTCGTTCACCGTGACCGGCGGCTCGGCGGCGCCGGTGCTGGCATAGCCGCCGCGGGAGGGTTCCTCGATGTGGCAGTGGCTGTCCACGCCGCCGGGCAGGACCAGCAGCCCGTCGGCCTCGACCGCCTGCGCCGCGTCGGCGATGCGCTCGGCCAGCGCCACGATGCGCCCGTCCTTCACGCCGATGTCGCAGCGCACCGTGCCGAAGCCGGTCGCCACCTGGCCGCCGCGCACCGCGAGGTCGAATTCCGCCATGGCCCGCTCTCCCATCCGCTGCGCCGCCAAGAGTGCTGCGATGCGGCGAAGGCGTCCAGCGTCAGCGGGGCGTGACGACCAGCCGCATGCCGCCCCTGGGCCGCAACGCCAGCCGGCAGTTCGGCCGCGGCACGAAGCCGGGCGCAAGGGCGAAGCGGAAGCGGCGGAACAGGATTGCCGCGAAGACCGAGACCTCGGCCATGCCGAAGGCGGCCCCGGCGCAGATGCGCGGCCCGATGCCGAAGGGCAGGTAGGAAAAGCGCGGCCTGCGCCGCGCCGCATCGCCCAGGAAGCGTTCCGGCCGGAAGGCGTTGGGGGCCTCCCACAGCGCCTCGTGCCGGTGCAGCAGCCAGGGCACCGCGAGCACGATGTCGCCCTCCCGCACGTCCCAGCGGCGGATGCGGTCGGGCTTCACCGCCTGGCGCGCGAAGACGGCGACCGGCGGATAGAGTCGCATCGCCTCCTGGATCGCCGCGCGGGTGAAGGCGAAGTTCGGCAGCTCGGCGAAGGTTGGCGGCGCGTCCGGCAGTTCGGCCGCCATCCGGTCCGCCGTCTCCGGGTGCAGCGCCGCGAGCATGGCGGTCCAGGTCAACGTGATCGCCGCCCCCTCGGCGCCGGCGAGGAGGAACATCACCACCTCGTCGAGCAGCCTTTCCCCCGCCAGCACGAGGGATCCGTCCTCCCGCCGCGCCGCCCGCAGCGCCGCGAGCAGCGGCGTGCCGCCCTCCGGCCCCGCCGCCGCGATCAACCGCGC
>JAFADX010000339.1 GCA_023424475.1 Pseudomonadota bacterium
CGGGGGGGGGGCGGGGGGGGGCGCGCGTTGGGCGCCGGCCCCGCGGCCTGGCGGGGGGCCGCCGCGGCTTGTCCAGGTTGGCGCTCTGCCCCTGCCTGCGCTAAGTCCCGCCCATCCGCGCCCTTTCGCGCGCCCGGAGATTGCGCATGACCCCTCCGCTCGACGACGCCGCCCCCGCCCGCCCGGCCGGCTTCCGGTATTCCCCGATGTTCCCGCTGGCCGAGGACACCACGCCCTATCGCAGGCTCGACATCGGCGGCGTCTCGACGATCGAGGTCGACGGCAGGCGCGTGCTCAAGGTGAAGCCCGAGGCGCTGACCGAGCTCGCCTTCCAGGCCTGCCGCGACGTCTCCCACCTGCTGCGCCCGGGGCACCTCCAACAGCTCGCCAACATCCTCAAGGACCCAGAGGCCTCGGCGAATGACCGTTTCGTCGCGCTCGACCTGCTGAAGAACGCGAACATCGCCGCCGGCGGCGTCCTGCCCATGTGCCAGGACACCGGCAATGCCATCGTCTTCGGCAAGAAGGGCCAGCGCGTCTGGGTCGAGGGCGACGAGGAGGAGGCGCTCTCCTTCGGCGTCGCCCGCACCTACACCGAGACCAACCTGCGCTATTCGATGATGGCGCCGATCACGATGTTCGAGGAGACCAACACCGGCAACAACATGCCGGTCGAGTTCTCCATCATGGCGCAGCCGGGCGAGCACCACGCCGACGAGATGCACCTGATGTTCATCCTCAAGGGCGGCGGGTCGGCGAACAAGACGTTCATGTTCCAGCAGACCCGCGCGGTGCTGAACAAGCCGAAGCTGCTCGCCTTCCTCGAGGAGAAGATCAAGACGCTCGGCACCTCCGCCTGCCCGCCCTATCACCTGTCGATCGTGATCGGCGGCACCTCCGCCGAGATGAACCTCAAGACGGTGAAGCTCGGCTCGACGCGCTGGCTCGATGCGCTGCCGACCAAGGGCGACACGTCCGGCCACGCCATCCGCGACCCGGAACTGGAAGCCGAGATCCACAGGCTGACGCAGAACCTCGGCATCGGCGCGCAATTCGGCGGCAAGTATTTCTGCCATGACGTGCGGGTGATCCGGCTGGCACGGCACGGCGCCTCGCTGCCGATCGGCATCGGCGTGTCGTGCAGCGCCGACCGGCAGATCAAGGCGAAGATCACGGCCGAGGGCGTCTTTCTCGAGGAGCTGGAGCGCGACCCCGCGCACTACCTGCCCGAGCATACCGAGGACATCCTCGGCGGCGAGGTGGTGAAGATCGACCTCAATCGCCCGATGTCGGAAATCCGCGCGGAACTGTCCAGGCATCCGGTGAAGACGCGCGTCTCGCTGACCGGCACGATGGTGGTCGCGCGCGACATCGCGCATGCCAAGCTGCAGGAACGCCTCGACCGCGGGGAGGGCCTGCCGCAGTACATCAAGGACCATCCCGTCTACTATGCCGGCCCGGCCAAGACGCCGCAGGGCTACGCCACGGGTTCCTTCGGCCCGACCACGGCAGGGCGGATGGATTCCTATGTCGAATCCTTCCAGGCCGCCGGCGGCTCCTTCGTCATGCTCGCCAAGGGCAACCGCTCCAAGGCGGTGCTGAACGCCTGCAGGACGTATGGCGGCTTCTACCTCGGCTCGGTCGGCGGCCCGGCGGCGCGCCTCGCGCGCGACTGCATCCGCAAGGTCGAGGTGCTGGAGTACCCCGAGCTCGGCATGGAGGCGGTCTGGCGCATCGAGGTCGAGGACTTCCCCGCCTTCATCGTCGTGGACGACAAGGGGAACGACTTCTACGAAGGCCTTGAGTGAGTGCGACGGCCGCGCGCCGCCTGCCGGCGCGCTACACCCTGCCGGTGACGGGCTTCATCCTCTCGGGGATCATGACCGTCATCATCTCCGGCATCTCGACGCTGCTGGCCCTCGGACCCGGCGTCGAGATGCTGGCGCGGTGGCCGCTGGCCTGGCTAACGTCCTGGACGATCGCCTTCCCGACCGTGCTGGTCGTGCTGCCGATCGTCCGCCGCCTGGTATCCCGCATCGTCGCCGCATCCTAGGAACAGGAGGTCTCCCGTGCTCGCACTCCGCCCCAACTGCGAATGCTGTGGCCGGGACCTGCCGCCCGACAGCCGCGACGCCCTGATCTGCTCCTTCGAATGCACCTGGTGCGTGGATTGCGCCGGCACCAGGCTGCCGGGCGGCCTCTGCCCGAATTGCGGCGGCGAACTGGTGCGCCGCCCCATCCGCCCGGCGGCGAAGCTCGGCAAGTTCCCCGCGGCGACGGAGCGGATCCATCGCCCGGAACGCTGCGGCGGGCCGATGACGGCCTGACGGCGCGCCGCGCCGTGCCGGACCGCATCCGCCTGACCGGCCTGATCGCCAACGGGTTCCTGGCCGCGGCTTTCGCGATCCTCGCCTTCGCGCTCGTGATCGAAGGCCGGATGGGCATGGCGCTGTTCTTCATCGCCATCTCGACCACCGCCGGCTTCAACTGGCATGTCATCCGCAAATCGGCCCAGGTGCTGGCCGCCGAGAGCTGGAAGGTCGCCCAGCTCCAGCAGCGCCTGGCGGAGATCGAACACGACAGGCCGCGCCTGGCCACCCGCAGCACGGAAGGACCTTCTGCATGACGACGCAACGCCGCCTCATCTCCTCCGGCTCGAAGTTCGAGGAGCAGATCGGCTATTCCCGCGCCGTCGTCGTGGGCGACGACATCTGGGTGTCCGGCACCACCGGCTACGACTACGCGACCATGACGATCCGGCCGGACGTCGCGTCGCAGTGCGACCAGACCTTCCGCAACATCGCCGCCGCGCTCAAGGAAGCCGGCGCCTCGCTCGACGAGGTCGTGCGCGTCCTCTTCATCGTGCCCGACCCGAAGGACTGGGAATCCTGCTGGCCGATCGTGAAGAAGTATCTCGGAAAGGCACGCCCGGCCTCGACGCTGATCCACACGGCACTGATGTCGCCCGAGATGAAGATCGAGATCGAGGTCACCGTGCGCCGCGG
The DNA here is from genome assembly GCA_023424475.1 of Pseudomonadota bacterium. Lineage (GTDB taxonomy): Bacteria > Pseudomonadota > Alphaproteobacteria > Acetobacterales > Acetobacteraceae > Neoroseomonas. Next base: position 3,006 of record JAFADX010000339.1, read on the forward strand.
CAGCGCCGCCTGAGGCAAACCACGGCGCCACGCATCGTTACCCTTCGCAGCAATCCTGCCACCGCGCCGCCCCAGGGTCCGCAGAGGCTCCCGGGGACGGGCACACCAGGCCCGTCCCTGCGAAGGAGACATCGCATGACCACCCGCCGAGGCCTGTTCGCCACCCTTCCCGCCCTTGCCGCGGTCGCGGCCGGCCTCACGCTGCCCGGCACGGCCGGGGCGCAAAGCCTGACCCTGAATTTCGGCCCGCCTCCACCCCCGCCCCATGCACGGCCCATTCCGCCGCCCCGGCGCGGGCATGTCTGGGAGGAAGGGCATTACAGGTGGAACGGCCGCCGCTACGTCTGGGAAGACGGCCGCTGGATCCGCGCCCGGCGCGGCCGCCACTACGCCCAGCCCCGCTGGGACCGCGACGGCGACCGCTGGCGCTATCGGCCCGGCCGCTGGACCGGGACTGAGCACGGGTGACAGGCCGGCCGGCGGGCTGTACAGGCCTCCGGCCGCCCCCCCGCTTCCAGGATCCGCCATGCGCTTTGCCGTCGACCGCCTCGACCACCTGGTCGTCACCTGCCGCGACGTGACGATCTCGGCATCCTGGTACCAGCGCGTCCTCGGCATGGAGGTCGAGGAATTCGGCCCCCATCGCCGCACGGCCCTGAAGTTCGGCGGCCAGAAGATCAACCTGCGTCCCGCCGAGATGACGCAGCAGGAATGGTGGACGGGTGCCGGCGGCGGCGTGCCGGGAACCGAGGATCTCTGCTTCATTGTCACGGTGGACGCCGGGCAGATCGCCGCGCACCTGCAGCGCTGCGGCGTCGCGATCGAACTCGGCCCGGTCGCCAAGGATGGCGCCCTCGGCCCGATCACCTCGGTCTATTGCCGGGACCCGGACGGCAACCTGATCGAGATCGCCACCTACGGCGCCATGCCCTGAGCCTCCGTTCGGGAGCGCCGGCGCCGAAATGCGCCCACGGCGCCTCTCCGAACAGTCCCTGAGCTCCAAGGCTCAGTAGGTCAATGCCCGCGGCAGGTCCTTCGCCGCGGCGATCCAGCCCTCCACCGCCTTCAGCCCCGGCGCCTGGCGCACGAGCTTCTTCGCCGCGTTCGCCGCCTCGAGCGCCGCATGGAGGTTGTCGGCACGCCGCTGCGCGAGTTCTGGCACCGTATCGACCCCGGCCGCCTCGAGCAGGTCGGCGTATTCCTCGCCGATACCCTTCACGCGCATCAGATCGGCGCGGTTGGCGAACTTCAGCACCAATGCGTCGGGGATGCCGGTCTTCGCGGCAAGCGTGGCGCGATCCTTCGGCCCGGCGCAGGCCCTGAGCAGCGCGGCGGTATCCTTGACCCCCGCCTCCCGCAGCTTGTCGCCGTAGACCTTCCCGACGCCCTCGATCTTCTCGATGTCATAGCCCATGCGGAGCTTCCTCACCTCGATTCGATATCGTCAGGATAGCGTTGCACCCGGCGCGGCGGGCACCAGATTCATGCCGTGGAGGACGGCATGACAGCGACGCGCACCGAAACCGACAGCCTCGGGACCATCGAGATTCCCGCAGGCCGCTACTGGGGTCCGCAGACCGAGCGCGCCCGCACCCTCTTCCGCATCGGCGAGACCCGGCTCGATCCGGGCGTGATCCGCGCCACCGGCCTGCAGAAATGGGCCGCCGCCGAGGCCAACCGCCGCCTGGGCGAACTGCCCGGAGCCATCGCCGAACCGATCAAGGCCGCCGCCGCGGAAGTCGAATCCGGCGAGCGCGACGCCGACTTTCCCCTGCCCGTCTGGCAGACCGGCTCGGGCACCCAGACCAACATGAACGCGAACGAGGTCATCGCGAACCGCGCCAACGAGATGCTCGGCCAGCCGCTTGGCAGCCGCAGGCCGGTCCATCCGAACGACCATGTCAACCGCGGCCAGTCGTCGAACGATTCCTTCCCGACGGTGATGCACCTCGCCGCCGTCCACGCGGTGCGCCACCGCCTGCTGCCCGGCCTCGCCGCCCTGCACGCCGCGCTGACCGCCAAGGCGGAAGAATACCGCGACGTCGTGAAGCTCGGCCGCACCCACATGATGGACGCGGTGCCGGTGACGCTGGGCGGCGAGTTCGCCACCTGGGGCCGCCAGGTCGAGAACGGCATCGCCCGCATCGCCGGCGCCATCCCGCGCCTGCTGCTGCTGCCGCAGGGCGGCACGGCGGCGGGCACGGGCCTCAACCGCCACCCCGCATTCGACGAGGTGTTCTGCGCCATCGTCGCCGAGCGCGCCGGGGAAGCCTTCGCACCCAACCCCGACAAGTCGGAAGGCATGGCGGCGCACGACGCCTTCGTGGAACTGCACGGCGCGATGAACACGGTGGCGGTCTCGCTGACCAAGATCGCCAACGACATCCGCCTGCTCGGTTCCGGCCCGCGGGGCGGGATCGGGGAACTGGTCGTGCCGGCCGACGGCCTGTCCAGCAGCATCATGCCCGGCAAGACCAACCCCACCCAGGCCGAGGCGCTGACCATGGTCTGCGCCCGCGTGATGGGGAACCAGACCACGGTGACCTTCGCCGGCGCACAGGGCCACCTGGAACTCAACGTCTTCAAGCCCGTCATCATCCAGAGCGTGCTCGAAAGCGCGACCCTGCTCGGCGATGCCGCGCGGTCCTTCGCCACGCACATGGTCGCGAAGCTCGAACCGAACCGCGCCCGGATCGCCGAGCAGGTGGCCAAGTCCCTGATGCTCGTCACCGCGCTCAACCCGCGCATCGGCTACGACAAGGCCGTGCAGATCGCGAAGACGGCGCTCGCCGAGGACCTCACGCTGAAGGAAGCCGCCGCGCGCCTCGGCCATGTCGCGCCCGGGGATTTCGATCGCTGGGTGAGGCCGGAGGACATGCTCCGCCCCGGCGGCGCGCTGGAGGGCGGCGGATGAGGCCGCACCTCGCGAAGCGATCCTTCAGCCTCGCCGGCCACCGCACCTCGGTGGCGCTGGAACCGGCCTTCTGGGCGGCGCTGGAAGGGGTGGCCCGGCGCCGCGGCAGCAGCCTCGCCGCGCTGCTCGCCTCCCTCGACGCCGAGCGGTCCGAGAGCGGCGCACCGCTCGCCAGCACCCTGCGCGTCTTCGCGCTCGCCGAGGCGACGCGCGACGGCTG
>JAFADX010000400.1 GCA_023424475.1 Pseudomonadota bacterium
CCCGCGCCGGCCGTGGCGGCGCGTGCCGCCCGCGCGGAGGCGGAGGGCGTGCTCTGGGACCTCTCCGAGGGCCTCGGCGCCCTGGAGGGGCCGGCGCCGGAGATCGGCCTGGCTCACCATTTCCGCTGGGTCACCGCCCGCCGATGCCGGCTGCTGCTGGACAGCGCGGCGTCGCGCCATGCGACGCTGCGGCTCGACTACCGCTGCCCCGTGGCCGGCCAGCGGGCCATCCTGCGCGTCAACGACGAACCGGCGCAGTTCCTGCGCCTGGACTGCGGTGCGCTGACCGAACGCTTCCGCATCGAGGTCCCGGTGCGGCTGCGCCCGGGGCGCAGCGCCATTGAACTGATGCTCAGCGCGACGATGCACGAGGAAGCGGGCGATCGCGACCTTGCCCTGCTGATCGAGGATGTCGCGATCGTCTGAACGTCCTACCGCATCGCGGCCTTCAGCACCTCGCCCACCTCGTCGAGGATCGCCGGGTCGTCGATGGTCGGCGGCACCACGTAGTCGTCGCCGTCGGCGATCTTGCGCAGCGTCGCGCGCAGGATCTTGCCGGATCGCGTCTTGGGCAGGCGCGCGACGACGCGGGCATCCTTGAAGGCGGCCACCGGGCCGATCCTCTCGCGCACCATGCCGACAAGCTCGGAGGCGACGGCCTCCTCGGCCTTCGTCACGCCCGCCTTGAGCACGACGAGGCCGAGCGGCACCTGGCCCTTCAGCGTATCCCGCACGCCGACCACGGCGCATTCGGCGACGTCGGGGTGGGAGGCCAGCACCTCCTCCATCGCGCCGGTGCTGAGGCGATGGCCGGCGACGTTGATGATGTCGTCGGTGCGGCTCATCACCGAGACATAGCCGTCCTCGTCCACCATCCCGGCATCGGCGGTCGAATAGAAGCCGGGGAAGGCCGTAAGGTAGGCCTCGCGGAAGCGGTCATCGGCGTTGAACAGCGTCGGCAGGCAGGAAGGCGGCAGCGGCAGGCGGATGGCCAGGCTGCCGATCTGCCCGCGGGGCGCTTCGCGATGCGCCTCGTCCAGCACGACGAGGTCGTAGCCCGGCGCCGGCTTGCCGCCCGAGCCCGGCCTGGTCGGGAACAGCCCGAGGCCGCGGAAATTGCCGGTGATGGTCCAGCCCGTCTCGGTCTGCCACCAGTGGTCCACCACCGGCTTGCCGAGCAGGCGCTCGGACCAGGTGACGGTATCCGGGTCGCAGCGTTCGCCGGCGAGGTAGAGCGCCTCGAGCGTCGAGAGGTCGTGGCGCTTCATCAGCACACCGTCCGGATCCTCCTTCTTGATGGCGCGGATCGCGGTCGGCGCGGTGAACAGCACCTTCACGCCGTGCTGTTCGCAGACGCGCCAGAAAGTGCCGGCATCGGGCGTGCCGACGGGCTTGCCCTCGAACAGCACGGTGGTGCATCCGGCGAGCAGCGGGGCGTAGACGATGTAGGAATGGCCGACCACCCAGCCGACGTCCGAGGCCGCCCAGTACACGTCGCCTGCGCCGACGCCGTAGACCATGGACATGGAATGGTGCAGCGCGACCGCGTGCCCGCCATTGTCGCGCAGGATGCCCTTGGGCGCGCCCGTCGTGCCGGAGGTGTAGAGGATGTAGAGCGGATCGGTGCTCCCGACGCTCACGCAGGGATGCGGTGCCGCGGCGGCCTCGGCGGCCAGCAGGTCCTCGTCGCGGCCGGGCGTCAGCTCGCAGGGCGCCTGTTCGCGCTGCAGGATCAGCACCGCGGCCGGCTTGTGCGGGGAGAGGCCGATCGCGGCGTCGAGCAGCGGCTTGTACTTCACCACGCGCCCCGGTTCGAGGCCGCAGGAGGCGGTGACGATCGCCCTGGGCTTCGCATCGGCGATGCGGGCGGCGAGCTCGGCCGCAGCGAAGCCCCCGAAGACCACCGAATGCACCGCCCCGAGCCGCGCGCAGGCGAGCATGGCGATCGCCGCTTCCGGCACCATCGGCATGTAGACGACGACGCGGTCGCCCTTCGCCACCCCGCGGGCGGCGAGGGCGCCGGCCATCCGCGCCACGCGGTCCTGCAGTTGCGCATAGGTGATGGTCTCGATCCGCCCCGTCATCGGGCTGTCCCAGATGATCGCGGCCTGGTGGCCGCGTCCCGCGGCGACATGCCGGTCGACGGCGTTGAAGCAGGTGTTCAGGCGCCCGCCGGGGAACCAGCGGCCATAGACGCCGAGCGAGGCATCGAAGGCCCGCGTGGGAAGGGCATCCCAGGCGATGCCTGCCGCGACCGACGACCAATAGGCCTCCGGGTCGCGGCGCCAGGCCGCATAGGTCTCATCGTAGCGCTGGGCCGTCTGCGCCATGCCGGTTCTCCCTCCCTTGCGGCCGCCGGCCGGGCCGACGGTCGGCGCCGCAGGCATGCACCGCCAGCCCCCGGCAATTCTTGCGTTAGATCAAGCATGATCGTTGCAGCCGCGTCTATGGCTCGCCCGCGGCTGTAGCCGGGGCAGACGCATCCAACAGGGAGGTCAGATCATGACCGATGAGTCCCATCTGCGGGTGCTGAACAATCCACACTTCCAGGAACTGGTCCGCAGGCGCTCGGGCTTCGCCTGGACGCTCTCGATCATCATGCTGGTGATCTATTTCGGCTTCATCGCGCTGATCGCCTTCGACAAGTCGCTGCTGGCGATGCGGATCGGCGCGGGCGTGACGACGCTCGGGATCGTCCTCGGCCTCGTGGTGATCGTCGCGGCCTTCCTGCTGACCGGCATCTACGTCCGTCGTGCCAATGGCGAGTTCGACGAGATGACCGAGCGCCTGAAGAAAGAGCTGATCTCGTGAAGCGCCTTCTCTGGGTTTCCGCCCTCGCGGCCACGCTCGGCGCGGCGGCACATGTCGGGCTCGCCCATGCCGCCGGCGCGGTGGAGGGAGAGGTCGATCGCCAGGCCCTGAACTGGGCCGCGATCATCATGTTCTTCGCCTTCGTGCTCTGCACGCTCGGCATCACCTACCGCGCCGCGATGCAGACGCGCTCGGCAGCGGACTTCTACGCGGCGGGCGGCGGCATCACCGGCTTCCAGAACGGGCTCGCCATCGCCGGCGACTACATGTCGGCCGCCTCGTTCCTGGGCATCTCCGGCCTCGTCTTCTCCTCGGGCTTCGACGGGCTCATCTACTCGATCGGGTTCCTGGTGGGCTGGCCGGTGATCCTGTTCCTGATCGCGGAGCGGCTGCGCAACCTCGGCAAGTTCACCTTCGCCGACGTCGCCTCCTTCCGCCTGGAACCGACCTCGATCCGCATCCTGTCGGCGACCGGCACGCTGATCGTGGTGGCCTTCTACCTGATCGCGCAGATGGTCGGCGCGGGGAAGCTGATCCAGCTGCTCTTCGGCCTCGATTACCTCTATGCGGTCGTGATCGTCGGCGTGCTGATGATCGTCTACGTGGCCTTCGGCGGCATGAAGGCGACGACCTGGGTGCAGATCGTCAAGGCCTGCCTGCTGCTCGCCGGCGCGACCTTCATGGCCTTCATGGTGATGTCGCGCTTCGGCTTCAGCCCCGAGGCGATGTTCGCCGAGGCTGTCCGCATCCATCCGCGCCACGACGCCATCATGGCGCCCGGCGCCCTGGTCTCGGACCCGGTCTCGGCCATCTCCCTCGGCCTCGCGCTGATGTTCGGCACCGCGGGCCTGCCGCACATCCTGATGCGCTTCTTCACCGTCTCGGACGCGCAGCAGGCGCGCAAGTCGGTGTTCTACGCCACCGGCTTCATCGCCTACTTCTACATCCTGACCTTCATCATCGGCTTCGGCGCCATCACCTTCCTGATGACGGACGACAGCTTCTACAACGCGGGTGCGGACGGGGCGGTCAACCGCATCGGCGGGCTCATCGGCGGCACCAACATGGCGGCGGTGCATCTGGCGAATGCCGTCGGCGGCTCGCTCTTCCTCGGCTTCATCTCGGCGGTGGCCTTCGCGACCATCCTCGCGGTGGTCGCCGGGCTGACGCTTGCCGGCGCCTCGGCCGTCTCGCACGACCTCTATGCGGAGGTGGTCGCGCGCGGCAAGGCCGACGAGGAGAAGGAGGTGCGCATCTCGAAGATCACCGCGGTGGTGATCGGCATCGTGGCCATCGTCCTCGGCTACGTGTTCGAGAGGCAGAACGTCGCCTTCATGGTCGGCCTCGCCTTCGCCGTGGCGGCATCCTGCAACTTCCCGGTGCTGCTGATGTCGGTGTTCTGGAAGGGCACGACCACGCGGGGCGCCTTCCTCGGCGGCTTCCTCGGCCTGATCAGCGCGGTCGTGATGGTGGTGCTGTCGAAGGCCGTCTGGGTGCAGACCCTGGGCAATGCCGAGGCCATCTTCCCCTACGACAACCCGGCGCTGTTCTCGATGTCGGTCGCCTTCGCGGGCATCTGGCTGTTCTCGAAGATGGACGGCTCGGCCCGCGCGAAGGCGGAGCAGGCGAGCTTCGACGCCCAGTATGTGCGCTCCGAGACCGGCATCGGCGCCGCCTCGGCCCACATGCACTGACGCGCAGGGCGCGGCCCCGGTCGCGGGGCCGCGCCGGTGCATCCCGCCATGGCGACCGGCTTCGACGCACAGAACCCGCCCTTCGACCGCCTGACCCAGCAGGAGGCCGAGGAGGTCCGCGCCGCGGCCGATGTCGGGTATTTCGCGCCGGGGGAGGTCATCATCGCCCGCGGCGCCGCCGCCGAGGTCCTCCACGTCGTGATCAAGGGCGCGGTCGAGGCCCGCGAGGACGATACCCTCCAGGACCTCCTTGGCCCCCGCGACAGCTTCGACAGCCGCGCGCTCGTGCATGGTGCGGCCGGCGAGGACTTCGTCGCGGCGGAGGAGACGCTCTGCTTCCTGGTTCCGGGCGACCTCGTCCGTCGCCTGATCGCGGCCAATCCGGCCTTCGCCGCGTTCTTCTACGCGGATGTCTCCCGCAAGCTGGAGGCCTTGGCCGAGGCCCGTTCGCCCGAAGGCGGCATGGAATCGGTCCTGCGGCTGCGCGTGCGGGATGCCATGCGCCACCGCGCCGAGTTCGTCGACGGCAGCACCACCATTGCCGAGGCAGGGGTGGCGATGAAGGAGGCCGGCGTCAACGCTCTCTTCGTGCGGGCCCCGCGCGGGATCGGCGTGGTCACCGGCATGAACCTCGCCAAGGCCGCGGTGCTCCGCCGGCTGCCCCTCACGACCCCCGTTGCCGACGTCACGCATTTCACGATCGTCGAGATCGGCGCGGACGATCTGCTGCTCGACGCGCTGCTCGCGATGACGCGGCACGACAAGCGGCGCCTTGCCGTGCGCGATGGCGAGGAGTTCGTCGGCTTCCTCGAGGATATCGACCTGCTCGGCCGCTTCGCCGGTAACTCGCAGCTCATTCCCCGCCGCATCGATGCGGCACGCAGCGTCGAGGAACTGGCCGAACCGGCCCGTGCCATCCAGGACCAGGTCGAGCGCCTGTGGCGCCAGGGGGTGAAGGTCGAAGCGATCGCCGAGATCACCTCGGACCTCAACCGCCGCCTTTTCGTCCGCCTGTTCGATCTGGTGGCGCCGGAGAGCATCCGCGACCAGGGCTGCCTCATCCTCATGGGCAGCGAGGGACGCGCGGAGCAGACGGTCCGGACCGACCAGGACAACGGCATCCTGCTCGGCGCCGAGGTGCCCGGGGATGACCTCGCCGCCTTCCGCGAGGCCTTCTCCGGCGCGCTCGACCGGTTCGGCTTTCCGCCCTGCCCCGGCAACGTGATGGTGCGCAACCCGATCTGGTCCCAGACCGCGCAGGGCATGGTGCGCCAGTTGCACCGCTGGGTGCTCGAGCGCACGCCCGAGGCCGCGATGAACATCGCGATCTTCCTCGACGCCGTGGCGCTGACCGGGCGGACCGCGCTGCTCGACGAGACCAAGGCCGAGCTGTTCCGGATGATGCGCGGGGAAGCCGCGCTCATGGCGCATTTCGCCTATCTGACCGACAGCTTCGCCACGCCGTCCCTTGGCGTTCTCAATACCCTGATGACCAGCGTCGGCGTCGGGGAGGAGGCGATCGACATCAAGAAGGCCGGCATCTTCCCGATCGTGCATGGCATCCGCACCATGGCGCTGGACCGCGGTGTCCGCACGACGCCGACCGCGGCGCGGATCGCGGCCCTCGTCGCCACCGGATCCCTGAACGAGGAACTGGGTCACGAGCTTCTCGGCGCGCTGCGCGTCTTCATGGCCTACCGCATCGCGTCCCAGATCGAGGCGGTGCGCCGCGGCAAGGTGGAGGAGGAGGCGCTGGTCCGGCCCTCCCGCCTGACCGCGGCGGACCGGGACATCCTGCGCGACAGCCTGCGCGTGGTGCGCCGGTTCCGGGAAGTGGTCGCGACCCGCTTCGGGACGTCGGTATTCTAGAGCCGTTGTTTCCGCGAGCATCTTCACCCGATCAGGTGATTCCACCTGATCGGGATCTGCTCTAGAGCATGCTTCCGACCTGTCGGAACCGGCACCGGCCCGCACCCCCGCCATGGCCGCCCATCCGGGATGCTGTCGTCGGGTGGCCGGGTTGGGGGTGCGGGCCGGTGCCGTCTGATCGAAAAGGGCCCTAGCCGTGTTCAGGTGGTTCCGCCGCCGCGCCTGGCGGGCCGGCATCGTCGATCCGGCCTTCATGTTCCTGCTCGACGATCCCCCGGAGGGCGAAGCGGTCTCGCTCGACTGCGAGACAACCGGCCTCGACCCCTGGGTCGACGAGATCGTCGCCGTCGCCGCCGTGCCGATCGTGGGAAACCGCATCGTGACCAGTCGGCGCTACGAGGCGGTGGTCAAGCCCACCCGCATGCCCGAGGCCGGGTCCATCAAGGTGCATGGACTCCGCCAGCGCGACGTCGCCGCCGGGCGGCCGATGGCCGAGGTGCTGCCGGAACTGCTGCGCTTCATCGGGCCGCGGCCCCTGGTCGGCTACTATATCGACTTCGACGTCCGCATGGTGGACCGCTATGCGTTGCACCAGATCGGCGCGAAGCTGCCGAACCGGCGCATCGAGGTCTCATCGCTCTACTACGACCGGAAATACGGCAAGGCGCCGCCGGGGACGGTCGTGGACCTTCGCTTCGCCTCCATCCGCGCCGATCTCGGGATTCCCGATCTCGGCCAGCACGACGCCTTCGCGGATGCCCTCATGGCGGCGATGATGTGGGTGGAACTGCGCGACATGGTCGCCCGCGGCAAGCGGCTGAAGCTCCAGCGGCAGCGGGAGGCGACCGCCGCACCGCTTGGCGCGTGACCGCCAGGTGGGCGCCATGCCAGTCTTTCCGGCATGAGCGGGTTCATCCGCCGCGCCGTCACCGCCGTCGCCAAGGGGCTGAAGCCATCGCCCCTCGATTTCGTGCGCGCACGGGCGCATTTCCACGCCCCGCTGCCCGGCGGGCCGCTCGCATTCCAGGACTACGTCGTCTTCGACCTGGAATCGACGGGGCTCAGGCCGACATGCGGCGACGCGCTGCTGTCGATCGGTGCCGTGCGCCTGCGGAACGCGGAATCGGCCGGGCGGTTCGAGACCCTGGTCAATCCCGGCCGGTCCATCCCGCCCGAGGGCATCCGCTATCACGGCATCACGGAGGAGGCGGTGTGCAAGGCGCCGCGGGCGCCCGAGGCGATCGGCGCCTTCCTCGACTTCGCGGGTGGCGACGTGCTGGTGGCGCACAACGCCGCCTTCGACCGCACGCTGCTCTTCATGGAGGAATACCGCGGGGCGCCGGCGGTGCCGAACCCTTTCCTGTGCAGCATGGCCGTGTCCTGCTGGCTCGATGCGGAGGAGCCGGACCATTCGCTCGACGGCCTGTGCGGGCGCGCGGACATCGTGATCGCAGGCCGCCATGAGGCGCTGGGCGATGCCGAGGCGACCGCGGCGCTCTGGGTCCACCTGCTCGCCCGCGCCGCGGCAAGGGGCGTGGAGGACCTGCATGACCTCGTGCGGCGCAGCCGGATGCTCCCGCGGATCGCGCAGGCGGCAGAGCATTTCTGACTACCAGAGCTGCCCCGTGAAGGAGCCGAAGGCGCCGCGGCTGAAGCTGCGCACCGCCTTCAGCGCATCGCGCAGCGTGCCGCGCGCGGCTTTCGGCAGGGCGCCCGTATCCACGAGATTGCCAGGCTCGAGCCCCGCCGAGTGATCGGCGAGCTGCTGGCGCAGCACGGCGTCCAGCAGCAGGTCGAAGGCGTCCATGAGGTCCTGGGCCTCGCGCGGCGAGATGCTTCCCCCCGCGGCGAGTGCCGCGAGCCGGTCGGCCGTGCCGGTCGGCGCGATGCCGTCCCGCAGCGCCATCAGCCGCGTCGCCGCCACCAGCGGCATCAGCCCGTGCAGCTTGAAGTTCGTGCGGGTGCCGGGGCCGGGTTCATCGTCGGTGAAGCCGCCCCAGAGGGTCAGGCCGACGGTCAGCGTCTGGTTCTGGGCGGCCATGGCCGCAAGCAGGGCAGGGGCCCCCGCCAGGACGCGGCCGAGATGCGCGCGAAGGGCCTCGGCCGGCGCGGTATCCCCGGCAGCGGCCCGGAAGTCGAAGGCGATGTCGGAGAACAGCAGCGCCGCCCCGCTGCGCCGGATGGCCCAGTGCTCGAACTGGCGCTTCCACTGCGGCAGGGTTTTTCGCCACAGCGGGTTCATCGCCATGATGCCGCCGGGGCAGAGCGGGAAGCCCGCCTGCGCCAGGCTGGCGTTGACGTCTGCGGCGAAGGCGCGGAACCAGGCGTCGATCGGCCCATGCTCCTCGTCCGCGTAGTCGCCGAGGATGAAGCCGTTGTCCTGGTCGGGCCTCAACAGGCTCTCGCCGCGCCCGGCGCTGCCCATGACCAGCAGCGTGAAGGGCACGGGCGAAGGACCGTGCGCCGCCTGCACGCGTTCGAGGATCCTGCGGTGCAGCTCGACGTTGATGCCGCTGACCAGGCCGACCAGGTCGCGTGCCGGGACGCCCTCCTCCAGCAGCGCGATGGCGACGCCCGCCTGGGCGCTCTTGACCGCGGCATCGTCGCCGGCGAGCGCATCGAGGTGGACCAGCAGCCGCCCGGAGACGGCGGCGAGCGTCTCGGCGCGGTGCAGCATGCCGATGCAGCGACCGCCGGGGCCGATCACCGGCAGGTGGCGCAGGTGCCCGGCACGCAACAGGGCGACCGCGCGCCAGAGCCCGGCATCCTCCGCGCAGGTCGTCACCGGCGCGGTCATCGCCGCGGAGAGCGGCGCCTCGGGCGGCAGGCGGAGCGCGACGCGGCGCGTCACGTCCTGTTCGGTGAGGATGCCGGCGGGCTGCCCGTCCGGATCGACCGCGAGCGCGGCGGAGGCGCGTGCGGCGGCCATGCCGGCGACGACCTCGGCGAGGGGCGCCTCCGGAGGAAAGCACGGTGGCGGCGGTCCCATCGCGCCGGCGATGCCGCCCGTCAGCGCGGCGGCGGGCGAGGGACGCGAGCCGGAGGGAGCACGCCGCATGGGTCGCCGGAACCTCTCGCCATTGCCTCGCCCACAGTATGGCCGAATCGGCGCGGGGCCGCGACGGGCTGCGCCTAGGCCTTCGCCGTCAGCCGCGCCGCAAGCTCCGCGGCATCGAAGCGCCGCTCCAGCTCCTGGCGTGTCGAGACGAGCAGGAACCGGAGCGCGCCCCGGATCGAGGCGTCCTCGCCCACGCGCTGGTCGGGATGGATCGGCAGGGTCGCGAAGAGGGGCGCTTCGGCCACGAGGGGCATGGTGTGGGAGGGATGCGGCGGCGCGAGCTGCAGGCGCGCGAGATGGGCGCGGATCGAGAAGGCGCCGGCTGCTTCGGACTCTTCGGCCGGCGCGGGCTCGGCGGCCAGGGCGGCATCGTGCAGGCGGCCCAGCGACTCGATCAGGGATTCGGCCCGTCCCTGCGCCGCCGGCCGCAGCCAGGCCTCGGCGATCGCGGTGACATCGGCGAGGGCGCCGAAATAGACCTGCCAGCGGCAATGCTGCAGTGCAGCCTGAAAAGCCGGTTCGGCAAACAGCTTCTGTTCATGCCGTCCGGCCTTGACCCGGCAGTAATCGAGGACCGTCTTCTGGGCGACATAGGCCCCGCGCTGCCGGATGAATTCGCCAAGTTCGGCCGGTTCCCGGGACGGCGGACGCTTCAGCAGGCGTCCGAGCGCACCGGGAACCTTGAACTTCATGTTACAGTACCTATTGCCTTGGAGCGCCGCCGCATGGCAGCGTTGCTGCAATGGGCCTTGTCCCCCCAAGCCTAGCGATTCGGACGGGGATTCGGCCGAATGAGACCATCGGACCCGCATGAATGGGATCCGGCAGCAGAATAGGGGGGAATGGAAGCCGATGCCAATTGGTGAACCTGGGGCCGGGCCGCCGGTCAGCAGCGGGCAGGATGTCGACGCCGCCACGGCCAGCGCCTACTGGTCCAGGACGTCGAGCCTGATGTGGCTGATGCTCGCCATCTGGGCGGTCTTCAGCTTCGGCATCCACTTCTTCGTGACGCCGCTGAACGAGATCAGGTTCTTCGGCTTCCCGCTCGGCTTCTACATGGCCTCGCAGGGCAGCCTGATCGTCTTCGTCGTCATCCTGTTCTGGTTCGCCCGGCGGCAGAACGCGATCGACGCCGAGTTCGGCGTGTCGGAGGACTGATCCATGGCCGGTCCTTCAGCGCCCAGGGGCGATTTCCTCGCGAACCTCGGCAAGGTCTACGCGATCTATACCGGCGGCTTCGCCGGCTTCGTCATCTTCCTTGCCATCCTCGAGCAGATGGGGGTCCCGAACCGCATCATCGGGTACCTGTTCGTCTTCCTCACCATCGGCGTCTATGCGCTGATCGGCTACCTCTCGCGCACCGCGCAGGTGTCGGAATACTACGTTGCGGGCCGAAGGGTGCCCGCCTTCTACAACGGCATGGCGACCGGCTCCGACTGGATGTCGGCGGCCTCCTTCATCGGCATGGCCGGCACGCTCTACCTGCTCGGCTATGACGGCCTCGCCTTCGTGCTGGGCTGGACGGGCGGCTACGTGCTGGTGGCCATCCTGCTCGCTCCCTACCTGCGCAAGTTCGGCGCCTACACGGTCCCGGACTTCCTCGGCGCGCGCTACGGCGGCAACTTCGCCCGCTTCTGCGGCGTGGTCGTGCTGATGTCGGCGTCCTTCACCTACGTCGTGGCGCAGGTCTTCGGCACCGGCATCATCGCCTCCCGCTTCCTCGGCATCCAGTTCGAGGTCGCGGTCTTCGTCGGCCTCGCGGGCATCCTGGTCTGCTCCATGCTCGGCGGCATGCGGGCGGTCACCTGGACGCAGGTCGCGCAGTACATCATCCTGATCATCGCCTACCTGATCCCGGTCGTGCTGCTCTCCGCGCAGCTGACCGGCGTGCCGGTCCCGCAGATCATGTACGGCCAGGCGATCGAGCAGATCGAACTGCTGCGCGTGACGAAGGAGGCGCTGGCCGGTGCGCCATCCCACATCACGCCATTCCAGACCTACGATCCGCTCAACTTCTTCGGGCTGATCTTCTGCCTGATGGTCGGCACCGCCTCCTTGCCGCACATCCTGATGCGCTACTTCACGACGCCGTCGGTGCGCGATGCGCGCCAGTCGGTGGCGTGGTCGCTGTTCTTCATCTTCCTGCTCTACTTCACGGCGCCGGCCTATGCCGCCTTCGCCAAGCTGGAAGTCTACACCAATGTCATCGGCGCCGCGATCGCGGACCTGCCGAACTGGGTCCGCATCTGGTCGGATATCGGCCTCGTGCGGGTCACCGACGCGAACAGCGACGGCATCCTGCAGTTCCGCGAGTTCACCATCAACGCCGACGCCATCGTGCTGGCGACGCCGGAGATCGCGGGCCTGCCCTATGTGATCGCCGGCCTCGTGGCGGCGGGCGGCCTCGCCGCGGCACTGTCCACCGCCGATGGCCTGCTGCTCGCCATCGCCAATGCGCTCAGCCACGACGTCTACTACCGGATGATCGACCCCAAGGCGAACACGGCCCGGCGCCTCATCGTCGCGCGCATCCTGCTGGTCTGCGTGGCGCTCGTCGCGGCCTATGTCGCCAGCACGCGGCCCGCGGGCATCCTCGCGATGGTAGCCTGGGCCTTCTCCATCGCCGCCTCGGGGCTCTTCCCCGCGCTGGTGATGGGCGTGTGGTGGAAGCGCACGACCTCGGCAGGGGCTGTCGCCGGCATGATCGTCGGCTACGGCCTCTGCCTCTTCTACCTGATCGGCACGCAATACTACGGCATGCCGCTCTGGTTCGGCGTGCGCAACATCTCCTGCGGCCTCTTCGGCATCCCGGCGGCGTTCATCGTGACCTACGTGGTCAGCCTGATGTCGCCGGAGCCCTCGAAGGACATGCAGGACTTCGTCGAGAGCATCCGCACCCCGCGCGGCGGCGTGCGCATGGCGGGCGGGGAGAAGGCGCTCGACTGAGCGCCATCCTTCCGATCGGACCGATCGGGGCGGGACCCTTGCCAGGGTTCCGCCCCTTCTTCATGAGGGGTCCCGATGGGTCAGAGCTTCCTCCTTTCCTACCTGCCGTTCTGGATCGTGACCTATGCCCTGGCGGTCGCGGGGTGGTCCTGCATCGGCCGCTTCATGATGCAGTTCGTGGTCGTGCCCGACAGCACCAACTACATCTGGCGCGCCTTCCGTGCGCTGAGCGCCTGGCCCGTCGCCGCGGCGCGGATGACGGTGCCTTCCTATGTCGGGCCGTTCTTCCTGCCGCTCATCGCGGCCTTCTGGATCTTCATGCTGCGCATGGCCTTCGGGCTCGCCATGCTCGCGGCCGGCCTGGCGCCGCGCGTCACGCCGCCTGGAGCCTGAGGCGATGACGCCCCGGACCCTGTTCGTCCTGATCGTCGCGACCAGCCTTTTCGCCGGACTTTCGAGCCCCGCCCTGGCGCTGGTCTTCGCCCTCTACCCGCTCTGGCTGCCCGAGATCTTCCCGCGCACGGTCGAGGTGGTCTTCTACGGGGCGAGCCTGATCGTGGCGACCGCCACGCTGCTCGTCTCGGCTGTCCCGGCGGCGATCGCCGAGCGCCTCGGCGCGAGGCTCGACGTGGCGATGCGGGTCTGGCTCGGCGGGGCGGTGCTGCTGGCTGCCCTCGGCGTCCTCGTGCGCCTCTGATCCCGGCCTCTCCATCCCCGGCCGCCTTTTGGCCGCAAAGACCCTCCCGCTCCGGCGCGCTTCGCGGCATGCTGTGTCCCTCGGGTTGGGAGGGTGCGATGGACATCCTGCAGACCTTGGCCGACATCTCGATCCGGCGCGCCTGCGGCTTCGCGGCCCTCGGGATCGGCACGGTGATGCTGTCCCTGTCGTTCGACCTCGAACTCGCGCTGCGGTCGGGGGCGACCCTGACCACGATCGCCGGGGCCGTCGCCTGGCTGCTCGCGGTGATCGCCCCGCAGCGCGACATCCGCCGGACCGAATTGTGGTCGATGCTGCTGACCGAGCGCGCCCACCTCGCGCGCGGGCCAGACGAGGCCCGCCTGCGCGTGCTGGCCGGCAAGGTCCTGCGCGAGAGGCTCGTCTGGCACGCCGGGCGGATCGCCGTCGCCGCGCTCGGGATGTGGGGGCTCGTCGCGCTCCTGCTGCTGGTGCGCAGCGTCGCCGGGACCTGACCGGCGCGCGCCCTACTTCGTGACGAAGGCCTTCTCGACGACGTAGGTGCCGGGGTTGTTGTTGGAGCCTTCGACGAAGCCCCGGCCTTCCAGGAGCGCCTTGCCGTCGCGGTTCATCGCCTCGGACCCGCAGAGCATGACGCGGTCATGCGCCGGGTCGAGCGCCGGCAGGCCGAGATCGGCGAAGATCTTCCCGCTTTCGATCAGCGTCGTGATGCGCCCCTGGGTGGGGAAGGGCTCGCGCGTCACCGAGGGGTAGTAGAGCAGCTTCCCCGCGACGATCTCGCCGAGGAACTCGTGCGCGTGCAGGTCGCGCTCGAACAGGTCGCGGTAGGCGAGTTCCGCCACCTGGCGAACGGTGTGGGCGACGACGACCCTCTCGTAGCGGTCATAGACGTCCGGCTCGCGCGCCAGGCTCAGGTAGGGGGCGAGCCCGGTGCCTGTCGCCAGCAGCCAGAGCGTGCGCCCCGGCAGCAGGTTGTCGGTGACGAGCGTGCCGGTCGGCTTCTTCCCGATCAGCACCGTGTCGCCCACCGCGAGGTGCTGCAGGCGGGAGGTCAGCGGGCCGTCCTGCACCTTGATGGAGAGGAATTCGAGTTCCTCGTCCCAGGTGGGGCTCGCCACCGAATAGGCGCGCACCAGCGGCTTGCCGTTCACCATCAGGCCGATCATGGCGAATTCCCCGGCACGGAAGCGGAATGCCGTGTCGCGCGTGCAGCGGAAGGAGAACAGGCGGTCGGTCCAGTGGTGCACCCAGGTCACGCGCTCGCCGAAATAGGCGGCGGGAATGGCGGGGGCGGTGGCGGTGGCGGCGTCGTTCATGGCGGTCGTGTTGTGCTGCGGTGCGGCAGCAGGTGCAACAGGGAATGAGCGGCGTCCTTGCGCTTCCGCAATCCATCGTCTTGGCTGGGCGGATGACCGACCTTCCCGCGGGTATTCCCTTCGACCCCGAAACCGATCCGCCTGTCGGGCCGCGCCTGGCGGACCCGCTGCCGCGCCCGCTGCCGGCCCGGATCCCCCATCGCGGCGCCGCGGTGGACCTCGAGCCCCTGCACACCCGCCATGTGCCGGAACTCTGGCAGGCCGCGCGCGCGGATCAGGCCGAGGTTTCCTGGGCCTATCTCGGCTACGGACCCTTCCGGGAGGAGACGGCGCTGCGCGGCTTCGTCGCGGGCTTCGCCGCCACCCACGACCCGATGGCCTGGGCGGTGCGCCCGCATGCCACCGGCACTGCGGACGGCTGGCTGACGCTGATGGAGATCCACCCCGCCCACGCGGATATCGAGATCGGGCACATCTGGTTCAGCCCGCGCATGCAGCGCACCCGCGCGGCGACTGAGGCGATGTTCCTGCTGATGCGCCACGCCATGGACGACCTCGGCTACCGGCGCCTCACCTGGAAGTGCAACGCGCTCAACCTGCCCTCGCGCCGCGCCGCCGAACGCCTCGGCTTCACCTATGAGGGCACGCTGCGCAACGTGCTGGTGGTGAAGGGGCGGCGGCGGGACACCGCCTGGTTCTCGATCCTCGGCGACGAATGGCCGGAACGCCGGGACGCCATCCTCGGCTGGCTCGATGCCGCCAACTGGGGGGCGGACGGGCGCCCGAAGCGGGGCCTCGCGACCTTCCGCCGCTGACGGCGGCGGAAATCCTCGCTTTTCCAAAACATGTCTGCTAAGTGACGTAATGGACATGTTTGTCCGGGAGAGCGAACGATGCCCGAACCATCCCTCGGCGAGATCGCCTGCTGGGCCTTGATCCTCGGGACCTTCGTCTTCGTCGCCGCGCGCCGCTTCGGCGAAGGGCCGGCGGTGGTGGCGGCGATGCTTGCCGCGCTGACGACCAAGGCCGTGCTGCTCTACTGATCCTTCGGCCGCCTCGCAGCCGGCCTGTCGGGCATGGATCCGCGCCCATGCAGGGAAGGGCGCGCGGAACCCGCGGCCGGGCCGGTGCGCAGGGGCCGCGGCGTCGGCCTGGGCCGGCAATCCGCACTATCCATCGCGGCGTGCCCGCATCGCCTGCCTTGACGGCGCGGGACGTCGCGTGCCGAGGCAGGGCGGCGGGTCCGCGCGTCGGCCGGATCGGGCGTGGATGATCCCGCCATGCAGGCGGCGACCCGTGGGCATGCGGCGTGGCCGGTCGGTGCGGGCCCGTTTTGCCGGCGCGGCGGTTGTCAGCCCGCCGCCCGTGTTCCACCCTTGGCTGTAGACGGGTTGAAAGGGGCAGGCATGGCCGAGGACACGGTGGGCGCCTTCGTGCCCGGGGCGCGAACGCAGCGCGCGGGGGCCGGCGAGGGACCTCTGGCGGGCCTCACCTTCGCGGTGAAGGATCTCTACGACACCGCCGGCGACGTCACCGGCTACGGCAACCCCGACTGGGCGCGCACCCACCCGCCCGCCACCAACGACGCGGCCGTCGTCTCGGCGCTGCTCGAGGCCGGTGCGCGGCTGGTGGGCAAGACCAGGACGGTCGAACTCGCCTATGGCCTCACCGGCGAGAATGTCTGGTACGGCACGCCGAAGAATCCCGCCGCGCCCGATCGCTTCCCGGGCGGATCCTCCTGCGGGTCCGCGGCGGCGGTGGCGGCACGGCTCTGCGACATCGCGATGGGCTCCGATACCGGCGGCTCGGTGCGCATCCCGGCCTCCTATTGCGGCATCTACGGCATCCGGCCGTCCTGGGGCGTGGTGAGCCTGACCGGCGCCTGCCCGCTCGGTCCCTCCTTCGATACGCCCGGCTGGTTCGCCGCGCGGGCAGGCGTGCTGCGCATGGCGGGCGATGTCCTGCTTCCGCCGGGCGGGGAGGGGCCGCTCGGGCCATTGCTCAAGGTGCAGGAAGCCTGGGTCAATGCCGAGCCGAGCACAGCCGCGGCATTGTCCGAGGGCCTCGGCGCGGTCGAATCCGTGCTGGGCTCGGCCTTGCCGGTGCATCTCGCCCCCGAGGGCCTCGATGCTTTCTACGAGCATTTCCGCTGCGCCCAGGCGGTCGAGGCCTGGACCAGCCTCGGCCCGTGGATCGAGGCCGTGAACCCGCAATTCGGGCCGGGCGTGAAGGAGCGCTTCCTCGCCGCCAGGACGATGGACCCCGCCAAGGCCGCGGCCGGCCGCGCCTTCCGCCGCGTGCTGCAATCGCGCCTGCGCGGGCTGCTCGGGGGCGGGGCGGTGCTGGTCTATCCGACCTCGCCGGGCCCGGCGCCCCTGCTCAGTGCCTCCCAGGCGGCACAGAACGCGGTGCGCGAAAGGACCATGGGCGTGACGGCGATCGCCGGGCTGTGCGGCCTGCCGGAGGTGAGCCTCCCGGCCGGACGTGTCGGCGGGGCGCCGGTCGGGCTTTCACTGGTCGCGGCCCCGGGGCGCGACCGGGCCTTGCTGGCGCTCGCCGAACGTGTCGCGGATGCTGCGGGGCTGATGACCTGACCATGAGGATTCGCGACGCGCTGCCGGGCGACATCCCGGCCATCACCGCGATCTACGGCCATCACGTGCGGCACGGCACCGGCACCTTCGAGGAATCCCCGCCGCCGGAGGCGGACATGGCCGCCCGCATGGCGAAGGTCCAGGACGAAGGCTATGCGTGGCTGGTGGCCGAGGACGAGGCCGGCCAGGTGCTCGGCTACGGCTATCTCGCGCCCTTCCGGCCGCGCTCGGCCTATCGCTTCACGGCCGAGGATTCGGTCTATGTCCGCAACGACATCCGCGGCCAGGGCGTCGGCAAGGCGCTGGTGGCCGAGTTGCTGGAGCGGGCGGCGGCCAAGGGTGTCCGCCAGGTGGTCGCGGTGATCGGCGATTCCGAGAATGTCGGCTCGATCGGGCTGCACCTCTCGCTCGGCTTCCGCCAGGTCGGGGTCCTCAAGGCGGTCGGCCTGAAGTTCGGGCGCTGGGTGGATGTGGTGCAGATGCAGAAGTCGCTCGGCGAGGGCGACCGGACCGTGCCGGCCTGACGCGTTGCGGCGGTGCAGGCGGGGCCCCATCTCTCCGGTCTGGACCATAGGCGGCCCGCTCCGGGCCGCCCGCAACCGGAAGGGAGGCACCGCCATGCCCGCGTCCAACCCCACGGCGAAGCCCGACGCCGAGCGCGCCCTGGTCGATCCCTCCGCCGTCTTCGGGGCGCCGGAGGAGGTCCTGAACAGCCCGGGGCTGACCCGGCAGCAGAGGATCGAGATCCTGCGGCGCTGGCACGACGACGCGACCGACATCTCGGTCGCGGTCGAGGAAGGCATGCCGGGCGGCGAGGAGACGCTGCTGCGGCGCATCACGCTCGCGCTCGAATCGCTCACCGGGCCGGTCGACCCGGACCGTACCGGCGCGAGCAAGCAGCACGGCCTGGCACCCGGCGCCATCAGCCGGAAAGGCTGACGCGCCCGGCCAGCGGAGGGCGGTGGCGGTGAGGAACCGCCTCAACGCCCTCCTGGAATGGATCGGCGACGTCTTCTGGGCGGTGCCGGCCCTGCTCGCGGCGGCGGGCGTCGTGCTCGCGGAACTCGCCCTCCGTCACGAACCGCCGGATGGCTGGCCGCGTGCGCTGGCCTTCGCCGGCGACGCCGCCGGGGCGCGCAGCCTGCTCGGCGTCATCGCGGGTTCGGCGATCGGCGTCGCGGGCACCATCTTCTCGATCACCATCGCGGCGCTCTCGCTGACCTCCGGCCAGATGGGCCCCCGCCTCCTGCGCAACTTCCTGCGCGATGCGGGCAACAAGCGGACCCTGGGGCTGTTCCTGCTGACCTTCGCCTTCTGCATATCCCTGCAGCGCGGCATGGGGGCGGGCGTGACGCCGGGTGTCCCGCAACTCGGCCTGACCATGGCGGTGGCGCTGGCGCTGATCTGCACGGCGGCGCTCGCCTGGTTCGTCCACCACGTCGCCAGCGGCATCAATGTCGAGACGGTGATCGGCCTGGTGCAGGACGAACTGACGGCCGCGGTCCACCGGCTGACGGTCGATGGGACGCCTCAGGCCGGCCTGCAGCTCGCCGAGCCGCCCCCGCAGGGCGTGCCGCTGCGCTGCGCGGCGACCGGCTACCTGCGCGCCATCGACTACGACGACCTGGCGGACTGGGCCGCGCGGCACAAGGCGCTGCTCTCGGTCCTGGTGCGGCCGGGCGATTTCCTGCACCCCGCCTCCCGCATCGCCGAGGTGATGCCGGCGACGCTCGCGCCCGAGGCGGCGAAGGCGGTGCGCGGCGCGATGACGCTCGGCTCTCGGCCGGCAGCGGCCCAGGACCTCGAATTCGCCGTCCGGCAGCTGGTCGAGGTCGCGGTGCGCGCCCTCTCGCCCGGCATCAACGACCCCTTCACGGCGATCGCCGTGCTCGACCGGCTCGGGGCCGCGCTGAGCGGGCTGGCGGGCCGCTTCTTCCCCCCCGCGGCGATGCTGCGCGACGAACGGGTGGTGCTCCATCGGCGCGTCATCACCTATCGCGGGCTCTGCGACGCGATGTTCCACCTGATCCGGCAGGCCGGCTCGGGCCAGGCGGCGGTGCTGATCCGCATGGTCGAGGTGATCGACGAGGCGCTGGACGTGGAAGCGGGCCCCGACCGCCGCGAGCACCTGCGGCGCCATGTCGGCCTGGTGCGGGAGGCCGGCCGGAAGGGCATCACCGATTCCGCCGGCCTCGCGGACCTCGAGGCACGTGTGGTGGCGACCCTCGGGCGCGGCTGAGGCGCGGTCAGCCTGCGCGGAAACGGGCGAGGGTGAGCGCGTCCCCGCCGAGGGCCGCGGCGACCTGCGCGCCAGCGGCGGGCGTCGCGACGAGGACGGCGACACGCTCGAACCAGGGGCTCCGCCCACGGGCGCGAGCCTGGAACAGCCGGTCGAGTGCCACGGCCGCCGCCGATCGTCCGGCGCAGCAGGCGCAGCCGATGCGGTGCGGCGGGCGCGGGTCGAAGCGTTCCGTCGCGACCGGGCCCGGCGGCGGTGCCGCGGCGTCGGTCAGCAGGGCGGCCGGGCTGCTCTGGGCGAGCCAACCCGCCAGCGCCCCGGCATCGGGCAGGATGGTCAGCGGAATTCTCGGATCGGCAGACATCGTGTGCTGGACATAAGGATATCTTTATGACTATGTCCAGCGCCATGGACGATCTGCTGACCCAGCTTCGGGCCGCCGCCGAGCCCACCCGGCTCCGCCTGCTCGCGCTCTGCGCGCGCGGGGCGTGGTGCGTCTCGGACCTGGTGGCGATCCTCGGCCAGTCCCAGCCGCGGCTGTCCCGCCATCTCAGGCTGCTGGTCGAGGCGGGACTGCTGCAGCGCACGCCGGAAGGGGCGAATGCCTGGTTCCAGGTGCCGCCCGAGGCCGACCTTGCGCGCCAGATCCTGGCGCGCCTGCCGGAGGAGGATCCGCTGCTTGCCGCCGACCGGCGCGCGGCGGCGCGGCTCGCGGCGGAGCGGGCGCGGGTGGCCTCCGAATCCTTCCGCCGTCACGGCGCGGACTGGGACGAGGTGCGCGCCCTCGGCCTGCCGGGCCCGGAGATCGAGGCAGCATTGCTCGGCGCCCTGCCGCAGCGGGTGGGGCGGCTGCTCGACATCGGCTGCGGCACCGGCGGGCTGCTGGAACGGCTGGCCGGTCGCATCGAGGAAGGCGTCGGCGTCGATGCCTCCCGCGACATGCTGGCGCTGGCGCGCACGCGGCTGGCCGAACACGGCCACGCGCACCTGACCGTGCGCCAGGCGGACATGTACCGCCTGCCTTTGGCGGATGGCTCCTTCGATGCCGTCACCCTGCAGATGGTGCTGCACTACGCCGAGGACCCGGCCGCCGCGCTCGCCGAGGCCGGGCGCGTGCTGAAGCCCGGTGGCGCGCTGCTGATCGTGGACCTCGCGCCGCACCAGCGGGCGGACCTGCTCGGAACCCATGCCCATCGCTGGCCCGGCTTCGACGATGCCGAGATCGCCGGCTGGCTCGGCGCGACCGGCTGCGCCGCCGCGCGCAGCCTGACGATCCCGGGCGCGCTGTCCGTCCGCCTCTGGGTCGCGGAGCGCAAGACCCGGCCTGCTTCCGTCCTGTCCTTCTGAAAGCGACGACCATGTCCCGTCCCCATCTGCTCGATGCCCTCCGCGACCGCGTTCTGCTCTGCGACGGGGGCATGGGCAGCCGCGTGCAGGTCATGGACCTCGATGTCGAGCGCGACTTCTGGGGCAAGGAGAACTGCACCGACGTGCTGTGCCTGTCGCGCCCGGACGTGGTGCGGGAGATCCATCGCGGCTACTACGAGGCCGGCGCCGACATGGTGCTGTCCAATTCCTTCGGCGGATCGCCGGTCACGCTCGCGGAATTCGAACTCGAGGACCGCGCCTTCGAACTGAACAAGGCGGCTGTCGAGATCGCGCGCGAAGCGGCGGAATCCTTCGCCGACGGCCGCCATCGCTGGGTCATCGGCGACATCGGGCCGGGCACCAAGCTGCCGTCTCTCGGCAACATCGCCTATGACGCGCTGGAGGCGGCGCTCGCCGTGCAATGCCGCGGCCTGATCGCCGGCGGCGCCGATGCGCTGCTGACCGAGACCAACCAGGACACGCTGTTCATCAAGGCCGCGGTGAACGCTGCGAAGATCGCCAAGGCCGAGGCGAAGTCCGACATCCCCATCTTCGTGCAGGTGACGGTGGAGACCACCGGCACGCTGCTGGTCGGTCCCGACATCGGCGCGGCGGCGGCGGTGGTGCATTCCCTCGACGTGCCGCTGATGGGGCTGAACTGCGCGACCGGCCCGCAGGAGATGGCCGAGCATGTCCGCTGGCTGGCGCAGAACTGGCCCGGCCTGATCTCCTGCCAGCCCAATGCCGGCCTGCCCGAACTGGTGGACGGCAAGACGCATTACCCGCTGGGCGCGGCCGAGCTCGCGACCTGGATGGAGCGCTTCGTCGCCGAGGATGGGCTGAACCTGATCGGCGGCTGCTGCGGCACCTCGACGCCGCACATCCAGGCGCTGGATGCGATGCTGCGCAGGCTCGGCGGCGCGGCGCACCGCCCGGCGCCGGTGGCGCGCAAGCCGGTCTGGGTGCCGTCGGTGGCCTCGCTCTACACCTCGGTGCCGCTGCGGCAGGAGAATGCCTGTTTCTCCATCGGCGAGCGCTGCAACGCCAACGGATCCAAGGCCTGGCGCGAACGCCAGGCGGCGCATGACTGGGATGGCTGCGTCGCCATGGGGCGCGAGCAGGTGCAGGAGGGCTCGAACAGCCTCGACATCTGCACCGCGTTCGTCGGGCGCGACGAGATGGCCGAGATGAATGAGGTGATCCGCCGGTTCACGAGCAGCGTCAACGCGCCGCTGGTGATCGATTCCACCGAGACGCCGGTGATCGAATCCGCACTGAAGCTGCATGGCGGCAAGCCGATCATCAACTCGATCAACTTCGAGGACGGGGAAGGCCATGCGACCGACCGCATGATCCTCGCGAAGAAGTTCGGCGCCGCGGTCATCGCGCTGACCATCGACGAGGTCGGCATGGCCAAGACCGCCGAGGACAAGCTGCGCATCGCGCGGCGCCTGGTGGATTTCGCCTGCAACCGGCACGGGCTGCCGCAGTCCGACCTGATGATCGACCCGCTGACCTTCACCATCGCGACGGGCAACGAGGACGACCGGAAACTGGGCCTGTGGACGCTGGAAGGCATCCGCATGATCCGGGAGGAATTCCCGGACATCCAGATCATCCTCGGCCTGTCGAACATCTCCTTCGGCCTCAACCCGGCCGCGCGGCACGTGCTGAACTCGGTCTTCCTCGACCATGCGGTGAAGGCCGGCATGACGGGGGCGATCGTGCATGTCAGCAAGATCAAGCCGCTGCACCAGATCCCGCCCGAGGAGGCGAAGGTCGCCGAGGACCTGATCTTCGACCGCCGCTCGGAAGGCTACGACCCGCTGCAGAAGATGCTGGAGATCTTCGCCGGCCGCAAGGCGGCGGATGCCGCGGCGAAGAAGAAGGCCGAGACGGTCGAGGGCCGCCTCAAGGACCGCATCATCGACGGCGACCGCAAGGGGCTGGACGACGAATTGGCCGACGCGCTGGCCAAGGGCATCGCGCCGCTCGACATCATCAACGAGATCCTGCTCGACGGCATGAAGGTGGTGGGCGAGCTGTTCGGCGCGGGCAAGATGCAGCTTCCCTTCGTGCTGCAGTCCGCCGAGACCATGAAGGCCGCCGTCGCCTACCTCGAACCCCACATGGAACGCATCGAGGGGCAGGAGAAGGGCACCATCGTGCTCGCCACCGTGAAGGGCGACGTGCACGACATCGGCAAGAACCTGGTCGATATCATCCTGACCAACAACGGCTATCGGGTGGTGAACCTCGGCATCAAGGTGCCGCTCGCGGACATGGTCGCGGCGGCGAAGGAGCACCGTGCGCATGCCATCGGCATGTCGGGGCTGCTCGTGAAGTCCACCGTGGTGATGCGCGAGAACCTCGAGGAGATGTCGCGCCTCAACCTCGACATCCCCGTCATGCTCGGCGGCGCGGCGCTGACGCGCAACTACGTCGAGGACGACTGCGTGAGGGCCTATGCCGGCGGGCGCGTCGCCTATGCACGCGATGCCTTCGACGGGCTGCACCTGATGGACAAGGTGATCGGCAACGGCTTCGACGACTACCTCGCCGCCGTGCAGGCCAAGCGCGTGGGCAAGGCGCGCAACGAGCGGCGCGTCCTCGGCCAGGCGGATCCGCGCGGTTTTGCCCCCGTGGACGTGAACACCGTCCAGGCGCGCCGCCGCCGCGTCAGCGCCGAGAGCACGCCGCCGGTGCCGCCCTTCTGGGGTGCGCGCGTCATCGAGGCGCCGCCCAAGGCCATCGTGCCCTTCATCAACGAGCGCAGCCTCTATCAGTTCCAGTGGGGCTTCCGGAAGCAGGGCCGCTCGCTCGACGACTTCCTCGGCTGGGCGAAGCAGGAACTGCGCCCCGTCCTGCAACGCATGCTGCGCATCGCCGGCGAGCAGGAAATCCTCAGGCCCCGCGCCATCTATGGCTACTGGAAGTGCGCGGGGCAGGGGAACGACCTCATCCTCTTCGAGGAGGACGGCATCACCGAGGCCTGCCGCTTCACACTGCCGCGCCAGCCCAAGGAGGATGGCGAGTGCATCGCCGACTTCGTCACCGACATCGATGACGGGCGCGACGTGATCGGCCTGCAGGTCGTCACGATGGGCGAGAAGGCATCCGACACGGCGCGGGAGTGGTTCGAGGAGAACCGCTACCAGGACTACCTCTACCTGCACGGCCTTTCGGTCGAGATGGCGGAGGCGATGGCGGAATACACCCACAAGCGCATCCGCGCCGAATGGGGCTTCGCCGCCGAGGACGACCGCGACATGGACCGCATGCTCCAGCAGGGCTATCGCGGCGGCCGCTATTCCTTCGGCTATCCGGCCTGCCCGCGGCTCGAGGACCAGGCGCCGCTGCTGCGCCTGCTGGGCGCGGAGCGGATCGGCGTCAGCATCAGCGACGAATGGCAACTCCATCCGGAGCAGTCGACCAGCGCGATCGTGCTGCACCACCCGCGGGCGAAGTACTTCTCGGTGTGAAGGGCGTGCTCCGGCGCCGAGGCGGAAATGCGCCGCATGGCGCATTTCCAGAGGCGGCCCTCAGCGGTAGCCCATCGCCATGCAGAAATAGGCGTAGCTGTCGGCGTTGTTCAGGCACTGGTCCGGCGTGATGCCCGGCTCGCGGAAATCCGAGCCGTCGGCGAACATGTAGCCCTGCTCGTCGAAGTCGTCCGTATTGGCGAAGCGGTGCGTCGCCTCGTGGATGAAGACGCGCACGGCCTGGAAGCGGTTGTTCATGACGTAGTCGCGGGTGACGTGGATGTCGCCCTTGGTGCCGTCGCCGCGGTTCCGCACATATCCCTCGGTCAGGTCGACCTCATCCGGCGCGTCGCCGAAATAGTTGATCGACCGGGATGCGCTCGTGTTGTCGGTCTTGAAGGAGAGCTTGCCGCTCGTCATGCCGCCCTGCACGAGTTCCAGGACCGACTGCACGCGCGGGACCTCGCTGACCGCCGACTTGAAGTAGAGCTGCATCGCGTCGCGCAGCTTCCGGGCCTCGGTATGGCGCAGCCAGCCGATCGTGCTCTGGACGGCCCGGTAGGCCTTCTCGACCGTCTCCATGGAGGCCTTCTCCTCGGCCTTGCCGAAGAACAATTCGCGGTGCTTCAGCCTGATCTTTCCGAAGCTCGCCTTCTGCCTGCCGCCGAACCACGCGACCTTGTTGCCGATCTGCATTCCGTGTCTCCTGTCTCGTATCGCCGGCCACCGCCGGCGCCCCCCGAGCGACAGGCTATGCGGCGGCCGGAAGAATGGCCATCCGTAACGACGCCGCTATTCCGTCGCGGCGGCTTCCGGGGTAATTCCTTCGGACCCGCGGCGCCGGCCGCGTCCGCCGCCCTGCACCTGCCACCCAAGGTCGCGAGCAACAGCCATGGACCCCATCCAGCCGCGCGCGCGCCGCGACGCCTGAGACGATGGACGCAGGGACCATCCGCGTCGCCAGCGCAAGCGTCGCCGTCGCGCTGCTCGTCCTCGGCCTGAAGGCCGGCGCCTGGTGGCTCACCGGCAGCGTCGCACTCTTCGCCGATGCGCTCGAAAGCGTGGTGAACGTCGCCGCGGCCGGCGCGGCGCTGTTCGCCATCCGCTATTCGGCGCTGCCGCCGGATGCGAACCACCCGTATGGCCATGCGAAGGCCGAATACTTCTCCGCCGTGCTCGAGGGCGTGCTCATCGTCGTCGCGGCCCTGCTGATCCTGCACGAATCCTGGAACGTGCTGCGCGCGCCGCGCGCGCCGGACCAGGCACCGCTGGGCCTGGCGGTCTCGGCCGTCGCGACCGCGCTCAATGCGGCCTGGGCGGCCGTGCTGTTCCGCCGCGGCCGTGCGGCGCGCTCGCCGGCCATGGTCGCCGACGCACGGCATCTCGTATCCGATGTCGTCACCTCGGTCGGCGTGCTGGTGGGCGTGGGCCTCGTGGTGCTCACCGGCATCCTCTGGTTCGATCCGCTGCTCGCGGCGCTGACGGCGGCGAACATCCTCTTCTCCGGCTTCCGGATGCTGCGCGAGAGCGTCGGCGGGCTGATGGACGAGGCGGTGCCGCCCGCCACCCTCGACCGCATCCGCAGCATCGTCGCCAAGGAGGCGGAAGGCGCTATCGAGGCTCACGACCTGCGCTCCCGCCACGCCGGGCGCTACACCTTCCTCGAATTCCACCTGGTCGTCCCCGGCGGCATGACCGTCAGCGAGGCCCACGACATCTGCGACCGCGTCGAAGCCGCGCTGAAGGCCGACCTGCAGAGCGCCGTCATCACCATCCACGTCGAGCCCGAGGGCAAGGCCAAGCAGAAGGGCGTGCCGGTGCTGTGAGGGCGCCGGCCCGCATCCCGCCGCGCGTGGTGCCGCGCCGGGCGGGCTGGCTGGCGGTGGCCCTGGTCGTGTCGGCCGCATTGCACGCCGCGGCGCTCGCTGCGCTGATCCTCTGGCCGCCCGAAAGGCTGCCGGACGCGCCGGGCCTGGAAGGCGGCGTCGCGCTGATCTTCACCGACACCGTGTCCCGGGCCGGTGGCCAGGCGGCCGACCCGGGCGAAGCCCCGGCCCGGCCCGAGCCGGCGCAACGGACCGAGATACCGCCGGAAGCACCCTCCGCGCCGCAGGGCTCCGTGGCCGAAGCACCCGCCGCCGCTGTGCCGGAGCCTGCGCCGCC
>JAFADX010000034.1 GCA_023424475.1 Pseudomonadota bacterium
GTGCCGAACAGCACGATGCGCAAGGTGATCGCGCGCCGCCTGTCGGAATCCAAGGCGACCATCCCGCATTTCTACGTGACGATGGATATCGAGATCGACGCGCTGCTGAAGCTGCGCGCCGACCTCAACGCGCGGTCGCCGAAGGACGGGCCGGGCGCCTACAAGCTCTCGGTCAACGACTTGGTGATCAAGGCGACGGCGGCGGTGCTGCGGCGCTTCCCGCAGTGCAACGCGACCTGGACCGAGGAGGCGATCCTCCAATACCACGACGTCGACATCTCGGTGGCGGTGAGCATCCCGGAAGGGCTGATCACCCCGATCGTCAGGCAGGCCGACAGGAAGGGCCTTGCCGCGATCAGCAACGAGATGAAGGACCTCGCCGCGCGTGCGAAGTCCGGCAAGCTGAAGCCCGAGGAGTTCCAGGGCGGCGGCTTCTCCATCTCCAACATGGGGATGTATGGCGTCAGCGACTTCGCGGCGATCATCAACCCGCCGCAGGCCGGCATCCTCGCCGTCTCCGCCGGGCTGCAGAAGCCGGTGGTGAAGGACGGGGCGCTCGCGATCGCGACGGTGATGACCTGCACGCTGTCGGTCGACCATCGCGTCATCGACGGTGCGCTCGCCGCCGAGTTCATTCAGGCGCTCAAGCGCACCATCGAGGATCCGCTGAGCCTGATGCTGTGATGCCTCCGGTCGTCGCAGGGCGCAGGCATGGCGCCGAAGGCGGGCCTTCGGCGCCATCCCGGGCACCGGAGGCGTGAATCGGATGTCCCAACTCAGCATCCGCGAGGCGGCGCCCGCCGATGTGCCGACCATCGCGCGCTTCGTGCGCGCGCTGGCGGAATTCGAGAAGCTGGCCCACGAAGCCGTGGGCACCGAGCCGGACTTCCTCGCTGCCCTCTTCGGGACGCCGCAGCGCGCGGGGTGCCTGGTGGCGGAGTGGGACGGGGAGCCGGCGGCGATGGCGCTCTATCACTGGACCTTCTCCACCTTCCTCGCCAAGCCGGGGCGGTGGCTCGAGGACCTGTGGGTGGAACCGCAGTTCCGCCGGCGCGGCATCGCCAGGGCGCTGTTTGCCCGGCTGGCGCAGGACACGCTCGCCGAGGGCGGCGGGCGGCTCGCCTGGAACGTCCTCGATTGGAACGCGCCCGCCATCGCGACCTATGACGCGATGGGGGCTCAGGCGCTCAAGGAATGGATCACGCGCCGCCTGTCCGGCGATGCGCTGAAATCCCTGGCAGTGGAGGCGACGTGATGGCCGAGCAATTCGACCTGGTGGTGGTGGGCGGCGGCCCCGGCGGCTACGTCGCGGCGATCCGCGCGGCGCAGCTCAAGATGAAGGTCGCGCTGGTGGAGCGCGAGCACCTCGGCGGCATCTGCCTCAACTGGGGCTGCATCCCGACCAAGGCGCTGCTGCGCGCCAGCGAGATCAACCACCTGCTGCACAGCCTCGATCACTACGGCTTCGCCGCGGACAACATCCGCTTCGACTTCGCCAAGGTGGTGAAGCGGTCGCGCAACGTCGCGAACCAGCTTTCCTCGGGCGTGAAGGGGCTGCTCAAGAAGAACAAGGTCACGGTGTTCGACGGGCACGGTGCGCTGGCCGGCCCCGGCAGGCTCGCCGTGACGAAGGACGGCAAGCCGGTCGCGGAGATCGCGGCGAAGCACATCATCCTCGCCACCGGCGCGCGGGCGCGGGTGCTGCCGGGGATCGAGCCGGACGGCAAGCTGATCTGGACCTACAGGGAAGCCCTGGTGCCGCCCTCGATGCCCAGGCGGCTGATCGTGATCGGCTCGGGCGCGATCGGCTCGGAATTCGCCTCCTTCTTCCTCAACATGGGCGCCGAGGTGACGCTGATCGAGGTGATGGACCGCATCCTGCCGGTCGAGGACGCGGAGGTTTCCGCCTTCGTGCACAAGTCCTTCGCCAAGCAGGGCATGAAGGTCGTCACCGGCGCCAAGGTCCAGGGCGTGCGCAAGGAGGGCGACGCCGTCGCCGCCATCGTCGAGGCCGGGGGCAAGGTGCAGGAGATCAAGGCCGACCGGCTGATCTCGGCCGTCGGCATCGTCGGCAATGTCGAGAATATCGGCCTTGAGGGCACCAAGGTGCAGGTGGACCGCACCCATGTCGTCACCGACGCCATGGGCCGCACCGGGGAAGCGGGGGTCTATGCCATCGGCGACCTCACCGGCCCGCCCTGGCTGGCCCACAAGGCGTCGCACGAGGGCATCATGGTCGTCGAGGCCATCGCCGGGCTGCATCCGCATGCGATGGACACCTCGAACATCCCGGGCTGCACCTATTGCCGACCGCAGGTGGCGAGCGTCGGGCT
The DNA here is from genome assembly GCA_023424475.1 of Pseudomonadota bacterium. Lineage (GTDB taxonomy): Bacteria > Pseudomonadota > Alphaproteobacteria > Acetobacterales > Acetobacteraceae > Neoroseomonas. The sequence goes on from JAFADX010000034.1 coordinate 2,334, forward strand.
GACCGAGGCCGCGGCCAAGGCCAAGGGGCACGAGGTGAAGGTCGGTCGTTTCCCCTTCATCGGCAACGGCAAGGCGATCGCGCTCGGCGAGCCCGAGGGCTTCGTGAAGACGGTCTTCGATGCCAAGACCGGCGCGCTGCTCGGCGCCCACATGGTCGGGCCCGAGGTCACCGAGATGATCCAGGGCTACACCATCGCCCGGACCCTGGAGACGACCGAGGCCGAGCTGATGCACACCGTCTTCCCGCACCCGACCATCAGCGAATCGATGCACGAGAGCGTGCTCGACGCCTATGGCCGGGTGATCCACATCTGAGGCAGGGCGGCCCTGCGCGGGGAAACCTCGCAGGGCCGGTCCAAACGGCCTATATGCCGGGCCGGAAGGCCCCATGACGACCCGCATCGAGATCGATCACCGCAAGCCCCGGACCGGCGCCGACAGGCACCCGGAAAAGGCGCACCGCCCGGACAACCCGATCCAGCGCAAGCCTGCGTGGATCCGGGTCAAGGCGCCGACGCACCCCGTCTATCACGAGACGCGGGCGCTGATGCGCGACCAGCGCCTGACCACGGTCTGCGAGGAAGCGGCTTGCCCCAACATCGGGGAATGCTGGTCCCAGCGCCACGCGACCATGATGATCATGGGCGAGATCTGCACCCGCGCCTGCGCCTTCTGCAACATCACCACCGGCCTGCCGAACGCCCTCGATGCCGACGAGCCCCGCCGGGTGGGGGAGGCGGTGGCCACGCTCGGCCTGCGGCACGTCGTCGTCACCTCCGTCGATCGAGACGACCTCGCCGACGGCGGCGCGGAGCATTTCGCGCAGACCATCCGCGCCATCCGTGAAGCCGCTCCCGGCACCACCATCGAGGTCCTGACCCCCGACTTCCTGCGCAAGGACGGCGCGCTGGACGTGGTGGTCGAGGCCCGCCCCGACGTCTTCAACCACAACCTCGAGACGGTGCCGGCGCTCTACCCGACCATCCGCCCCGGGGCGCGCTACTACCATTCGCTCCGGCTGCTCGACCGCGTGAAGCAGCTCGACCCCTCCATCTTCACCAAGTCCGGCATGATGGTCGGCCTCGGGGAGAAGCGGATCGAGGTGCTGCAGGTCATGGACGACCTGCGGTCCGCGGAGGTCGATTTCCTCACCATCGGCCAGTACCTCCAGCCGAGCGTGAAGCACGCGGCGGTCGACCGCTTCGTGACGCCCGAGGAATTCGGGGACTATGCGGCCGCCGCCCGCGGCAAGGGCTTCCTGCTGGTCTCCGCCACGCCGCTGACGCGCTCCTCCTACCACGCCGACCGCGACTTCGCCGCGCTGCGCCAGGCGCGCGAGGAACGCCTCGCCGCCCGCGCCTGACATGCCGACCCACGCCGAAAAGAAGGTCCTGCGCTACTCGCCGGAGCAGATGTTCGACCTGGTCGCGGATGTGCGCCGCTATCCGGAATTCCTGCCCTGGTGCGTCGGCGCGCGGGTCCTCTCCCGCACCGAAGGCGAACTCGTCGCGGACCTGACGATCGGCTTCAGGATGTTCCGCGAGACCTTCCGTTCCCGCGTGACGCTCGAACGCCCCGGCCATATCCACGTCACCTACGAGAACGGGCCCTTCCGCTACCTGAACAACCACTGGCGCTTCCATCCCGTGCCGCAGGGCTGCGAGGTCGATTTCTTCGTCGATTTCGAGTTCCGTAGCCGCATCCTGCAGATGGCGATCGGCGTGGTGTTCAACGAGGCGGTGCGCCTGATGGTCCGCGCCTTCGAACGCCGCGCCATGGCGCTCTATGGCCGCAACACGGCGCCGGTGACGCCGGGCAGCCCGGCCCCCTCGACCACCGGCTGATGGCCGGCCGGGCGCACCGCGCCCGGCACTCCCCGCGCGGCGGCCCCGTCATCCTCCTGGTCGTCGGCCTGCCGGTCCTCATCCTCATCGGGCTGCTCATCGCCTTCCCGCTGGTGGCGGCGATCGAGTTCGGCCGCCCCCTGCTCTCGCCTGGCCGCGTGCCCTTCGCGCGCACCTCGCCGCCCTACATCTGGTTCGGCCTGCTCGGCTGGGGCGCGGTGCTGCTCTGCGCCGCGCGGATGTGGCGCATCGCGCACGCTGATCGCGGGCTCGAGGCGCAGGTCACGCTTGGCCTGCCGGCCGGGATCCGCTCGCCCTACCGGCTCGCGGCGCGGCTGGGCAGGGCGCTGGCCGCGCAGGGCTGCGTCGTCTCCGAAGTGATCGGGGAGGATTACGCCGCCGGCGTCTGGCTCGCCGCCGGCGGCGACCGCTACCGGCTCGCCGTCAGCGGCGAGGCAGGGGTGGAGGACGCCGTGGTCTCGCTCGCCTACGATGCCGGCATCGACCTCCGGCGGCGCCTGGGGCGGCGGGCCGACCGCGATGCCTTCGCCGCGCTCCTCGCGGCGCTGCAGGCGGTCATCGCCGCCGACCGCGCGCTCGCGCCGCAGGGATCGCTTCAACGCGGCTGATCGTTGCCATCAGGGCTTTGCGTTGGCGCTTGCCGCCGTGCCGCGGCATTCTCGCGCCATGACCTACATCCTCTACGGCGACCGCGGCTCCGGCTCCGCCCCCGTCGAGATGGCGCTGGCCGAGATCGGCGCGCCGGTCACGCTGCGCGAGGTGCCGCTCGCCAGCGACGCGCAGCTTTCGGAGGAGTATCGCCGCATCAACCCGATGGGCCGCGTCCCGACGCTGATCCTGCCCGACGGGACGGTGCTGACCGAGACCATCGCCATCCTGCTGACCCTCGCCGACCGGCACCCCGAGGCCAGGCTGCTGCCGCCGCCGGGCGAGACCGCCCGCGCCGTCGCGCTGCGCTGGATGCTGCTGGCCGGCGCCGAGGGCTACCCGCATGTCACCCGCTATGACTATCCGGCGCGCTTCAGCGCCGACCCGTCGCATGCGGATGCCATCCGCGACCGTGCGCAGGAGATGTATCGCGATCTCTGGCGGCTGGTGGAGGCGGAGGCCGGGCTGACCGGCGACCCGGCCGCGCCCTATCTGCTCGGCGAACGCTTTACGGCGGCCGACGCCTATATCGCCGTGCTGTCGCGCTGGCTGAAGGGGGCGGACTGGCTGCCCGGGGCCTGCCCGCGTCTTGCCACGCTGGGCCGGGCGGTGGCCGCGCGCCCGGCCGTCGCGCCCATCTGGGCGCGGCACTTCCGCCCGCCGGGCTGAGAGCCCGCCTGGAACGGACGCAGCCGATCGGTCGAGGAACTCGCCGCCATATGCCCGGGCCGTCGTGAGCCGCGGCGAACCTGGACCGCCCCTAGAAGAGCCCGTTTCGATCGGACGGCATCGGCCCGCACCCCCACCCGGCCGCCCACCCAGGATACCGTCGTTGGGCGGCCGGGTGGGGGTGCGGGCCGGTGCCGGCTCCGACGGATCGGAAACACGCCCTACCCGCCGAGGATGTACGTCCCGCCCGCCCCATAGGGCCAGCGCAGCGCATGGGCGCGGTAGAAGTTCTCGCAATGGATCGGGTCGGGGAGGTAGACACCGTCGCCCATGCGGATCGCGAGAAAGTGGTCCGCCATCTTCACCCCGGGATTCTTCGGGGAGAGGAAGTCGTCCTGGCAACCGTGCTGCAGCCTGCTGACCAGGGCCTGGTTCATCTCGCGCACCAGGTCGCGCGCCTCGGCCGACCAGGGGCCGCGCGCCGCGCCGGGTTCCAGCGCCGAGACGGGGATCTTCTGGTAGCCCGTCCCGGTCGAGCGCCAGATGCACATCATGTCGTAGTCCGAGACCATGAGCGTGCCGCCATGGCCCAAGACCGTTCCGGTCTCGTTGGTCTTGGCCTTGGTCGCGAAGGTCTTGGCCGGCAGCGTGCCGTGGAAGGCTCGCGCCGAGGGCTTGGGGCAGCGGAAGACGATGAGCAGCCCCCTTTCCTTCGTGAAGCGGCGCAGGAACATGATGTCCCGCGCATCCATGCCGCTCTCCTGCGAGAGGCGGAGGTCGAGCCCGTCGGCCCCGGCCGCGCGCGCGTCCCGTTCCTTCCCGCGCGCGAGGTCGGCGATGCCGCCCGGGCTCATCCGAAGTCCGCTCATGTGCCAGTCCCTGCCGAAACGGGCCGCCCGGCGGCCCTGCGCTGCGGCCGCAGGGTTACGATCATCGCCGCGGCAGGTGCGTGACGGCCGTCACACGCCATGGATGCCGGCGCGATCAGCGCGGCGCGCCCTCCCCGATGCGATGGAGCAGCCGGCCGCCGTCGGCCAGGCCGATGACCACCAGGATCTCGTCATGACGCGGCGCGTCGCCCAGCGAAACGGTGATGGCGTCGAAGTGCCCGCGCGACCAGGCGTCGTCCTTGTGGCCCAGCGGCAGGTCGAGCGGCGTGCCCGGCGCGCCGATCTTGACCGCGGAGGGGATCAGCGCCTCACCGCCGCCGATCGCCGCGCGCAGGGGCTTGCCCATGCGCGGATGCAGCAGCGCATGGCCGTGCTCGAGTTCCCCGCCGGTCCCGACGATGGCGCCCTTGCCGTAGGAGACCGGCGGCCCCCCGAGCAGGCGGAGCAATTCGGGCGCGACGCGCTCGGCCAGCACGGCGCCCGCGTCGATGAGGGTGGCGAGGTCGCGCACGTAGCGCCCGGCGAAGGGGTTTGCGATGGCGGCCAGCGCCACGGCCCGGACCACCGGCCATGCCCCGTCGGCACCCATCTCCGAAAAGGCCTGCTCGCGCAGGAGGGCGAGCTTGCGGATCTGCACCATGGCGAGATCTCCTTCCCGGCCGGCAAGGCTCGGTGATCCGCGCCTGCCGCGCAACGGCCTTGTGGGCCGGCAGCCTGGAGCGGATCCCGATCAAGTGGAGTCACCTGATCGGGTGAAGATGCTCGCAGAAACAATGGGCTAGAGCGCTTTGCGACCTGCGTGAATCGTGTGGTCTTCCGCGACGCGGGAGAGATCTGATTCGATCTGTCCGTCGGGCTGGAGGCAGGCAGGGAGGCCGCGCATCGCCTGGAGGCCGTGGATCTCGGTAGGGCCGGTCGCTGCAGGCTGCATCGGTCGCGCATCTCCCGCAGCGCCCAGCCGGGCCTGCTGCGTGAGCATAGCGGAAGCGAAACGAACCGGTGCCGGGTCAGGCACGAAAACTCTTCGCGGCATCGGTGGGGCGAGGAGCCCGGGCCGAATTCGGCGAAACGGACCTTCGTTGCTAACCTGCGCGCAAGGCCCGGTCACCCCGACCCTTCCGGCCCGCAAGCGAAGGCAGAACATGGCTTACGAGCGCACCACCGCCTCCATGGACTTCTCCCCCACGCGGCCCGCCGCCGGCGCGCCGCCCGTCCGCATCAACCTCTATTCCGACACGCAGACGCGCCCGACGCCCGCGATGAAGGAAGCGATGATGCGCGCCGAGGTCGGCGACGAGCAGCACGGCGACGACCCGACGGTGCACGAACTCTGCGACCGCATGGCCGAGCTCACGGGCAAGGAGGCGGCCGTCTACCTGCCCTCGGGCACCATGTGCAACGTGATCGCGATCCTCACCCATTGCGGCAAGGGCGACGAGGTCATCGCCCATGAGACCAGCCACATCCTGCATTCCGAGGGCGGCACCCATGCCGCGCTGACCGGCGTGCAGATCCTGCCGATGCGCGGGCCCCGCGGCATGTTCACCGCCGAGGACGTGCGCGGGGTGATCCGCCCGCGCACGCGCTATGCGCCGCCGCAGCGGCTGCTCGAAGTCGAGCAGACGGCCAATATCGGCGGCGGCGCCGTCTGGCCGCTCATCCAGCTGAACGAGGTGGCGGCCGTTGCGCACGAGCAGGGCTGGTCCACCCACATGGACGGCGCGCGGCTGATGAACGCCTGCGTGGCGGCGGGCATCCCGGCGAAGGAGATGGTCGCCTCCTTCGATTCCGTCTGGCTCGACTTCACCAAGGGCCTCGGCGCGCCGCTGGGCGCGGTGCTCTGCGGCAGCCGGGACTTCATCGGCCGTGCCTGGCGCTGGAAGCAGCGGCTCGGCGGCTCGATGCGCCAGGGCGGCATCTGCGCGGCGGCCTGCATCTACGCCCTCGACAACAACATCGACCGGCTGGCCGAGGACCACGCGAACGCCAAGGCCCTCGCGCGCGGCCTGCGGCAGATCCAGGGCGTGGAGGTCGAGGAGCCGGACACCAACCTGGTGTTCTTCGACATCCGCGGCGCCGGCATGACGGTCGAACAGTTGCAGGCGAAGCTGCAGAAGCGCGGCGTGGCGGTGAGCGGCCTCGGCGGGCGGGTGCGCGCCTGCACGCATCTCGATGTCACGGCGCCGATGATCGAGGAGGCGGTGGCCGAGATCCGGACCGCGCTCGCCGCGGCCTGATATGGGGCAGGGGAGGCGATGGCCTCCCCGTCCCTGCCCGGAGCAGATCCCGATCAGGTGGAATCACCTGATCGGATGAAGATGCTCGCAGGAACAAAGGGCTGGGGACGTTGCCGTGAGCCAGGGCGAACGGGAACGGCTCTAGCGCTCTTTTCGATCGGACGGCACCGGCCCGCACCCCCACCCGGCCACCCAACGACAGTATCCTGGATGGGTG
>JAFADX010000059.1 GCA_023424475.1 Pseudomonadota bacterium
CTCGCCCCAGCCCGCGGCCACCATGCCGGCGAACAGCGCCAGGCCGAGCAGCCCCGCCAGCCGCCAATCCGCGAGAGCCGTTGGCGCGGCCATCATCGCGGCGCAGATCGCCCGCGCGGCCTGGCCACCGCCCGGCAGCGCAAGCCAGGCCTCGGCCCGCGCGGTGCCGCGCAGCCGCCACCAGGCGGCCGCCCAGAACACGATTGCGACTTCCCGGATCACGGGATCGCCGCCCCGGCGACGAACAGGGCATCGACCTCGGCCGAGGTGGCAAGCCCGGCCGCGATCAGCGCGGTGATCAGCGCGTGGTCGCGCTCCGCCACGCCCATCGTCGCCCAGGTGATCCGCGCGGCCAGAGCCTCGGCTGCGGGCAGCTGCGCGAAGACCGCGTCGATCGCCGCGGGGACCGCGCCGGTCGTCGCGGCCGCCAGCGCCTCGGCATCGGTGATCAGCCCGGCGCCCGCCATCGCGAGCAGCAGCTGCCGGCGCGAGATGCTCGCCGGCACGACGAGCGCCGGCGGTGGCGGCGCGGCGAATGCCTGGCCGTCCCAGGTCCATCGCTCGGCAACCTCCACGCCGGCGGGCACCGGCACGAGTTGCGCGACCAGGTCGGGGTGATACCGCGCCTCGATCGGCGGGCCGTCATCCGGGATCTCGATCAGCTCGACGACGATGCCGCCGGCGATGTGGGCATAGGTCTGCATGCTCAGTACTCCACGACGACGATGCCGCCGGCGCCGTTGCCGCCATTGGCCGCGCCCGTGACGCCGGCGGCGTAGGCGCCGCCGCCGCCGCTACCGGGCGTGCGCCCAGCCTGCCCGCCGCCGCCGGAGAAAGCCCCGCCACGTCCGCCACCGCCCCAACAGGAGGCTCCGCCAGCACCGCCCATGATCCCCTGTCCCGTGCCGGATGTGCCGTCCGTGCCGTCGCCGCCAGTCAGGAGGATCTGGCCTCCTACCGCGACGACGTTGCTGCGCCCGCCGGCGCCTGTCGCGCTGGTGCCGCCGATACCTCCCGATGCCGAGCAATAGGCGCCGAAGGAGGAGGTGCCGCCGTTCCCGCCATTGCCGGCGCCACCCACGCCCGCAGCCCCCACCGTGACCGGGATGGCGTCGCCCGGCGTCACGTCGTAGTAGCCGATGGCCGTCTGCCCGGCAGAGCCACCGCCACCGCCACCGCTGGTGGTGCTGCCCGAACCGGCACCGCCGCCCCCGGTACAAGTCACCCGCACCCGGAAGACACCGGGCGGAACCGTGAAGGTGCCCCCGGCGGTGAACACCTGCATGGAGGTCATCGCCGTGCTGCGCGCGACCAGGAGCCAGGCCGAGACGCCGTCCGAGACCAGCGTCAGGCGCCCGCCGACCGGCAGGGTGATGCTCGTCAGGCCCTCGATCGTGTCGGTGCCCGCGCGCTGGATCGTCGCGGTGAAGGCGGTGGTGTCGGTGCGGACCAGGTTGATGCGGATCGGCCGACCGTTGGCCGCGTTCGCCGCCGGCAGGGTGAAGGTCTGGTTGGCCGCGATGGCGATGGACACCACGCCGGCGTGGTCGGGCGTCAGCACCGCCGCGGCCGTCAGGGCCGTGACGTTGCCGCCCGCCATGCGCCGGACGTGGTCGCGCATCTGGGTGTGGACGTTGGCGTCCGGCGCGATGCCGCTGTCCTCGAAGGACAGGACGACCACTTCCTGCATGCCGTTGTGCCATTCGAAACCCGGCACGGTGGCGGGCGTGTCCGAGACGGGATCCCCGCCGGTGAAGAAGCCCGGCGTGCCCGGGCTCGCCGGCGGGGCTGGCATGACGGGCACGGCCGTCGAACGCGTGACGCGCTGCATCAGGCGACCTTTCGGAGAATGAGGTTGCGGAGGTGGATGGCGCCGGCGCCAGTGGCTGCCGGCGGGAGCTGCACGGCCAGGCTGCCGCCGATCGAGATCAAGCCCGGCGCGGCATAGCTGCCGACAACACCCGCCGCATCGGCGGCGACGATGTCGGCGTCGTAGCGGCCATCCGGCACGGCGAGGCGGAGATCCTCGCCCTCGGCGGCATCCACCATCAGGCCGAGCAGGCCATACTGCGGAATGCCCGCCAGGCGCGGGATCAGCGCATCAACGCCCGGCGCGGCGAGGACCGATCCCCCGCCCGGATTGAGCGCCGGGAAGCCGACGCGGATCGTCACGTCGCCGGACGAGCCGGTCGCGGGCGTGAACAACGCGAGCTGCATCGTCTGATTGGCCGGCGTGGTCGCGAACGTGACTGACCGCGTCCGGAGCTGCTCGCGCAGCGGTGCCGTCGTGGGCGACGCCACCGTGAGGCCGCCGCCCCCGACCCCTGCGATGAAGATGCGGGTCTGGAAAGGTGCGACGTCACCGGCGACGAGGCGCAGCAGGACACCAGCGGTCCACGTCTCGCCGGCCAGGAACGGCATCGCGGAGGCGATGGTGATGCTCGCGTTGTTTTGGTTGCCCGTGCCCGGCGTGTAGAGCCTCAGGTCGATGTAGGGGATCTCGTCCTCGACCCCGAAGCCGGCCGTCTGCCATACCCATCCGCCTGGCGCGACGCGTGACCAGCCGGTCGGCATCGAGGCGGTGTCGCCGGCGACCAGGCCGTCCATCCACGGCATCGGCACCCGGTTGTAGGTCAGCGCCGGGTCGTAGCCGAGGCGCGGCACGTCGGCCGCCATCACCTCAATCTGGCCGCGCGCGTTCAGCCGTGAGGCCGTGCCCGCGCGAGTAAAGGTCGCACCGGCCGGCAGGCCCTCGCGGAATTCCCATTCGTCCTGGAAGCTGCCGAACAGCGGCACGACATGCGCGGGCGAGGCCCGCCGCACCGCGCATTCATGCGGCATGGTGGTCCAGACCTGCAGCGGCTGCTCGCAGTCGTCCTCGCAGCTGCGCTCGAGCACCACGCGGCCGGAGCTCCACATGGTGAAGGCGTAGGCCCAGCCCTCATCGCAGATCGGGTCCTCGCAGCTGTCCTCGCAGGTGTGGACGCGATGCTCGACGATCGTTGCCCGCACGCCATGCGCGGCCGCCAGCGCGATCAGGGAGGCCGGCGTCGGGCTCAGCCGTTCGGTGATCCGCGCCACGAGAGCGGAGCGACGCGCGGCGATCAGGGTGAGTGGCGCGCTGCATTCGTCGGGCAAGCCGAAAGCCCGCTCCCAATCCAGGAGCATCAACGCCGCCGTGCGCGGGTCGGCCTCCTCGAGGAGGCCGTACATGCTCCTGCCGAGAGCCGAGATCTCGGCCGCCAGCGGGCGAAGCAGGCCGGCGCCGGTGCTGTCAACGTCGCGCCGGAAAGCCCAGCCAGGCGGGAGGTCCGCGAGGAGGCCGCGCAGGACCTGGTCGACGGAGCGCGACATCACACGCTCCAGGTGATGGTGCCGAGGATGGGCAGCTCGGCGATTGCCGGCTCGATCGCGTCGGTGGGGCTGACGATGCGGTGGCTGTACTCGCCGCCAGCCGATGAGATCGCCTCGGAGATGCGCGAGAGCGGGATCGCGACGCCGATTGCGGCCTCGGTCCGGAAGAAGAGCTCGAGCGCCGTCTGCACGGCCCCGCGCACCTGCACCGTGTCGGGCGAGAGCGCGATCGTCAGCGGCACCGGCAGCAGCGTCGCCGCCAGGACGTAGACCGAGGCCGTGACGGGCCTCGATGCCTCGATGCTCGCCTCGACCCGCGCGATGTCGCCGGCCTGGGCTTCGGCGGGGCCGTCGAGCGCGACGATGACGCCGACCGTGCCGGCGCCCATGCCCAGCGGCCGCACCGAGACATAGCCGATGCCGCCGGCGTCGCGCGCCCAGACCTCGTAATCGGTGGCGGCGCCGCCGCGCGGCGGCTGACGGATCCGCGCGAGCAGGCGCACCCGCAGCGCGTCGTCGGTCTCGGCCGGCCTGCCACCCGTGACCTCGTCCGCCTGCACCGTCGCGATCTGCGGCGAGAGGCCGGCGATCGGCGAGACCAGATCCAGCACCGTCCCCTCATCGGCATTGCCGGCGGTTCCCGCGTCGTCGGCGCGGACCTCGACCTCGAGGCTCCCGCCCACGCCGATGGTGCCGCCCGTGGTCGTGGTGTAGCGCGCGCCGGCTGGGCCGCGCAGCGCGATCCCGGAAGGCACCACGGTGCCTGCGGTGCCGGTCAGCAGCACGGGTCCGGTCGCGGCGGTGGCCTGCAGGCGGGACAGGCCCCAAAGGCCGACATGCCGGTCGAGCCAATCGCTGGCGGTGTCGGGCAGCAGTTCCTCCGCCAGGCGCCGCTGTTCGAGCCAGGCTTCGTACACGGTCTTCGCGACGGTCCGGGACAGCACGCCAGCAGCGGTGTTGGACGAGCGTCCGTCCATATCGGGCCAGCGGCGCTCGATCTCGCCGGCGGCGCGGGCAACGAGATCATCCGGCGTCGGCAGCGGCCAGGTCATCCGCCGACCGCCTGGCGGAGCTCGATCATCGTGCGGCCGGCGGTCACCCTCAGGCCGAGGAGGTTCCGGCCCAGCCACTGCGCCTCGACCGCGACGGGAATGGCGTGCTCCTCCGACCAGCGGCCCAGGCCTTCCTCAGCGTAGGCGATCGCCCGCAGCCGGGTTTCCTCGGTCTGCTTCGCGCGGGCCAGCAGCCAGAGGCGGCAGCCGATGCGACGACCAAGGCGGTCCAGCGCGTCACCGACCCAGCCGCGGCGGCGGCCGAGGACTGTCAGCGTATCGGCGGCGGGGCGGGAATCGTCGGGCAGGACATCGTCCGGCCGGGCGCGGCGATCGCAGCCGAGCGCGATGAGCATCGGCGTCGCCGGCGTCGCGTCGAGGGCAATATCGCCGCCCGCGGTCGCGAAATCGCAGGTGCGCGTCATGGGGTCGTAGCGCAGGGCGAAGTCGAGCATGGCACCGAGGATGGCGCGCGCGGCGCCGAAAGCCCCTGCCCCTGGGCAGGGGCGTCAGGACGGCGTGCCGGTCTGTCCGCTGCCGCTTTCGACGCCGCCGTGCACGTGTTCCTGCAGGCTGATGGTGCCTGCCGTGATGTCGCCGGTCGCCTCGATGGCGCCGTCCACGGTGAGGTTGCCCTTGATGGCGACCCCAGCGGCCGTCACCTCGAGCTCCGTCCCGCCGACCTTCACCAGCAGCTTTGTCGCGCCCTGGATCTCGATGGTCCCGCCGCTCTTGAGGTGGACGCGGTTGCCCGCGTCGTCGTGCATCGCGACCTCGCCCGCCGCCAGGCCCGCCATGCGCCCCGATGGGCAGGCAACCGGCAGGGCGACCTGGTCGCCCTCATCCCCGCCCAGCGCGACCAGCACGACCAGCGCCCCGGCCGGCGCATGAGAGGTGAAGCCGTACTGCTGCAGCACCTCGACGCCGGAGCGCACGACGCCGTCATGCGTCTCGACGTCAACGGCCTGCACCACACCGCCGTCCCGCACGGCCGAGACGACGCCGCGGACCGCCATGCCGCGCAGTGCGGCCGCTGTTTCACGATCCACGGCGCACCGCCCCCGCTGTCAGTTCGTTTGCCCGGCTGTCCCCGCCGGAGCCGCCCCTGCGGCGCGCCTGGCGGCCGCGGCGGCGAGGTTCGATCGGTTCGAGGTCGTAGGCCTCAGGCCCGACGAGCTCGATCTCCGTGACGGCGCCTTCCGCCTCGAGCGAATAGATGACCGAGGAGACGAGCATGTCGCCCGAGATCCCGGCGAAGGGATCCGTCACTGCGACCAGTTCGTTCGGGCGCCACAGCTTCCGCTCCTCGCCGGCCCGCCAGTCCAGCACCGTGTAGGTCAGGGCCTCGGACTTCGCGCGTGCGACGCGCATCCGCCATTCCGCCTGGGTCTGGACCGAGGCGCCGCCGCTTTGCGTCTTGGCGAGCTGCACGGTGGGGCGGTAGCGCCCGACCTCCTCGTCCCTCGCGCGGCCGGTCATCACCACGCCGGCGCGTTCGCGCACCGCAGGCCTGGTCGAGGTCGCCGCCGGCGGCGTGGCGGCGGTCAGCGGTCCGGCCGTGCCGTCCAGGCGGTTTCCGGCAGCGCCGCGGGTCTGGCCCTTTACATAGTAGTCGCGGAACCGCTCCTTCCATGAGAACCGCGCGACCGACTTCTCGACATTGCCGGGCGTCCGCAGCGGCGCCGGGCCACGGCCGGCGCCGCCGCGCGTGAGGACGAGGCCGCCGACGCCGTCCGAGACGATCAGCACCGCGCGCTGGCGCGCCGCCTTCTCGATGGCGCTGAGCGCGGTCTCGGACGCATCCAGGCTGAAGACGGGAATGGCGGCGCCGACATCGGTGTCGGCGCGCACCGGGATCCCGAAGGGCTGGCAGATCCGCGTCGCGATCTCGGTGACGGTGAGGTTGCGGTACTCGGCCGGGCCATCGGGCGCGGCGGCGCAATCCACCAGGTCGCCGGTGCGATCGCGGCCGACGATCGAGAACCGCATGGCATCGCCCGTCCAGCTGACCTTCGCATCGTCGATGAAGCCGACGAGCACGACCTCGTCGTCGATCCGGACGATGCAGGCCTGGCCCTGCCGGACCGCCTCCCGCCGCGTCTGCGCGCGGCCGGTCGCGAGTGCCACGCCGCCGCCGCGGACGCGGTCGTAGATCTCGAGATCGAAGGAAGCCGCGATCTCTTCGAGCGAGCGCGTCAGGTTGAACCGGACGCAATCGTGGAAGGCCTCGCCGCCGATCTCGAAGGTGATCCGCTGCTCGGTCACGCGAGGTATTCCAACGGCAGGTCGGCCGGCACCGCGGCGGGGGTCCGGATGTCGTTGCGGCGGACCAGGTCGAGCAGCATCGGCACGACGGCTGCGGGATCGTCGCCGACGAGATCGAGCGCAATGGCCCAGGCCGAAGCGACGCCGGCGCGCGCGGGCAGGATCCGCACCGCCGGCAGACGGCCGATGCGGTCGTTGTAATCCGCCATGAGCTCGTCCCGCAGCGCGGTGACCGCGACCCACAGGGCATGGCCTTCGACGGGGTAGCTGCGGGCGAGCACGGCCGCGTCGGTCGCCGAGGCCTGCAGCGCGGCATCGAGCCGGTCACGCCAGGCGATCGCCTCGTCCCGGGAGGCGTGGTCGATCGAGGTCGCGGCGCCCACGGCCTCGAGCCGCGCCTGGATGCCGGCGGCGAGGGCGAGGCCGGGCACGGCCGAGGAGGTCGCCGCCAGGGCGTCCCCGCCGTCGAGCAGCACCGTGGCGGCATCGGCCGGCGCGATCACGACGGAGGGCACCTCGGCGCCGGCGGCCGGCCCGATCGCCGGCGGCAGGGGCGGCGCGCCCTTCTCGCCGATCGTCGCGGGGATCGCCGCCAG
>JAFADX010000062.1 GCA_023424475.1 Pseudomonadota bacterium
GCCCGAGGCGCCCGGCGCGGCGGCGGCGCTGCTGCAGGCGGCGCGCACCGCGTCCCGCGCCGCCACGGACCATGAGCCCGCCCGCATCGCCGCGGCGGCGGAGATGCATACCGCGCTCTTCTTCACGCTGCGGCATGCGCAGCGGATCGGCCTGCTCGACCGGGCGACGGAGGAGGACGCGTGAGCATCGCCTTCCTCGGCCATTCCTATCACCAGCGCACCGCCTCCTCCCGCTTCATGCAGGACATCCTGCGCGCGGCCTGGGGGGAGATGGACTGCTTCTTCGACGACAGCTGGGCGGGCGGCGCGGCGCTCGACGTGGCGGACATCGTCGCGCGCGGCTACGAGGCCATCCACATCTGGCAGATGGAGAGCCTCGCCGCGGCGGTGGCGGCGGCGGAGCCTTCCGCGCAGGTGACCTTCTACCCGATGCTCGATTCCGCGCGCATGGCGAAGGACGCCTTCTGGCGCGCCATCGCGGGGCGGATGCGCATCGTCTGCTTCAGCCGGACGCTGCATCTGCAGTTGCTGAAGCGCGGCCTCGAGACCGCCTGCTTCGAATACATGCCCGACCCGGCGAGCCAGGTGCCGGTCGATGGCCCGGAGCCGCAGTCGCTGTTCTTCTGGCAGCGCCGGCGGGAGCTCGGCTGGCCGGAGGTGCGCCGCCTGCTGCCGGCCGACTTCTCCGGGCGGATCCACCTGCACCTGCACCTCGACCCGACCTACGGCACGCCGGAACCGCCGCCGGCCGAGGAGATCGCGCGCTACCGCATCACCACCTCGACCTGGTTCGAGGACCGCGCCGCGCTCGATGCGCTGACGCGCGGCTTCGCGGGCTACGTCGCGCCGCGGCTGCATGAGGGGATCGGGATGTCCTTCCTCGAGGCCATGGCGCGGGGGCAGTGCGTCATCGCCGCCGACAGCCCGACGATGAACGAATACATCACCCACGGCGTGAACGGGCTGCTCTTCCCGCCGCGCCAGCCGGCGCCGCTCGACCTCTCGCGCATGCCCGAACTCGGGCGGCGGGCGCGGCAGGGGATCGAGGCCGGCTTCGAGCGCTGGGACCGCGACCGGCGCGGCCGCCTGCTCGACTACATCTCCGCGCCGCGCGGCGCCGACACCACCTTGCTGCGCGAGGCCTCCCTCGCGATGATCGCGTGAGGGAGGGCATGACGCGCCCCCTCGTGACGGTCGCCATCGTCACCCTGAACGCCGCGACGGACCTGCCCGGCACGCTGCGCTCCATCGCCCGCCAGACCTGGATGGAGAAGGAGGTGCTGGTGGTGGACGGCGGCTCGACCGACGGCACCGTCGCCATCCTGCGCGACCCGGCCTCGGGGGTGACGCGGTGGGAAAGCGGCAGGGACCGGGGTCCCTACGACGCCATGAACAAGGCGGCGGCGCTGGCCTCGGGCGAGTGGATCATCTTCATGAACGCCGGCGACTGGTTCGCCGACCCGCAGGCGATCGAGCACGCGATGCGCGACGTCCCGGCGGATGCGGACTTCGTCATCGGGCATCATCTCTACCGGCTGCTGGACGGCGCGATGGTGCTGCACAAGGCGGCGGACTTCGAGCAGACCTGGGCGCGGCTGCGCGCCGGGGACTTCTCCTTCGGCTGGCTGAGCGGCATTCCCTGCCACCAGGCGACCTTCACCCGCACCGCGGTGCTGCTCGCCAATCCCTACGACATCGGCTTCCGCATCGCGGCCGACCACGACCTGATGTTCCGCATGCGCGCGGCCGGCGCGCGCTTCCATCATGCCAACGCGGTTGTCGCGGTCTATTCCCAGGGCGGGATGTCGACGAACCAGGAGGCGCTCTGCTTCCACGAATGGTGGCGCATCGGCTGCACCCACGGCAGGGCCGACCGCTCGACGCGCTTCTTCCAGGAGAACTTCCGCCCCGGCGTGGTCGAGCACCCCCGCCGCGTGGCCGAGGTGACCGGGCTGGTGCGCGGCTCCGGCCTGTTCTTCGAGGACTGGTACCGTGCGCTCCACCCGCGCGAGCGCCTCGTCGATCCGGTCGAGCACTTCATGTATGTCGGCTGGAAGCAGGGCTATGCGCCCAACCCCTTCTTCGACCCGGCCTTCTACCTCTCGCGCTACGCCGATGCGCGCGAGCATGGCGGCAACCCCTTCGAGCACTACCTGCGCGTCGGACGGGCGGAGAACCGCCAGACCTTCGACTGGGCCGATGCCAGCCGGCCGCTCTCGGCGCTGCGCGGCCTGTTCGACCCGCAGCGGGAGGGGCTGGAGGTGCTGATCCGGCGCACCGCGCTGATGCCCCCCGACCGGCTCGAGCGGCTTCTTGCACCCCTGGCGCCGCCGCCCCGGCCGGCGCCGCTGACCGAAGACGCCCTGCCGGCCGACGGCGCCTGGAACCTCGTCGCCGGGGCCAGCGAGAATGCCGAAGGGCCCTATCCGCATCTCGGCCTCGATGCCCCGTTCCGCTGGTCCATGGGGCCGGTGACGATCCTGCGCGTCTACAGCGGCGCCGCCGGCCGCCGCCACGCGCGCCTGGTGGTGCGCAACGGCCTCGGCGGGCAGCGGCTGACCCTTGCCTGCGACGGGATCCGGCTGGCCGACACTGCCCTGCCCGTGGCCGACATCGCGGTGCCCGTGCCCATCGAGGTGACGCTGGACGGCCCGCCCGGCTACCACGACATCGAGATCCGGCCCGCGCGGCAGTCGCAGCCCGACGGGATCGGGCGACACCTGACCTTCATCCTCGAGAGCGTGGTGCTGGATGCGCCGGAGGCCGCGCGCCCGGCCGCGCCGGCGCTGGGCGACCTCGCGGCCGCTCCCGCGCCGGCCGTGGCGG